>NZ_JBJHAK010000015.1:0-95266 GCF_054050975.1 Blastococcus sp. SYSU DS0828 | reverse complement strand
GCTGGGGTACCCGACCGGGGACGATCAGCCGACGGCGGATCGGCGTGGCTACATGACGCCGTTCCAGGGTGGGGAGATCCACTGGTCGGCGCAGACCGGTGCGCAGGTGGTGCGGGGCGCGATCCTGGACACCTGGAAGCGGGCCGGCGGTTCGGGTGGCTACCTGGGCTTCCCGACGACCAGCGATGCCCCGGCCGGGCGCGGTGGGTACGTGGTGGAGTTCCAGAGCGGCTCGCTGTACTGGGGGCCGAGCACGGGGACGAAGGTGGTGCGGGGCGCGATCCTGGCCGCGTACAAGGCGGCCGGTGGTCCGGCTGCGCTGGGGTACCCGACCGGGGACGATCAGCCGACGGCGGATCGGCGTGGCTACATGACGCCGTTCCAGGGTGGGGAGATCCACTGGTCGGCGCAGACCGGTGCGCAGGTGGTGCGGGGCGCGATCCTGTACACCTGGAAGCAGGCGGGCGGAACGGGTGGCTACCTGGGCTTCCCGACGACCAGCGACGCCCCCGCGCCGGGCGGTCAGGGCTACCAGACTTCTTTCCAGGGCGGCACCATCTACTGGTCCGCAACCACCCAGGCGCGGGTGCTGAGGACCGAGCTGAACGCCGCCTACCTCGCGCAGGGCGGCACGACCGGGCCGCTGGGGTACCCGATCTCCGACACCGTCGTCGTGGGGGCGCAGCAGCGGGCCGAGTTCCAGAACGGGGTGCTCACGGCGCCGTAGCGACAGGCGCGGGGCCGGCGGGACGGGTGTGACGAACAGGTCCCGTCGGCCTCGCGAGCCGACGCCGTTCCGCTCCGGTGCGCAGGTACCGTGACTGCTCGTGACAGTGGCACAACCGACCGGGCGGACTCTGTCTGCCGCCGTTGCCGATCTCCGGCGCGGGTGGGAGCAGCGGCCGCTGTGGGGCTACCTCGGTTGGCAGGACATCCGGCAGCGCTACCGGCGCTCGGTCCTCGGGCCGGTCTGGATCACCATCAGCATGGCCGTCACGGCCGTCGCGCTCGGGATCCTCTACTCGGGGCTGTTCGACATCCCGCTGGAGCGGTTGCTGCCGCACGTGCTCGTGGGCTTCATCGTGTGGGGCTTCATCAGCGGCTGCATCACCGAGGGGTCGGAGGTGTTCATCGCCAACGAGGGCCTGATCAAGCACCTCCCGGCACCGCTGTCCACCCACGTGTACCGGCTGATCTGGCGGCAGACGCTCTTCCTCGCCCACAACCTGATCGTCTACCTGATCATGCTGCTGTTCTTCCCGCAGCCGCTGCACTGGACGGTGCTCGCCGTCGTGCCGGCCTTCGTGCTGCTCGCCCTCAACGGCGCCTGGGTCGCCCTCGCCGTCGGCGTCGTCACGGCGCGGTTCCGCGACATCCTGCCGATCACCCAGAGCATCGTCCAGCTGATGTTCTTCCTCACGCCGATCGTCTGGATCTACGACGAGCTGATCAACAGCCCCAACCCCGCCATCGCCGAGCGGGCCAGGCTGGCCGAGTTCAACCCCTTCCTGCACTTTCTCGAGATCGTCCGCCGTCCGCTGCTCGGTCAGGACCAGCAGCTGCGGTACTGGCTGGTCGTCCTCGCCATCACCGTGGTCGGCTGGGCGCTGACGATGTTCGTGCTGCGCCGCTACCGGTCCCGCGTCTCCTATTGGGTGTGAGCGTGTCCCAGATCAAACCCGGCCCGGTCAGCATCGTCACGAAGGACGCCTGCGTCGACTTCCCGATCTTCGACGCGAAGAGCCGGTCGCTGAAGAACACCGTCATGGGCGTGGTCGGCGGGCACATCGACAGCGCCGCCAAGGTGCCCGTCATCGAGGCCCTCCGCGACATCACCGTCACCCTCGAGCACGGCGCCCGCGTCGGGCTCGTCGGCCACAACGGGGCCGGCAAGTCCACCCTGCTGCGACTGCTGTCGGGCATCTACGAACCGACCCGCGGTGTCGCCGAGGTCCGGGGGCGCGTGGCGCCGGTCTTCGACCTCGGGGTAGGCATGGACCCGGAGATCTCCGGGCTCGAGAACATCATGGTCCGCGGCCTCTTCCTGGGCATGACGCGCAAGCAGATGGAGGCCCGGGTCGACGACATCGCCGACTTCACCGAGCTCGGCGACTTCCTCCGCATGCCGCTGCGCACGTACTCCACTGGTATGCGGGTGCGCCTGGCTCTCGGGGTCGTCACGAGCATCGACCCGGAGATCCTGCTGCTCGACGAGGGCATCGGTGCGGTGGACGCGGCCTTCCTGGAGAAGAGCAAGCAGCGGCTGGTGCAGCTGGTGGAGCGTTCCGGTCTGCTGGTCTTCGCCTCGCACTCCGACGAGTTCCTCCGCGAGCTCTGCGACACCGCGATCTGGATGGAGCACGGCCAGATCAAGCAGCAGGGGCAGCTGGACGACGTCCTGCGGGCCTACAAGGGGCAGCGGGCATGACGGCCGGGTCCGGGACGGAGAAGGTCGTCGCCGTCGTCGTCACGCGGCACCGGCCCGAGCTGCTGGCCGAGAGCCTGGCCGCGCTGGCGGGCCAGCGCCGGCCGGTCGACCACGTCGTGGTCGTCGACAACGGGCCCGACCGGGCCGTGGCGGAGGTCGTGCGCGCCAGCGGGCTGCCGGCGACCTACCTGCCCAGCGAGCGCAACCTGGGCGGGGCCGGCGGCTTCGCGCTCGGCATGCTGCACGCCCTGGCGCTGGGGGCCGACTGGGTGTGGTGCGCCGACGACGACGGCCGCCCGGCGGACGGCACCGTGCTGGACACGCTGATGACCACGGCTCACGAGCACGGGCTGGCCGAGGTGTCGCCGTTGGTGACCGACCTCGCCGACCCGGAGAGGCTGGCGTTCCCGCTGCGCCGGGGGCTGCGGTGGCGACGCCGCCGCAGCGACTTCGACGGCATCGAGGTGCTGCCCCGCTACGCCTCGCTCTTCAACGGCGCGCTGTTCCGGGCCGAGGCGCTGGACGTGGTGGGCGTGCCCGACTACCGGCTGTTCTTCCGCGGCGACGAGACGGAGATCCACCGTCGCCTGCTCCGCTCGGGGCTGCCGTTCGGCACCTGCACCGCCGCGGCCTACCTGCACCCCGAGGGAACGACGGAGTTCGTCCCCATCCTGCGCGGGAAGCTCTCCGCGCAGTACCCGGGCAACGAGGTCAAGCGGTACTTCACCTACCGCAACCGCGGGTACCTGATGGCTCAGCCTGGGATGCGCTGGCTGCGCCCGCTGGAGACCGTGCGCTTCGGCTGGTTCTTCCTGGTGTCGCGCCGCGACCCGGGTGGGTGGCGCGAATGGCGCCGCCTCACCCGGGCCGGCCGGCGGGAGGAGCTCACGCGCCCGGCGTGAACTCCCCGTCGAACGCCTTCGACCAGCTCTGCTGGCTGGTCAGCTGCTCCATGTGCGCCCGGTACTGCTTGGACAGCCGGGGGAACTCGCGGTAGAGCTTGACGTGCACCCGGATCGAGTGCCGCAGCATCTGCCAGAACGTCCCCGGCTCCCGGCGGCGGAAGGTGACCCCGCGACCGTCCGCGGTCCCGACCGTCGCGCTGTCGAGCCGGGCGAGCAGGAACCAGCGGGCGTCCTGCGCCGAGATGTTCATCTGCGGGCGCTCGGCGGCGTCCGGCTTCGGCCTGCGCAGGTTGTGGGCGAGCGCCGCGGCCAGGGTGCGGGTGATGGTCGTCGGCGTCGTCGGCGGCTTCATGAACCGCTCGGCCTTCGTCGGGCTCATCGAGGGCAGGGGCAGGTCGGACGAGGAGCCGATGACCTGGCCGTCGGGGTAGTCGCCCTGGTGCCGCAGCGCCGTCGGCAGGGCCGTGGGCAGCAGCGGGAAGAGCCGGTCGGGGCCGGCGAGGAAGTCGTCGTACGCCCGGTGGTGCAGCGCCGCGGTGGCGTACTGCAGCATGATCAGGAACTTCAGGTCGAACTTGAAGGTGTCCCGCAGCAGCGTGCCACCCCGCTTGTACTGGCTGTGCAGCGCCGCGGCGACCAGCCGGTTCCGGGTGTGGAAGTAGGCCTGCCACCCCGCGGTGTCGTCCTTGTCGCTCCAGGACAGGTGCCACACCGCCGCGCCCGGCAGCGTCGCGGTCGGGTAGCCGTGCTCTCCGGCGCGGATGCCGTACTCGGCGTCGTCCCACTTGATGAAGACCGGCAGAGCGAAGCCCAGCTCCTGCATGACCTGGCGCGGGATCAGGCACATCCACCACCCGGTGTAGTCCACGTCGATCCGCCGGTGCAGGGCGGGAGTCGACCGCAGGCTCCGCCTGGCGAAGTCGTGGGCGTACTCGGTGTTGGGTGCCGCACGCCAGAAGAACTTGTCCGGCGCGACGACCTCGCCCATGGTGTGCAGCACCGAGCGGTCCTGCAGGGCCAGCATCTGGCCGCCCACCAGCATCGGCTTCTTGGTGAAGCGGGCGAAGGCGAACATCCGCGCGATGCTGTCGGGTTCGAGCTGCACGTCGTCGTCGAGCAGGATGTGGTGCGTCGCGTCCGTGGAGGTCAGCGCCTCGTGCATGGTGCGGGAGAACCCGCCGCTGCCGCCGAGGTTGGGCTGCTCGACCAGCAGCAGCCGGTCGCCCAGGGCGGCGGCCGCGTCGGCGAAGCCGCCCGCGTCGCGGACCTTCTTGGTGCCCTGGTCGGCGACGATGACGCGCGAGATCAGCCCGTCGACGACGGGGTCGCCGGCGAGCGCGGCGAGCGCGGAGACACAGTCGTCGGGCCGGTTGAAGGTGCAGATGCCGATCGACAGGCGCGTCTCGTGGGCCGGCTCGCGCGCGGCGGACCAGTCGGCCTCGTGCACCGTCACCGGCGCGTCGTCGGCGGTGACGTCGAACCAGTACCAGCCGCCGTCCTCGAACGGGGTGAGCTCCAGCTCGAACTCGAGCGCCCGGTCCTCGCCCGTGGTCGTCGTGCCGGTGACGTGGATGATGCTGCCGTCGGCCTTGGAGCGGTAGACGTCGACGCGGCCGGGGCCGGAGAGCCGCATGCGCAGGATGACCTGCTCCAGGACCGTCCAGCGGCGCCAGTAGCTCGCCGGGAAGGCGTTGAAGTAGGTCGCGAAGGAGACCTCGCTGCCCGCGGCCACGGTCGCGTCCGAGCGGGTGGTGGACTTGACCCGCTTGTTCCGCTCCTCGTCGACGTAGAGGCTGCGGACCTTCAGCGGGTCACCCGGGCGCGGCATGATGACGCGCTGGAGGAGCGTGACGGCCTTGCCCTCGGCCAGATCCGCGGCGGTCGGTTCGCTGACCCGCTCCGGGGACACCGTCTGATGTGTTGTCGTCATGTGGTGCTCAGTCCTCCAGGCGGCCGTCGAGGGCGCCGCCCTGGTCGAAGAAGGGGCGGATGCGGTTGTCGAACATGGTCAGCGCCGACCCGATGGCCATGTGCATGTCCAGGTACTTGTAGGTGCCCAGCCGACCGCCGAAGAGAACGCGCTTCTCGGCGGCCTCCTTGGCCGCGAGCTCGCGGTAGCGCTCCAGCTTGGCGCGGTCCTCGGGGGTGTTGATCGGGTAGTAGGGCTCGTCGCCGGTCTGCGCGAACCGTGAGAACTCCCGCACGACCACGGTCTTGTCCGTGGGGTAGTCCCGCTCGGGGTGGAAGTGGCGGAACTCGTGGATCCGGGTGAAGGGGACGTCCTCGTCGGCGTAGTTCATGACGGAGGTGCCCTGGAAGTCGCCGATCGGGAGGACCTCGGTCTCGAAGTCCAGCGTCCGCCAGCCCAGTTCCCCGGCCTCGTAGTCGAAGTACTTGTCGATCGGCCCGGTGAACACGGTGGGGACGTCACGGGGCAGCTCGTCGCGGACGTCGAAGTAGTCGGTGTTCAGCCGCACCTCGATGTTCGGGTGGTCGGCCATCCGCTGGAGCCAGGCCGTGTACCCGTCCTTGGGCAGGCCCTCGTACGCGTCGTTGAAGTACCGGTTGTCGAAGGTGTACCGCACCGGCAGACGGGCGATGACGGCGGCGGGCAGCTCGGTCGGGTCGGTCTGCCACTGCTTCTTCGTGTAGCCGCGGATGAACGCCTCGTACAGCGGGCGGCCGATCAGCGAGATCGCCTTCTCCTCGAGGTTCTTCGCCTCGCCGGTGTCGAACTCGCCGGCCTGCTCCGCCACGAGGGCCCGCGCCTCGGAGGGGGAGAAGCTCTTGCCGAAGTACTGGCAGATGGTGGCCAGGTTCATCGGGAGGGAGTAGGTCTGGCCCTGGTAGATCGAGTAGACCTTGTGCTGGTAGTTCGTGAACTCGGTGAACCGGTTGACGTACTGCCAGACCCGCTCGTTGGACGTGTGGAACAGGTGGGCGCCGTAGACGTGCACCTCGATGCCGGTCTCCGGCTCGGGCGCGGAGTAGGCGTTGCCGCCGATGTGGTCGCGGCGGTCGATGACCAGCACTCGCTTGTCGAGCTGGCTGGCCACCCGCTCTGCGACGGTGAGGCCGAAGAAGCCGGAGCCGACGACGACGAGGTCAGGTCCTGTGGTGGTCACGGGTCTCGACGGTACCTGTCGGTCCGGAGGGGCACGACCACGGAGCGGCGGTTTCCCGGCCGTAGCGACCCGTTCCGTCACACTGACCACACGCACCCCGGAGACCGCTCCGCGGCGCGCATCCGCGCTCGCCCGCGGTCAGTGCCTAGGGTGGTCCTCCGTGTCGTCTGCCTCCGGCTCGTCGCCCCTGCGCGTCGTCGCCGTCACCTACTCGCCGGGCGCGGCGCTCGAGGACTTCGTGGCGTCGCTGGCGGGTGCCATCACACGGCCGGTCGAGGTGGTGCTGGCCGACAACGGCTCGACCGACGGGGCACCGGAGCGCGCCGCGGCCCGGTACCCGCACGTACGCGTGCTGCGCACCGGCGGGAACATCGGCTACGGGGCAGCGGCGAACGCCGGGCTCGCCGACGCCCGCAGCGGACGGGCGCTGATCGCCAACCCCGACCTGCGCTTCTCGCCCGGGTCGGTGGACGAACTGCTCGCCGCGGCCGACCGCTGGCCGCGGGCGGCCACGCTCGGGCCGGCGATCATGACGCCGGCGGGTGAGCTGTACCCCTCGGCCCGCGACCTGCCGCGGCTGTCCACCGGCGCGGGGCACGCCCTGCTGGGCTGGGCCTGGCCGGGCAACCCGTGGACCGCCCGCTACCGGCGCGAGCGCGAAGCCCCCCGGGAGCGGCCCGCCGGCTGGCTCAGCGGCTCCTGCCTGCTCGTCGACCTCGAGGCGTTCTGGTCGGTGGGCGGGTTCGACCCCGGCTACTTCATGTACTTCGAGGACGTCGACCTCGCGGAGCGGCTCACCCGCGCCGGGTGGCTGCACGTCTACGTGCCCACGGCCGTCGTCGAGCACGAGGGCGGGCACGCGACCCGGCGGGAGCCGCACCGGATGCAGCGGGTGCACCACACCAGCGCGCTGCGGTACCTCTCCGGGCAGTACCCACGCCGGCGGCACGCCCCGCTGCGCGCCGCCCTCCGCGCCGGTCTCGGCGGCCGGATGCTGGTCTCCTACGCCAGCGGGCGCGTCGCGGCCGGCGCCCGGTTCCAGCGCCGGGCCCGCGACCTGGCAGCCGTGCCCGACCCGCGGCGCACCGGCGCCGAGGGGGGCTGACGTGCGCCACGCGGTGATCATGGCCGGCGGCTCGGGCACGCGGCTGTGGCCGTTGTCGCGGGAAGGCCGGCCCAAGCAGCTGCTCGACGTCGTCGCCGGCCCGGACGGTGCGCCGCGGAGCCTGCTGGCGGAGGCCTGGGACCGGCTGCGCGCGGTGCTGCCCGCGGAGCGCATCTGGGTGTGCACCGCGGCCCGTTACGCCGGGCAGGTCCGGGCCGCGCTGCCGGAGCTGCGGGCCGACCGGCTGGTGCTCGAGCCGGTCGCCCGCGACACCGCGAACGCCGTCGGGCTGACGGCGGCGCTGGTCGCGGACGTCGACCCGGACGCCGAGCTCGCCGTCGTCAGCGCCGACCACGTGATCCGGCCGGTGGAGCGCTTCGCCGACGCGCTGCGCACCGCCTACGACGCCCTCGCCACCCGCCCCCGGTCGCTGGTCACCCTCGGCATCCGGCCCACCGCGCCGGCCACCGGGTTCGGCTACGTGCAGCGTGGCGCGCCCACCGGGCAGCCGGGCGTGGCCGAGGCGGCGTCGTTCCGGGAGAAGCCCGACCGCGCCACCGCCGAGCAGTACCTGGCGTCCGGGCAGTACCTGTGGAACTCGGGCATGTTCGTCTGGCGCGCCCGCACGGTGCTCGACGCCCTGGCCGACCACCTCCCCGCGTCGGCGGAGGGGCTCGCCCGGATCGTCGCGGCGCCCGCCGGGCCGGGCCGGGACGCGGTGCTGGCCGACGTCTTCCCGACCCTGCCGAAGATCAGCGTCGACTACGCCGTCCTCGAGCCGGCCGCCGCCGAGCCCGGACGGGTGCTCGTGGTCGACCTGGACGTGGCCTGGCTGGACGTCGGCTCGTGGCCGGCGCTGGCGCACACGCTGGACCACGACGGCGCGGGCAACGCCGTCCGCGGCCTCGCCGTCGTGCTCGACGGGGCGGGGAACATCGTGTTCAGCGACGACCCGCGGCACCTGGTCGCCCTCGTGGGCGTGCGGGACAGCGTCGTGGTGCACACCGCCGACGTCACCATGGTCTGCCCGGTCGCCGACGCCGAGCGGGTGAAGCAGCTGCTCGCCGCGGTGCAGGAGAGCCACGGCGGCCGTTTCGCCTGAGCTCGTGATTGGCTGCGGGGCATGAAGAACTTCGACGTCGCAGCAGTGGTCAGCGGGGGCGCCTCCGGGCTCGGGGAGGCCACCACCCGGGCGCTGGCCGCCCGTGGGGCCGCGGTCACCATCATGGACCTGAACGAGGAGCGCGGGCAGGCGCTCGCCGCCGAGCTGGGCGGGCACACCACGTTCGTCCGCACAGACGTGACCGACGAGGCCTCGGTGCAGGCCGCGGTCGCCGAGGCCACCGGCAAGGACCGCCCGCTGCGGATCGCGGTCAGCTGCGCCGGCATCGGGCTGGCCCAGCGCACGGTGGGCCGCAACGGCGAGCCGCACGAACTCGGCGGGTTCCAGAAGGTGCTGGCCGTCAACCTGGTCGGCACGTTCAACGTCCTGCGCCTGGCCGCGGCGGCGATGTCGCAGACCGAGCCGGGGGAGGAGGGCGAGCGCGGCGTCGTCGTCAACACCGCCTCCATCGCCGCCTTCGACGGCCAGATCGGCCAGCTGGCGTACTCGGCGTCGAAGGGCGGTGTCGTCGGCATGACCCTGCCCGCGGCCCGCGACCTGTCCAGCGTGGGCGTCCGCGTCTGCACCATCGCCCCCGGGCTGGTGGACACGCCCCTGCTGGGCTCACTCCCCGAGGAGGCGCGGGCCGCCCTCTCGGCGGGCATACCCTTCCCCAAGCGGCTCGGCCGCCCGGCCGACTTCGCCGAGCTGGCGCTCGCGATCGTCGAGAACGGCTACCTCAACGGCGAGGTCGTCCGGATGGACGGCGCGCTGCGCATGGCACCCCGCTGACCTTCCCCCCGGAGCACCTGCTGAGCACCGCCCTGGACGCCCCCGCCTACGCGGCGGTGTGGACGCCGGACTGGCCCCTCGACGTGGGCCGGACCCTGGCTCCGCACCGCCGCGGGCCGGGCGACCCCGCGCTGCGGCTGGCCGACACCGGGTTCTGGCGCACGACGTCGACCCCGGCGGGCGCGGCCACGGTGCGGCTGGTCCGCACGGCCGCGGGGGTGGCCATCAGCGCGTGGGGCCCCGGTGCGGAGTGCGCGGGGGTCGCCGTGCCCGAGTGGCTGGGCGCCGCCGACCGCCCCGAGCAGTTCCGCCCCGGCGAGCACCCGACGGTGGCCGAGCTGCACCGCACGACGCCGTGGCTGCGGCTGGGGCGGACCGGTCGCACCTGGGACGCGCTCGTCCCGGCGGTGCTGGAGCAGAAGGTGACCGTCGTCGAGGCCCACCGGGTGTGGCGGGAGCTGCTCCGGCTGGCGGGCGAGCCCGCGCCCGGCCCCGCACCCGAGGGGATGCGCGTGGTGCCCTCGGCGCAGCGCGTGCTCGAGGTGACCGACTGGGAGTGGCACCGCTGCGGGCTCGACGGTGCGCGCCGCCGGGCGCTGCGCGCCGCCGCGACGGTGGCCGCCGCCCTGGAGCCCGAGCGGGCCGGGGACTCCGGCGGTCTGCAGCAGCGCCTGCGCTCGATCCCCGGCATCGGCATCTGGACGGCGGCCGAGGTGGCGCAGCGGGTCCACGGTGACCCGGACGCCGTCAGCGTGGGTGACTACCACCTGAAGAACCTGGTGGGCTACGCGCTCACCGGCCGCCGGAACACCGACGACGAGGGCATGCTCGAGCTGCTGGAGCCGTGGCGGGGGCACCGGCAGCGGGTGGTGCGCCTGCTGCTGGCCGGCGGCCCCCGGCGGCCGCGGCGCGGGCCCCGGTTCGCCCCGGTGGACAACCGGCGCCGTTAGCGCTCGGCGAGCAGGCCGAGCAGGTAGGCGCCGTAGCCGCTCTTCCCCAGCGGCTCGGCGATGGCGCGCAGCCCCTCGTCGTCCAGCCAGCCGTTGCGCCAGGCCACCTCCTCGATGCAGCCGATCTTCAGGCCCTGGCGCTCCTCGACCACGGAGACGAACTCGGTCGCCTGGCGCAGCGAGGCGAAGGTGCCGGTGTCCAGCCAGGCGGTGCCGCGGTCCAGCGAGGTGACGGTCAGCCGGCCCTCCCGCAGGTAGTGCTCGTTGACCGCGGTGATCTCCAGCTCGCCCCGCGCGCTCGGGGTGATGCCGCGGGCCACCTCGACGACGTCCCCGGCGTAGAAGTACAGCCCGGGGACGGCGTAGGCGCTCTTCGGGCGCACCGGCTTCTCCTCGATCGAGAGCACCCGGCCGGCGTCGTCGAACTCCACGACGCCGTAGTCCCGCGGATTGGCCACGTGGTAGGCGAACACGTGCCCACCGGCGGGCACGGGCAGCCGGGACAGCGCGGTGCCCAGGCCGGCGCCGTAGAAGATGTTGTCGCCGAGGACCAGGGCCGCGGCCTCGCCGCCGAGGAACTCCGCCCCGATGAGGAACGCCTGGGCCAGGCCCTCGGGTCGCGGCTGGGCCGCGTACTCGATCCGCATGCCCAGCCGGCTGCCGTCACCGAGGAGGGCGCGGAACGCCGCCTGGTCCGCCGGGGTCGTGATGACCAGCACCTCGCGGATCCCCGCCATCATCAGCGTGGAGAGCGGGTAGTAGATCATCGGTTTGTCGTAGACCGGCATGAGCTGCTTGCTCACCGCCTGGGTGATGGGGAACAGACGGCTCCCCGTGCCACCGGCCAGGATGATCCCGCGCATGGGGACGAACCGTACCGAGCGCTCCGGCTCTACAGCGCCGGACCGCCCAGCCACAGCCTCCCGACGAGTGAGGTTCCTCCGGGGGAGCCGACCGGCTCCCACCGCGTCGACCAGCCCATGGCGTGCAGCTGCACGAGCGCGGCGCCGATCACCGCGCCGACGTTCAGCGCGGTGGTGAGGGTGACGGTGTCGGAGAGGTGGAGGTCGACGACGCCGTCGCCGTCGCCGCCGTGGCGCAGCACGACCGGGAACTCCGGGAGGGCGGCGGCCGCGACGCGGAACGCCTCTGCGACGGCGCCGAGCTCGCCGGGCCGGGGCACGAGGTCGGTCGCGGGGGAGCGGGACGCCACCACGTCGCGCGACCCGTAGGGGAAGAGGTCCTCGCCGGGCAGCCGCACCAGCGGCCGCGTGCCCTCGTCGGCGTCGTCGGCCGGCCGTCGCGCCGGCAGCCCGCGGACGACCGCGACCGGAACGCCGGCCAGCTTGCCCTTCACCAGGTCCGCGGCGGAGGCGAGCTCGTCGACGACGGCGACCCGGGTGGTCTCCAGCCGGTTGCCGTGGGCGTCCAACGCCCCGCGGAGGTCCTCGAGCGCGACGATCCCGGCGGCCCCGACCGCGACGTCGGTGAGCCCCTCGCGCCAGGTCCGGCCGAAGGTGTCGCTGACCACCACCGCGACCTCCACCCCGGCCAGCTCCCGCAGCCGGGCCCGCAGCCGCCGGGCGGAGGCGTCGGCGTCCTCGGGCAGCAGGACCAGCGAGTCGGCGGAGACGTTCGAGGCGTCGATGCCGGCGGCGGCGACGACCCAGCCCTGCCGGGTCTGCACGATCTTCAGCGGCCCGCGGCGGGCGACCACCCGCACCGTCTCCGCATCGATCGCCCGCTGGCGGGCGGCCTCCCGGTCGGTCCCGGGCTCCAGGCGGACCAGTCGGCCCTCCACCTTCGAGACCACCTTGGAGGTGACCACGACGACGTCGCCGTCGGCGAGCCAGGGCGCGGCGCGCGCGATGGCCGCGGCCAGGTCGTCACCGGCGGCGAACTCCGGCAGCCCGGCGACCGGGTGGATCGAGACACCGGATGGCACGGCCCCGTCCAGAGGCGCGCGGCGATCGTGCGAGCCGTGCGGAGGACGGGGTCCTTCTTCAGGCACAGGCATCGAGCGCGGCGCGGGCCAGGGCCGTGGTGGCCTCGGGGGTGGACATGAGCAGCGGCAGCCGCCGGACGTCGACGCCGGGCACGTCGGCGGGGTCGTCCTCGGCGACCAGCCAGGCGTCGAGCAGCCCACCGTCGGCGCGGGCGCCGTAGTGCCGGCCGACCCCCTCGGCGCTCACCTCGATGCCCAGCACGGGCAGGCAGCGGTCGGCCATGCCGCGCACGACCGCGCCGCCCACGATCGGCGAGACCCCGGCGATCCGGGCCGGTGAGGACCGCAGGGCGTCGCGCAGCCCGGGCACGCCGAGGACCGTGCCGATCGAGACCACGGGGTTGGAGGGGGCGAGCAGGACGGCGTCGGCGGAGGCGAACGCCTCCACGACGCCGGGTGCGGGGCGGGCACCGTCCACGCCCACCTGGACGAAGGCCGAGGGGTCGAGCCCGGCCCCGTGGCGCACCCACCACTCCTGGAAGTGGATCGCGCGCGACCGGCCGTCCTCGGGGTCGGTGACGACGACGTGGGTCTCCACCCGCTGGTCGCTCATCGGCAGCACGGTCACCCCGGGCCGCCAGCGTTCCGCGAGCGCCGCCGTGACCTGCGAGAGCGGGTAGCCGGCGTCGAGCATCCGGGTGCGGATCAGGTGCGTGGCCAGATCGCGGTCACCGAGGCCGAACCAGGCGGGGTCGGCGCCGTAGGCGGCGAGTTCCTCCTTGACCGTCCACGACTCGCCGGCCCGGCCCCAGCCGCGCTCCTCGTCGATGCCGCCGCCGAGGGTGTAGACGACCGTGTCCAGGTCCGGGCAGATGCGCAGCCCGTGCAGCGTCACGTCGTCCCCGGTGTTGACCACGGCCGTGATCTCCGCCTCGGGGGCCGCGGCGCGGACCCCGCGCAGAAATCGAGCCCCTCCGGTCCCACCTGCCAGCACGACGATCTGCACGAAACGCATGGTGCCCGATGAGCACTTGTCGACTGTTCGCCGGGCGTGTCGAGGGCTACCACGAGATGTGACGAAGGCCCCGTGACGGATGGGGCTGGTGTGGCGTGTCGCTTACACCGGGCGAAGTTGACGCCTGGGCAACGACACGCGTGTAATTCCGGCGGTGTCAACGAGTGCTGATCGGCCCGGGAACGTCCTGCCGGCCGCGCACCGGGACGAGAGCGAGAGGGGACGCACCGTCATGGCAGAGGTGTCGTGGTTGAGCGACTACGTCAACGGGTCGGAGCGGTCGGCCGACCGGCTGCCGGTCACCGGGCATGCCACGGGCCAGGCCGTGGGCCAGGGGACGGGGCAGCCGTTCGTCGGCTTCCTCGGCTTCGGGCTGGAGCCGGACACCCAGTCCTGGCAGGAGCAGGCGCTGTGCGCCGAGACCGACCCCGAGGCGTTCTTCCCCGAGAAGGGCGGCTCCACCCGCGAGGCGAAGAAGATCTGCACCGGCTGCGAGGTCAAGGCCGAGTGCCTCGAGTACGCGCTGGCCAACGACGAGCGCTTCGGCATCTGGGGTGGCCTCTCCGAGCGCGAACGACGCCGGCTCCGCCGCCGAGCGGTCTAAGGACCCCCTGCTCCCCACCGCTCGCGAGCTCGCGGCGGGTCCCTGCAGGGGCCGATCCAGCACTCTCACCCCAGCCGCCGGCGCCCCTCGCCGGCGGCTGTGGTTCTGTTCGGGCATGGTCGCCCGCGTCGCCCTCGGTCGAGCGCACGTGGTCCACGAGGTCCGGGCCGCGGAGCCGCTGGCGGAGGCGCTGGCTGCGCCGCTGACCGCCCGCGCGCCGTGGCTGACCGCGGTGCTCAACCACGGCGCCGCGCGCCCGCTGCCGACCCGCCCCGCCGCCGTCGTCGTCCCGGGGCACAGCGACGGCACGCCGCGCGCCGCCGCCTTCCTGGAGCTGCGCCGGCGCGGGGTGCTCACCCAGGTGACCGTGCTGGGCCAGGCGACCCGGCCGCTGCCCGGTGGCCGCCCCACCGCGCGCCTGCTGGCCCGTGACGACGAGGCCGCCGGGCACCTCGCCGAAGGGGTGCTCGGCCTCCTGGGCTCGCTGCGCGGGCCCTGGGCGCTGCACCTGACCGGGCTCCCCCTGGGTGATCCCACCGCCCGCGCGCTGGCTGCCCGGCTGCCCACCGCCGTCCTGGCCAACGCCCGCACCGCGCTGCTGGTCGACGCGCTCGACCGGGCCGGGCTCGTGGAGCGCACGCACGACCACCGGCACCTCGAGCGCTGGCTCCCCGCGTTCCTCGCCGCCGCGCCCGATCGGCGGGCGCGGGAGTTCCTGCGGGCCGCGGCCCGGCTGCACGCGGCCGTCGGCCGCCTGGAGGTGGCGGTCGTCGCCGAGGGCGACCGGCCGCGTGCCGGGCTGCTCACCCTCGTCGACGGCGGGAACCGCTGGCCGTGGTGGGGCATCGACGGCGACGGCGGTCCCCGCACGGTGATGGGCGCACCGGTGAGCACCCTCTCCGTGCCGGTGCGGCGCTGGCCCCGTTGAGGCTCAGCCGGGGAGGTGGACCCGGCTGCGCTCGGGCAGGAGCGGGGCGCTGCCCGTGCCGAGGCGCAGCTCCCCGGTGGCGGCCCGGGCGCTGTCGGCAGCCGGTGCGCCCTGGGGCACGAGGGTGAGCTCCAGCGGGTAGACCCGGCCGGTCGGCTCCGGGGCCGAGCCGCCCGGCCGGAGGACCGTCGGGGCGCGCCCGCGCACGGTCCACCGCTCGCCGTCGCGGGAGACGACCAGGTCCTCACCCTCGACGACGGCGTGCTCGACGGGCGTGGCGGTGCACCCGGCGGCGACCGGGTCGGCCGGGGCCTCGGCGGCCAGGCAGTTGTAGGTGGGCAGCCGCAGCTCCAGCCGGGCCGTGCCGGCGGAGGTGGTGAGCCGCGCCTCGGGGTAGGCCGCGGTGACGCCCACCGCCCGCGGCTCCAGGACGAGCCCGCCGGCGACCAGGTCGGCGACGAGGGCGTCGGGCGCCCCGGCGTCCGAGGTCGGCGCGGGACCCGGCGTCCCCCGGTCGTCGGTCCCGGGCCCGCCGGCGGAACCGCTCGCCGCGAGCCGGCCGGCCGCGACCGCGGCGGCGGTGCCGACGACCGCCAGGGCGACGACGCAGAGCGCGGCCAGGACGGCGCGGCCCCGCCCGTGGTCCTCGCCGGGAAGAGCGGGCGCCACCGACGGCGGGGCCAGCGTCGCCCAGCCGGCGGGGGACGGCGGCTCCGGCCGGGTGCCCGGTGGGTGCTCGTGGAAGTCGGCCAGGTCGTCGACCGGATCCGGTGCGCCGGCCGCGCGGGACCGGCGCGCCCGGACGACGGCCGTGGCGGCGACCAGGACCGCCACGGCCAGGACGCCCAGGACCACGCCGGTGACCAGCCAGGCGGTGGTGGCGGCGGCGTCCATCCCGTCCAGCATGTCAGCGGGTGGGGTCGATCTCCTCGGGATCCCGGCCCAGCAGGGTGGCGACCTGGTCGACGACCACGTCGCGCACCAGGTCGGCGAGGTCCTCCCGGTCGTGCGCGCGCAGCTCCAGCGGCCGGCGGTAGACCACGATCCGCGGCGGGACCTCCTGGCCCTGTTCGCGCCGGGCCGGCAGCAGCCGGGCCAGCGGGACGCCCGCGTCGTCGAGGACGTCGGCGTCCAGCAGCGCCTCGTCGGGATCGGTGTGCTCGACCCAGGGCACGTCCTCGACGGCGAACTCCACCCCGGCCAGCTCGCGCTCCCAGCGGCGTTCCAGGTCCTCGACGGCGTCCAGGACCAGGTCGTCGAACAGCTCGGCCCGGCTGCGCGACAGCGGCACCTCGGCAGGGGCGAGGCGCCCGCGCAGGCCACGACCGTGGCGGTCGCGACGGGAGCGGGCGCGGCGGCGCGGAGGATGGCTCATGACTGCCCGAAGGGTACGGCGACCCGCGACACGCCGGGCCCCGGGACGGCTCGCCGGGCGTTCTCCCACGTCGAGCCGCGCCGGTCCCGAACCCGCGCCCGACCGGTGACGATGCCCACGGGGTCATCGTGCAGGATGGTGCGCCACAGCCGGTTTCCCGGTGTGCCTGCTGTCGCGCACCGCCGGGCGGGATTACTGTGCCGTGCGTGAGGAACCGGTGGTGAGGCAGTCACGGCGCTGCTCGCGCAGCGGCTGCGCGCAACCGGCAGCGGCGACCCTGACCTACGTCTACGCGGAGTCGACCGCTGTCGTGGGCCCCTTGGCGACGTACTCCGAGCCGCACAGCTACGACCTGTGCGAGTTCCACGCGGAGCGGCTGACCGTCCCGCGCGGCTGGGAGGTCGTGCGGCACGAGATCGACGTCGAGGACGCCGGGCCGACGGGGGACGACCTGCTGGCCCTGGCCGACGCCGTCCGCGAGGCCGCCCGCCCCGAGCCGCCGCGCGCTCCCGCGGACGACGGCAGCGGCATCCGGCGCGGGCACCTGCGGGTGCTTCCCGACCTCCCCTAGAAGGACCACCCTTCCCCCCACGCCTCGCAAGCTCGGCGCGAGCCCCGGAAGGGTGGCCGTTCCAGCGCGTGGCGGGGCGCGCCGATAGTGTCGCGGCGTGCGTGATCTCTCGGCCCTGATCAAGGCCTACGACGTCCGCGGGGTGGTCCCCGACCAGTGGGACGAGGACGTCGCGCGGGCGATCGGGGCGGCGTTCGCCGAGTTCGTCCTCGTCGAGAGCGGTGCGACCGCCGTGGTCACCGCGCACGACATGCGCGAGACCTCCGTCCCGCTCTCCCGCGCCTTCGCCGAAGGCGTCATCGGCCGCGGCGTCGACGTCGTCGAGGCCGGGCTGGGCTCCACCGACCTGCTGTACTTCGCCGCCGGATCGCTCGACGTGCCCGGGGCGATGTTCACCGCCAGCCACAACCCCGCGCAGTACAACGGGATCAAGATGTGCCGTGCCGGGGCCGCCCCCATCGGGCAGGACTCCGGGCTGGTCACCATCCGCGAGTGGGCCGAGCGCGACACCTACGAGCGCGTGCCGGAACGGGTCGGCACCGTCACCACCCGCGACGTCCTCGCCGACTACGCCGCGCACCTGCGCTCGCTGGTCGACCTCGCCACGATCCGGCCGCTCCGCGTCGTGGTCGACGCGGGCAACGGCATGGGCGGGCACACGGTCCCGGTGGTCCTCGCCGGGCTGCCGCTGGAGATCGTGCCGCTGTACTTCGAGCTGGACGGGTCGTTCCCCAACCACGAGGCCAACCCCCTGGACCCGGCGAACCTGGTCGACCTGCAGCGCGCCGTCGTCGAGCACGGCGCCGACATCGGCCTGGCGTTCGACGGCGACGCCGACCGGGTCTTCGTCATCGACGAGCGGGGCGAGCCGGTGAGCCCCTCGGCCATCACCGCCCTGGTCGCGGTGCGCGAGCTGGCCAAGGGGCGCGGGACGACGATCATCCACAACCTGATCACCTCCCGGGCCGTGCCGGAGATCGTGCGCGAGCACGGCGGGCAGCCGGTGCGCACGCGCGTGGGGCACTCGTTCATCAAGGCCGAGATGGCCCGCACCGACGCGGTCTTCGGTGGCGAGCACTCCGCGCACTACTACTTCCGCGACTTCTGGCGGGCCGACACCGGCATGCTCGCGGCCATGCACGTCCTGGCCGCGCTGGGGGAGCAGGGCCGGCCGCTGTCGGAGCTGACCGCCGCCTACGCGCGCTACGCCGCCTCCGGCGAGATCAACTCCACGGTGGCCGACGCGGGGGAGCGGATGGCGGCGGTGCGGGAGGTCTTCGAGAAGGAGGAGGGCGCGACGGTCGACGAGCTCGACGGCCTGACCGTCGAGCTGTCCGACGGCGCGTGGTTCAACCTGCGGGCCAGCAACACCGAGCCGCTGCTGCGGCTGAACGTGGAGGCGCCGGACGAGGCGCGGATGAGCGAGGTGCGCGACCGGGTGCTCCGCACCGTGCGCGCGGAACAGGAGTCGAAGTGACCACACCCCGGAGCGGCGCCCCGAGCGGCCCGCTCGGCCTGGACCCGGAACTGCTGGCCATCCTCGCCTGCCCGGACAGCCACCACAGCCCGCTGGCCGTCGACGAGGCGGCCGGTGAACTGGTCTGCGGCACCTGCGACCGGGCGTTCCCGGTCCGTGACGGCATCCCCGTGCTGCTGCTCGACGAGGCGCGGCACCGCTCGTCATGACCTCGCCCGAGCTGGCCGAGGAGGTCCTCGACGACCTCGAGCTGCTGCGCGCGCGGGATCCGCGCGGGCTGCTGCCGGCCGTGGCCGGGTCCGGTGCGCAGGTCCGGGAGACCGCGCGGCTGACCGAGGAGGCCGGGCTGGACCGGGTCACCGAGGGCGGCCGGCCCCGCGGGCTCGTCATCGTCGCCCGGCGGGAGGGCGCCGTGGCCGCGTCGGTGCTGCGGGCACTCCTCGGCCCCTCCAGCCCGGTCACCGTCGACGTCGTCCCCGGTCCCGCGCTGCCCGTGTGGACCGGCCCCAGCGACGTCGCGGTCGTGGCCACGCGCACCGGTGCGGGCGCGTACGCCCTCGCGCCGGCCTACGAGGCCGCCCGCCGGGGGGTAGCGCTGGTCGGGATCGGCGCCGAGGACGCGCCGCTGCGCGGCGTGTGTTCCTCGGCCCGGGCGCCCTACGTCGCGCTGCCGGCGAGCCGCGTCCGCCACACGACCCTCTGGTCGCTGCTCACGCCGATGCTTCGCCTGGCGGCCGACCTGAGGCTGCTGGCCGACGGCGTGGCCGACACCGAGGCGGTGGCGGGGGCTCTGGACCGGGTGGCCGAGGAGTGCGGCCCGGCGCGGGAGTCGTTCGTCAACCCGGCCAAGAGCCTGGCGCTGGAGCTGCTCGACGCGCTCCCGGTGATCGCCTCGGAAGGGCCGCTCGCCGGGGCGGCGGCGACCCGCGTCGCCGACCAGCTGGCCACGCTCGCGGGGCTCCCGGTCGCCGACTTCCGGCTGCCGGACCAGCGGGTTGCCGCCTGCGCCGTCCTGGGCGGGCCGCTCGCGCCGCAGGACGCGGCCGACGACTTCTTCCGGGACCGCGTCGCCGACAGCGGCCGGCGGCTGCGGCTGCTGACGATCCGCGACAGCGACGCCGGCGGGCACGACGGCGCGGGGGAGCGGGAGCCACGCTCGGCGGCCGAGGCGATGCAGCAGGTGCTGAGCACCGCCGCGGCGCACAGCGTGCCGGTCAGCGGCCTGGCCGAGCACGGGGAGCCGGAGCGGTTCGCTCGGCTGCCCCGCCTGGCCCGGCAGCTGGCCGTCGCCGACTTCAGCGCCGTCTACCTGGCGCTCGCCCTCGACACCGAGCGGGCCCGACCTCGCTGAGTGCGCGCGCGGCCCGTGGCGGGTCCACCATCATGGCGACAGCACGCCGGTGCTGACCGATCGGAAGGAACTCCCTTGGCGGGTGGACTCGTAGCCCTGCTCGACGACGTGGCGGTGCTGGCGCGCGCGGCCGCGGCCTCGATCGACGACATCGGGGCGGCTGCCGGGCGGGCCAGCATCAAGGCGGCCGGCGTCGTCGTCGACGACACCGCCGTCACGCCGCAGTACGTGCACGGGCTGAACGCCGACCGCGAGCTGCCGATCATCCGGAAGATCGCCGTCGGATCGCTCCGGAACAAGCTCCTGATCATCCTGCCGGCGATCCTGCTGCTCAGCCAGTTCCTGCCGTTCCTGCTCACCCCCATCCTGATGATCGGTGGTGCCTACCTCTGCTACGAGGGAGCGGAGAAGATCTGGCACCGGGTGAGCGGCCACGCAGAGGCGCACGCCACGGTGGAGGACGCGCTCCCGGACGAGAGCACGATCGTGTCCGGGGCCGTGCGCACCGACTTCATCCTCTCGGCCGAGATCATGGTGATCAGCCTCAACGAGGTGGCGAGCGAGGGCTTCCTGTCCCGGGCGGCCATCCTGGTGGTCGTCGCGCTCGGCATCACCGTGCTGGTGTACGGCGTCGTCGGCGTCATCGTGAAGATGGACGACGTCGGGCTGAACCTGTCGCAGCGGACCTCGAAGGGGCTCGCCGCGTTCGGCCGCGGCCTGGTGAAGGGCATGCCGAAGCTGCTGTCCGCCCTCACCGTCGTCGGCACCGTCGCCATGCTGTGGGTCGGTGGGCACATCATCCTGGTGGGCACCGACGAGTTGGGCTTCCACCCGCTCTACGAGTTCGTGCACCACCTGGAGGAGGCAGCGCACGACGCCACCGGCGCTCTCGGCGGGGTCGTGGGCTGGCTGGTCAACACGCTGGGCAGCGCGCTGCTCGGGCTGGTCGTGGGGGCCGTGGTGGTCCTGGTCATGAACCTCACGGTGCACCGGGGCAAGGCCGGGGCCGGGGCGCACTGAGACGCGGCGCCGGCGGCGCCGCACCCGTGCCCCGGTCGCCGGGGCGGGGGAGAAGGCCACCGTCCCGGGAGGTCCCCGCCCCGGGCGCCGCGGGGCCGTCCCGCGGTGTGACCACGGGCGACCCGCCCCGCGGGGGTGAGGTTCGTTCCCGGGGACGCGGTCGGGCCGTAATCTGCCCAGACCATGTGGCAGCTGAGCAACGGTGTGCGGTTCTACCCGTGGGGGAGCCGCACCGTGATCCCCGAGCTCCTCGGTGAGCCCGTGCCCGCGGAGCGGCCGCACGCGGAGCTGTGGATCGGGGCCCACCCCGACGAGCCCAGCGTCCTGGCCGACGGGCGCCCGCTGGACAAGGCGATCGCCGAGGAGCCCGCCGAGCTGCTGGGCACCCCGGTGGTGGAGCGCTTCGGGGCGCGGCTGCCCTTCCTGATGAAGGTGCTCGCCGCCGAGACCCCGCTGTCGCTGCAGGCGCACCCCACGACGGAGCAGGCCGAGGCCGGCTACGCCGCCGAGGAGGCCGCGGGCATCCCGCACGACGACCCGACGCGGACGTTCAAGGACCCCTTCCACAAGCCCGAGCTGCTGCTCGCGCTCACCACGTTCGAAGCGCTGTGCGGGTTCCGCCCGGTGGAGGAGTCGCTGCACTGCCTGGCCAAGCTGCAGGTGCCTGAGCTCAAGCCCACCATCGCCGCCCTGGCGCGCGGCGGCCTGCGCGCGGCGATCCCGCAGCTGCTGGCGCTGCCCGGGGAGCGCCGGACGGAGCTCGTGGCCGCCGTGGCCACCGCGGCGGGCAGGTTCGTGGCGGCGCACGACCCGGAGTTCATCAACACCTACCGGTGGGCGGCGACCCTCGCCGAGACCTACCCCGGCGACCCGGGCGTCGTCATCTCGCTGATGTGCAACCACCTCAAGCTGGCCCCGGGAGAGGCGGTGTTCCTCCCCGCGGGCAACCTGCACGCCTACCTGTCGGGTGCCGGTGTCGAGGTGATGGCCAGCTCCGACAACGTGCTGCGCGGCGGGCTGACCGCCAAGCACGTCGACCTCGCGGCGCTGATCGAGGTCCTGGACTTCTCCGACGGGCGGGTGCCGGTGATCCACCCGGTGCTCGGGCCAGGCGGCCTGCGCTACCCGGTGCCGGTGCAGGACTTCGACCTCACCCGCTGCCAGCTCGACGAGCAGGCGGGCACGCTGACCACGCGCGGACCGCAGCTCCTGCTGTGCACGGACGGCACCGCGGTGCTGGCGTCGGTCGACGGAGAGCTGACCCTGGCGAAGGGCCGCGCGGCGTTCGTCCCCGCCGGTGCGCCGGTCGCCGCTCGCGGCCCGGCGGTGCTCTACCGGGCCACCACCGCCATCTCGTGAGACGCCGGCCGGCCCCGGCGTTGCGCCGACGGGGTCCGGCAGCCGCGGCCTAGCGTCGGGCCGGTCGCCGTCCGGCTGGTGGGGGAGTTGCGTGCACGTACGACCCGGTTCCCGGTCCCGTCGGCTCGCCGGTGCGGTCCTCGCGTTCGGCGTGGCGATGGCGTCGGCCGGCTGCGAGGCGGCGGACGTCGGCGAGGGCGCCGACCGCACGGAGGCCACGGCGGCGCCCGCGCTCGTCACCGGCTCCGCGCTCGCCGCGCTGGACGAGCTGGACGTCAAGGGCCGCGCCCCGAAGACCGGCTACGGCCGGGACCAGTTCGGCGCGGGCTGGGTCGACACCGACCGCAACGGCTGCGACACGCGCAACGACGTCCTGGCCCGGGATCTGACCGGGGAGACCTTCCAGCCGGGTACCCGGGACTGCGTCGTCGCCACCGGCACCCTCGCCGACCCCTACTCGGGGGAGACGATCCCCTTCCTCCGCGGCCAGGACACCAGCGCCGACGTGCAGATCGACCACGTGGTCGCGCTCTCCGACGCGTGGCAGAAGGGCGCCCAGGGCTGGGACGAGCCACGGCGGGTCCGGTTCGCCAACGACCCGCTCAACCTGCTCGCCGTCGACGGCCCGCTCAACATGCAGAAGGGCGACGGCGACGCCGCCACCTGGCTGCCGCCGGACCGCGGCTACCGGTGCGCCTACGTGGCCCGGCAGATCGCCGTGAAGGCCGCGCACGGCCTCTGGGTGACTCCGGCCGAGCACGACGCCATGGCCGGGGTACTCGCGGGGTGTCCGGACGAGCCGCTGCCGTCCGCCGACCATTCACCGCTGCCCGTCCCGCAGCCGGCGGCGACCGTTCCCGAAGCCGACCCGCGGTCCGCGTCGGCGCCCCGCTACGCCGACTGCGCGGCGGTACGGGGCGCCGGAGCGGCGCCCATCCACCGGGGTGAGCCGGGCTTCTCGGAGGCGTTCGACGGCGACGGGGACGGGGTGGGCTGCGAGTCCTGACGTGTGCCGCGACGATCCGGTGGGCCCGCCGCCTGGCTCCCGGGACGTCGCGTGCCCGGCGCGCTGCTCGCGGCGCGTCGAGCACTGCAGGCCACTCCACGAGGCTCACGCCGGTCGGGCGCGGTTCCTCGATGTCGAGCCGGGGCTGCAGTCGGCGTGCCACTGAGGCGTCCACGCGGCCCTGTCGGCTTCGGGCCAGGTGAACGTCTCGCGGGTGGTTCAGGACGGCGAGCCGAAGGCGCGACCGGACTGGCGCAGGAGTTCCGGGCGCACCGGCCCGGCCCCGAACCCGTGGGGACCGGTGCTGGGTGTGCTGTCGGGGTGAGGACGGTTGGCCTGCCTACGGGGCGTCCGGGGTCGCGGGCGCTGCCAAAGGCGTGGCGTGCAGGGAGGCGAGCAGCTGCAGCCTGTCCGCGCTGGGCGAGCCGGGCGCGGCGTGGTAGACGATGAGCTGGCGGCCGGGTGAGCCCTTGACGTCGAGCGTGTGGTGGTCGAGGACGAGGTCGCCGACGTCGCGGTGGCGGAACGCCTTGGAGTCGTGCGTCTTGCCGCGTACGTCGTGCTTGGCCCACAGGTGGCGGAACGCGGAGCTGGCCGTGGAGAGCTCGACCACCAGCCGGCGCACGGCATCGGCGGAGTCCACGTGTCCCAGGGCCAGGCGCAGGTTGGCCACGCAGGACTCCGCGGCTCGGTCCCAGTGGGCGTAGAAGCTGGAGCCGACCGGGTCGAGGAACGTCATGCGGGCGACGTTGTCGATCCGGTCGAAGTCCGAGTACAGGGCGCCGGCCAGGGCGTTGTGCGCCAGCACGTCGAGCTGCCGGTTGATGATCACCGCGGGGGTGTGCGGCCACGCCTCGAGCAGGTCCAGCAGTGACTGCGGCGGCGCCGGGGTGGTGGGCGCCAGGGTGGTGGGCGCCAGGTGGGCCAGGCGGAAGAGGTGCTCGCGCTGGTCGGGGTCGAGGCACAGGGCGCTGGCGATCGCGTTGAGCACGGACGGTGACGGGTTGCGTTCGCGGCCCTGCTCCAGGCGGGCGTAGTAGTCCACGCTGACGCCGGCCAGCATCGCCACCTCCTCGCGACGCAGCCCGGGCACGCGGCGGGTGGTGTGCCCGGTCAGCCCGACGTCGTCGGGCTGGAGGTGGCCGCGGCGGGCCTTGAGGAACGGGCCGAGGTCTGCGGTGCGCACGTTCCGACCGTAGGGGCCGCTCACCTCGGCAACCAGGACCTGGTGCTCCCTGGCAGCCGTCGGCCGCGGCGCGCCGGGGCCCCTCGGCCCGGCGCGCCGCCTGCTCAGCGTCGGGTCATCACGAACCCGGCGTGGTGAAGGACGCCGTCCAGCAGCTGGCCGAACGCCCAGAAGCCGGAGTCGTCCAGGTAGGTGACCCGGTCCTCGTGCAGCCAGTAGCGGCCGGTGTACGCGTCGGCGCGCCCGCCCCGGGTCTCGGAGTAGCGGCCGTCTGGTCGCAGGTGCTGCAGCAGGCCGCGGCCAGGGTCGTGCCAGGTGCCCACCCACGTCTCTCGGACGGCCGGGTCCGCGACGTCCTGTCCCGCGGGCCGGGTCGGCTCGCCGTCCCAGGCCTCGAGGTGTCCGGCGACCCACACCGCCAGCAGGTCCTGCGGGTCGACGACCAGCATGCTGTGCACCTGCGCCTCGCTGACCGGGCGGCGCACGACGGCGAAGGTGGCCGGGTTGCCGGGCACGAGGTCGTACCCGCCGCGCCGGGCCGGCGGCAGCTGCGCCACGGCGCTGTCCACCAGCAGCGGGACGGCGTAGGCGCCGTCGGCGTCGATCACCTCCGCCCCGGGGTCGGCCGGCCCCGCGGCCAGACGCTCCCCGACCACGTGCAGATCGCCGGGCGCCACGGTCCCGGACCCGGTCCTGACGTGCGCACGCGTGACGACGAACGTGTCGGCGTTGGGCGGGGTCACCGGCCGGCTCCGGTGGTGGCGAGACGCTCGGTGATCGCGGCGACCGAGTCGTGCACCTGGGTGCGCAGGGCGTCGACGTCCACCCCGACGAGGGCGCCGTCCCACTTGCGCACCTGGCCGGCCACCCACACCGAGGTGATGTTCGAGCGGTCGGCGCCCAGCACGAGGGTTCCGACGGCGTCGTGCAGCGGCATGGTGTTGATCGCCTCGGCGTCCACGATGACGAGGTCGGCCTGCTTTCCTGGGGTGATGGAACCGGTGCGGTCGTCGAGCCGCAGCGTGCGCGCCCCGGACAGGGTCGCGAAGTCGAGCACGTCGCGGGTGGTGATGCGGCTGGGCGCCTGCCCGGTGCCGTAGGCGGCGTTGACCGCGCGCATGCGTTGGATCGTCAGCAGCGACCGCATCTGGGTGAACATGTCGGAGGCCAGCGCGACCTCCACGTCCACCGACAGCCCGGGCCGGATCCCGTGGGCGAGCGCCTCGTCGACCGGCGGGACGGCGTCCTCCAGCCCGATCTGGGCGTCGGAGGTGGGGGCCAGCGAGACGGTGACGCCGTGGTCGCGCATCGCCGCCCAGGCGTCCGCGGACAGCGCCGTGGAGTGGATCGACTCCAGGTGCGGGCCGAGCAGCCCTTGCCCCTGCCAGTCCAGGATGGCGCGGGAGGCGGCCTGACCGAACATGACGTCCAGGCTCACGCCGATGTCGAGGTCGGCTGCGACCCGAGCCAGGTCGGGACCGTAGGCGAGGTGCCCGGCGATGTCTCCGGTGGCCAGTGCCGCCACGCGCAGCGTGACCAACTGGTCGTCGGTGGGGACGTAGGTCGAACGCAGCCGGGTCAGGTCCGCGGGCCACTGGCCGTCCCAGTCGCCGAAGTGCGGGGCCATGGAGGCGTGCACACCGCGGATGCCGGAGTTGATCAGCGCGGTGATCGCCGCGTCCGAGTGGGCGGTGGTGCGCGAGTTGTGCGAGAAGTCGAGCATCGTGGTGATGCCGCCGTCCAGTGCGGTCAGCGCGGCCAGGCGTGTGCCGAGGTACACGTCGTCGGGGGCGTAGGTCGGCGCCACGTGCATGAGCGTGGACTGCAGGTATCCGGCGAGGTCGTCGACGTCGGGGATGGTGCGGCGCATCTGTGCCTGCCAGGCGTGCCGGTGGGTGTCCACCATGCCCGGGGCGACGATGCTGCCGGTCACGTCGACGGCGATCGCCCCGGCGTCCGGAAGGTCGCGGCCGACGTCGACGATGCGCGCCCCGCGCACCAGGACGTCACCGGTGTCGATGGTTCCCAGCGCAGGATCCATCGTCACGACGGTCGCGCCGCGCAGCAGGACGAGGCGGTCGGGATCGGTGGCGGAGCGGTTCAGTGCGTCCAGGACGGGGTCGGTGCTCATCGGGCGTCCTTCCGGTGCATGGTGTAGCCGGCGTGGTGCAAGGCGTCGTCGGCGAACCGGCCGAAGGCCCAGAAGCCGAGGTCGTCGAGGTAGTCGATGCGGTCACCGTCGACCCAGTAGCGGCCCGCGAAGGCGTGCGGGCGGCCCCCGCGGGTCTCGTCGTAGCGGCCGTCGGCGGTCAGTTCCTGGTGCAGGAAGTCGCCGGTGTCGACCCACACGCCTACGCGGCCCGGGTCGACCGCGAGCCGGTCGGGCTGCAGCCGGGTGCGGGGCGGCACGGAACCGAGGGGGTCGCCGGCCCAGTGGACTGGGCGTCCCCCCTGCAGGACTGCGAGCAGTAGGTCGGGCCGCGTGAACGCGGTGTGCAGTGCCGTGGCCAGGTCCGGGGCGTGCTCGTCGGGCACGACGGCGAGGTCGGCGTCCGCGCCGGGTGCGAGCGTCCCGGGGCCGGTGCCGCGCGCGACGGCGCCGAGGGTGGTGGTCGCGTCGAGGCGGGCGGGGAGCACGGTGGTGCCGGTGGCGTCGATGACCACGGCGCCGTCGTCCTCGGCCGCGGTGACGATGCCGGGCCCGACGCCGACGACCAGCGTGCCGCCGAGGAGCACGTCGGCGTCGTGCATGGTGCCGATCAGCGGGTCGAGGGTGTGGATCGTCGCGTTGGTCAGCAGCAGCGGCCGATCGGCGCCGGCGCGGACGGCGGCCAGTCCGGCGGCCGTGAAAGCGGGGAAGGTGGTGGGCATGGCTTCACCCTCGTGCGGCCCGACACGGCGGAGAAGGCCGCGATGCACCCAGGGAGTGCCGCACCCCGGCAAGGGGAACTGGCTCTTCTACGGCGCGCGATCCCCGAGGCAACCGGCCGACGGACGGCCTGGAGCTGCCGGGGGAGAGAGCGGGTGACCTCGACGGGCGGGCGGGTCTGCGGTGGAAGCGCCGGGACGAGCCCCGCATCAGGCCCCGATCACCATGGGGGCGACATCGCCCGGCCGTGGCCTCGATCCACCGACCGGCGGGGTGCGCGGTGTGGTTCTCGGGCGAAGGGTGAGTGCCGCCTTCAGGGGGCCGGCCGGCCCAGCCGATGCAGGCGGTGCACAACCGACGTGCGTGAGCAGGGACGGGCGCCCGTCCCGGACCGCGCGTCTAAGCTGGACGCCGGCACGAGCCCCGCCGAAGCCTCGGCATGCTCGCTCTCTCAGACCACCCCGTAGCGCCCCGCGGGCCACGGCCCGGGCGCGGACACTGGAGCGACATGACCGCCAGCACTGGCACCCGCACGCTGACCGACGGCGACTTCAAGGTCGCCGACCTCTCCCTGGCGCCGTTCGGCCGCAAGGAGATCCAGCTCGCCGAGCACGAGATGCCCGGCCTGATGGCGCTCCGCGCCGAGTACGGCGATGCCCAGCCGCTGGCCGGTGCCCGCATCGCCGGGTCGCTGCACATGACCGTGCAGACCGCCGTCCTCATCGAGACGCTGACGGCGCTGGGCGCCGACGTCCGCTGGGTGAGCTGCAACATCTTCTCCACCCAGGACCACGCCGCGGCGGCGATCGTCGTCGGCGACGGCACCCCCGAGCAGCCGGCCGGCGTGCCCGTCTTCGCCTGGAAGGGCGAGACGCTCGAGGAGTACTGGTGGTGCACGCAGCGGCTGTTCGAGTTCCGCGACGAGAACGGCGACGTCGTCGGCCCCAACATGCTGCTCGACGACGGCGGTGACGCCACCCTGCTGATCCACCTGGGCACCCGCTTCGAGGCCGACGGCGTCGTCCCCGACACCACCGAGGCCGACTCCGAGGAGTACGGCGTGATCCTCGACGTGCTGCGCGGCACGCTCGCCGAGGACGGCCAGTACTGGACCCGCATCGGCCAGGGCATCACCGGCGTCACCGAGGAGACCACCACCGGCGTCATGCGCCTGTACGAGCTCGCCCGCGAAGGCCGGCTGCTCTTCCCGGCGATCAACGTCAACGACTCGGTGACCAAGAGCAAGTTCGACAACCTCTACGGCTGCCGGCACTCGCTGATCGACGGCATCAACCGCGCGACCGACGTGATGATCGGCGGCAAGGTCGCCGTCGTCTGCGGCTACGGCGACGTCGGGAAGGGCTGCGCGGAGTCGCTGCGCGGCCAGGGTGCGCGGGTCATCGTCACCGAGATCGACCCGATCAACGCCCTCCAGGCGGCGATGCACGGCTACGAGGTGACCACGCTGGACGAGGTCATCGGCAAGGCCGACATCATCATCACGGCCACCGGCAACAAGGACATCATCTCGGCCGACCAGCTGAGCCGGACCAAGCACCAGGCGATCATCGGCAACATCGGGCACTTCGACAACGAGATCGACATGGCCGGCCTGGCGCGCACGCCGGGGATCGAGCGGACCACCATCAAGCCGCAGGTGGACGAGTGGCGGTTCGCCGACGGCCACACGATCATCGTGCTCTCCGAGGGCCGGCTGCTGAACCTGGGCAACGCCACCGGGCACCCCAGCTTCGTGATGAGCGCGTCGTTCTCCAACCAGGTGCTGGCGCAGATCGAGCTGTGGAACAACCGGGCCGCCTACGAGGGGCAGACCCCCGGCGTCACGGTGCTGCCCAAGAAGCTCGACGAGCACGTGGCCCGGCTGCACCTCGACGCGCTGGGCGTGAAGCTCACCCAGCTCACCAAGGTGCAGGCCGACTACATCGGCGTCCCGGTGGAGGGGCCCTACAAGAGCGACCACTACCGCTACTGAGGAAGGACCCCCTCGCCCCCACCGCTCGCGGCGGGACCCTGCGAGGGGGCCGTTCCAGTCCCTGACAGGGGCCGGCCGCTCGTGACCCAGCGCGGCGATCTGCGGCCCTGATCAGCCTGTTCCGCCCCGCCCGGGGGATCTTCTCCGGGCGGGGCAGAGCGTTTTCGGGGGTGCGTCACGCAGAATGGGCGCCGTGCCCCCCACTGCTCCGCAGAACGGACCCAGCCGTGGCCGTGTCCTGGTCGTCGACGACGACGCCGCCCTCGCCGAGATGCTCGGCATCGTGCTGCGGCGCGAGGGGTACGAGCCGGCCTTCGTCTCCGACGGCAACCGCGCTGTCGGCGTCTTCCAGCAGACCAGGCCCGACCTCGTGCTGCTGGACCTGATGCTGCCCGGCCGCAACGGTCTGCAGATCTGTCAGGACATCCGGACCCAGTCGACGGTGCCCATCGTCATGCTCACCGCGAAGGGCGACACGATCGACGTCGTCCAGGGGCTGGAGGCCGGCGCCGACGACTACGTCACCAAGCCGTTCAAGCCCGTCGAGCTGGTGGCCCGCGTGCGTGCGCAGCTGCGCCGGGGGGAGACCGGGCAGGCGGAGAACCTGAGCATCGGCGACGTGCAGATCGACGTCCCCGCGCACCAGGTCACCCGGGACGGCGTCCCCATCGCGCTCACCCCGCTGGAGTTCGACCTGCTGGTGGCGCTGGCGCGCAAGCCGCGTCAGGTGTTCACCCGGGAGCTCCTGCTGGAGCAGGTGTGGGGCTACCGGCACGCGGCGGACACCCGCCTGGTCAACGTGCACGTGCAGCGGCTGCGGGCGAAGGTCGAGCGCGATCCGGAGAAGCCCGAGGTCGTGCTGACCGTGCGCGGGGTGGGCTACAAGGCCGGGCCTCCGTGAGCGGATCCGGATGCACCGTGAGCGGAGCGGTGCCCGCTGGGCGCGGAGTCCCGGGATCGGCAGCCGGCTGAGGGACACTGAGGCGGTGACCGCCACCCGGACCCCCGAGACGGGCGCCGGGTCCGGGCAGTACTCACCGGATCCCGGGCGCGGCCCAGGGGCGCGCGAGGAGCTCCTCCGGGTAGGGCGCGGGCTGCGCCGCCGCGCCGGGCAGGTGCGCCGCCGCGTGCGGCGCACCGCCGGTGCTCTCGGCTCGCGGGCGGCGCAGGCCTGGCGGTCGTCGCTGCAGGTGCGGATCGGCGCGATCACCATGCTCCTCGCCGGCACGGTCGTGCTGATCGTGAGCATGGTGCTGTTCAGCCAGATCCGCGACCAGCTGCTGCGGGTGAAGCGCGACGCGGCGGTCGACCAGGTGCAGGCGGGCGTCGTGTACGCCCAGAGCGAGCTGGCCGGCATCGCCACCGGGGACGCCGCCAGCGTCCGCGCCACCCTCGAGCGCACGGTGAACCGGCTGCTGGACCGCGGTGGCGCGGCCGGCGACTTCGACGTCGTCATGATCTACCGGCCGAGCGGCGGGGCAGAGGTCCCGGCCACCAACCGCCGGCCCCTGTACGCCGCGCTGCCCCCCGAGCTGCGGTCGGCGGTCGACGCCGGCAACCAGGCGTCGAAGTACCACCGGGTGCCCGGCGAGTCCGGTGACCCCCGGCCCGGCCTGCTGGTGGGGGCGCCGGTCAGCGGCGACGCGCAGGGGCCCGACCGGATCGAGCTGTACTACGTCTTCCCGCTGCAGCAGGAGCAGGAGAGCCTCCAGCTGATCCGGAGCACGGTGGTCATCAGCGGGGTGGCGCTCACGCTGCTCGTGGTCGGCATCGGCGTCCTGGTCACCCGGCTGGTGGTCGACCCGGTGCGACAGGCCGCCGGCACCGCCCAGCGGCTGGCCGAAGGTCAGCTCGAGGAGCGGATGGAGGTGCGGGGCGAGGACGACCTCGCCCGGCTGGCGACCAGCTTCAACGCGATGGCCGACAGCCTGCAGCGGCAGATCACGCAGCTGGAGGGGTTGTCCCAGCTGCAGCAACGGTTCACCTCGGACGTGTCCCACGAGCTGCGCACCCCGCTGACCACCGTGCAGATGGCGGCGGAGATCCTGCACGAGGCCCGGGAGGACTTCCCGGCGCACGTCGCCCGCTCGGCCGAGCTGCTGCGCGCCGAGCTCGACCGGTTCGAGGCGCTGCTCACCGACCTGCTGGAGATCAGCCGCTACGACGCCGGCGCGGCCGTGCTCGACTCGACCCCGACCGACATGGGTGCGCTGGTCGGCCGGGTCGTCGACGGGATGAGCTCGCTCGCCGAGCGTCACGGCTGCGAGCTGCGGGTCACCCGGCCGGCCGAGGCGGTCCTGGCCGAGGTGGACGTCCGCCGGGTCGAGCGCATCCTGCGCAACCTCGTCGGCAACGCCATCGAGCACGGTGCCGGGCGCCCGGTGGAGATCACGCTGGCCGCCAACCGGTCGGCGGCCGCGGTGACCGTGCGCGACCACGGGGTCGGGCTGAGCTCCGGCGAGGCGCAGCACGTGTTCGACCGGTTCTGGCGCGCCGACCCCTCGCGGGTGCGCACGGTCGGCGGCAGCGGCCTCGGGCTGTCGATCAGCCTGGAGGACGCCCGTCTGCACGGCGGTTGGCTGCAGGTGTGGGGGCAGCCCGGCGCCGGCGCCCAGTTCCGGCTCACCCTGCCGCTGGTGGCCGGCGGGGATCTGACCAGCTCGCCCCTGCCGCTGCGTCCGGTGAGGCTCCAGCGACCAGGCGCGGCGCGGTGAGGCGGCGTGCGTCGGTCGCCGTGGCGTTGCTGACGGCGCTGCTGACGCTGGTCGCGTGTTCGACGGTGCCCACCGACTCACCGACGGTGCTGATCACCCAGGCGCCGGCCCGGGTGCCGGAGGCGGTCGGCATCGAACCGATCGCGCCGGCCCCCGGGGCCAGCACCGAGGAGATCGTCCGCCAGTTCATCGACGCGGCGGCCAGCACCGTGCGCCGTCACCCCGTGGCCCGGGAGTACCTGACCCCGGCGGCGCGGGAGTCCTGGGACGACACGAGCGGCATCAGCATCATCGGCAGCGACTACGCGGTCGTGACGACCGACGAGGGCGCGGTCACCGTGACCGCCAACCTGATCGGCACGGTCGATCCCCGCGGCGTGTTCACCGTGGCCGAGCGGGGCGTCTTCACCCGGGATTTCACCCTGGAGCGAGTCGACGGCGAGTGGCGGATCAGCAACCCGCCGGACGGGCTGATCATGCTCGAGCCGGACTTCCGGCGGCTGTACGACGAGGTCGCCGCCTACTTCCTCGACCCCACCGGGTCGCGCGTGGTCCCCGACCCGCGCTACCTCATCCGCGGCGAGTCCCAGCCCACGGTGATGGTGGAACGGCTGATCGCCGGCCCGTCGCCGGCGCTGGCCGCCGGCGTCCTCAACCCGCTGAGCGGCGTGGAACTGGAGCGGTCGGTGACCGTCGAGGGGCAGACGGCCACCGTGGAGCTCACGGGTCTGCCGGCCGAGCCGGCGCCGCTCCTCGCCGAGATCTGCGCGCAGCTGGTGTGGAGCCTGCAGCAGCTGGTCCGGCCGCGGATCGTCAACGTCGTCGTCCTGCTCGACGGGGAACCGATCGCCCCCGACGGGGTGCCGCAGCGGCAGACCGCCGAGGACTGGGCGTCCTTCGACCCGGACGCCGTACCCGTCGACGGGGTCGGCCACTACATCGATGCGGGGGCCGTCCGCACGGTCCCACGGGGCGACCCGGTTCCCGGACCGGCCGGAGAGGGCGTCTACGCGCTGGAGAGCGCCGCCGTCGCGGCGGCCGGCGGTGAGCTGAACTTCCTCACAGGTGTCCGCGCCGACGGCACGGGCGCCACGCTGCTCGCCGGCCCCTACGGCGGCGAGCTGGCGCCGGTGCTCGACGGCCGCACGCTCAGCGCACCCACGGTCGCCGCGACCCGCACGGAGGCCTGGGTGGTGCGGGACGGCGCGGAGCTGGTCCGCGTTCCCGCCGGAGGGCCGCCGCAGCCGGTCGCCGCTCCCACCCTCCCCGGCCTCGGGCGGGCCGACGTGCTGCAGCTCTCGCCCGACGGCGTCCGGGCCGCCGTGGTGGTGGAGGGCAGCCAGGGGCGCCGGCTCCACGTCGGCACCGTCGTCCGCTCGGACGCGGACGGCGCCGTCGTGCTCCGCGACCTGCGCGCCGTGGCGCCGACCCTGTCCGGCGTCGTCGACGTCGGCTGGCGGGACAGCGGCGAGCTGCTGGTGCTGGCCGGCGACGAGGGTCAGGACCGCATCGTCCCGTACTCGGTGGGTGTGGACGGCTGGGGCCTGAGCCCGGTGCCGACCTCGGGGCTGCCCAGACAGCCCACCGCGCTGGCGGCCGCCCCGTCGCGCCAGCCGCTGGTGAGCACCGGCGCCGACATCTGGCAGCTGTCCGGCGGGAGGTGGGTGACCCTGGTCCGCGGGGAGGAGCCGCTGCCGGGGACGGCGCCCTTCTACCCGTCCTGAGGTGCACCCGTCCTGAGGTGCACCGCCGTCCACAACCCGGAAGCGGCGTCCACCTCGTGCCCGCGCCACCCGGCAGGCTGGCCCGGTGGGCTCCGGGGTGCTGTCGGCGCTGGCCGACCTGGTCCTGCCCCGCACCTGCGCGGGGTGCGGGCTCCCCGGCGCCGTGCTCTGCACCCGCTGCGCGCGGCTGCTGGCCGTACCGCACCTCGCCTCGCCCCGGCGGTTCCCCGCGGGCTTCCCGCCGACGGTCGCCGCCGCGGTCTACGCGGGACCGGTGCGCCCGGTGGTCAACGCGTTCAAGGAGCACGGCCGTGCGGAGCTGGCCGCGCCGCTGGGCACCGCGCTCGCCCTGGCGGTCGCCGGGGTCCGGATCGGGGTGGCCGGGGAGCCACCGCTGCTGCTGGTGCCGGTACCCGCGTCGCGGGCGGCCCTCCGGGCCCGGGGCCGCGACCACGTGCGCGAGCTGACCGGGCGGGCGGTGCTCGAGCTGCGCGCGGCCGGGGTGTCGGCGCAGGAGTGCCGGCTGCTGCGCCGGCGCGGCCGCGTCCGGGACTCGTCGGGGTTGTCCACCGCCGAGCGGCGGGCCAACCTGGCCGGCACCTTCGAGGTCACCGGCCCGCCGCCGACGCCCGGTGCGCTGCTGGTGCTGGTCGACGACGTGGTGACCACGGGCGCCACGCTGACGGAGGCGGCGCGGGCGCTGGGAGCCGCCCGGGGGGCTGCGGGCGGGGTGGTCGCGGCGGTCGTCGCGGCCACCCCTCGGACGCCGGCAGGCCCGGCGCGGGGCGCTGCGGGGAGCCCCGCGTACCGGATCGGGACGGTCGTCCACCACGACCTCGATCGACTGTCGCGGTCCAGGGGGAGGGACTAGCGTCGAAGCGACCAACGCCCGTCCCCAACCGGGAGGTCCCATGGAGATCGTGGTCCGTGGTCGCAACGTCGAGGTCCCCGAGCACTACCGCCAGCACGTCGAGGACAAGGTCGGCCAGCTCGAGCGGTTCGACGCCAAGCTGTCCCGCATCGACGTCGAGCTCTTCCACGAGAAGAACCCGCGCCAGTCGGCCAGCTGCCAGCGGGTGGAGATCACCCTGCGCGGCAAGGGGCCGGTGATCCGCGCCGAGGCGGCGGGCCCGGACTTCTACGCTGCGCTCGACCTGGCCTCGGGCAAGCTGGACAACCGGCTGCGTCGGGCGGCCGACCGTCGCCGGGTGCACCACGGCCGGCGGACCCCCGACAGCGTGCGCCTCAACGGTGCCGCGCTGGACGCCGGCAATCCCGAGCTGACCATCGAGCAGCAGCTCCAGCTCGACCGCGAACTGGCCTCCGGCACCCACGTCACCGACCTCGACGAGCACCTGCCCGGCCAGATCGTGCGGGAGAAGCACCACCCCGCGACACCGATGACCGTCGACCAGGCCCTCCACGAGATGGAGCTGGTCGGCCACGACTTCTTCCTGTTCCAGTGCGCCGACACCGGCCAGCCGACGGTCGTCTACCGCCGGCACGCGTACGACTACGGCCTCATCCGCCTGGCCCCCGTGGCCTCGGACGGCGCCGCGCCGGCGTCCGCGGTGAAGCAAACGGCGAGCGCCTGACCTGAGCGGGGCACGGCCGCCGGCCGTGCCCCGCTCAGTCGCCGGCGAGCCGGCCGAAGAGGACGGCGTCGGCCCACGTGCCGTCGCGCTGGTCCAGGCAGGCGCGCACCACACCTTCCTGGCGGAAGCCGGCACGCCGGGCCACCACCTGCGACGCGGCGTTCGCCACGTCGACGAACAGGTGCACCCGCGGGGCGCCGAGGCCCAGCGCCCAGTCGGCGAGGGCGTGCGCGGCCTCCGCGGCGTAGCCGTTGCCGCGCGCCCAGGGGGCGACCGTGTAGCCGATCTCCGGGCCGAGCCGCCCAGGACGGAAGTGCAGCCCGCCGGTTCCGGCCAGGCGCCCGTCGGCCTCGATCACGACGGACAGCCCGGTGCCCTCGCTGCGCTCCCGTATGGCCACGTCCTCGACGAAGCGGCGGGCGTCCGCGGGGGTGTACGGCACCGGAATCGTCGGGATCCAGCGCTGGGTGTCCGCGTCCTGGGACGCCCGGTGCACCGCGTCGGTGTCGCTGGTCCGGAACGGGCGCAGCACGAGCCGCTCGGTCCGCAGCGTCTCGGTGGGCAGGTCGACGGCGGAGAGATCGAGGCTCACCGCCCGATCCTCACTGGTTGCCGAGGATGCGGTCCACCGAGATCTCGATGACGACCCGGGCCGGGTTCTCCCGCGGCTGCTTGTACCGCCGCGCGTACCGCTCGACCGCGTCGGCCACCGACGCGGCGTCGTCGCGGACCACGGCGGTGCCCTCCAGGGTGGCCCAGCGGCGCCCGTCGACCTGGCAGACGGCGACCCGGGACCGCCCGTCACGGACGTGCCGCGCCTTGACGGAGGTGCCGGAGGTGATCACCCGGGCGGTCCGGGTGGCCGCGTCGTAGGTGACGCCGACGGGGACCACGTGCGGGCTGCCGTCGGGGCGCAGGGTGGTCAGCGTCGCGAGGTGCCGCTCGGTGAGGAACTCCAGCAGCCCGGGGCCGGGGTCGGACGGATCGCGTGCCATCGCTGCAGCGTACGGATGGGACGCGTGGTGCCCGGGGCGGTCGCCGCGACCGCAGTCGCGGCCGGGCCGCCTACGCTGGGGGCGTGCTGTTCTCGAAGATCCTCCGTGCCGGTGAGGGCAAGCTGGTCCGACGCCTCGGCAGAATCGCCGACGCCGTGGAGTCGCTCGCCGACGACTACACCGACCTCTCCGATGCGGAGCTCCGGGCGAAGACCGACGAGTTCAAGGCGCGCCACGCCGACGGCGAGTCCCTCGACGCGCTGCTGCCCGAGGCGTTCGCGGTCGTGCGCGAGGCGGCCACCCGCACCCTGGGGCAGCGGCACTTCCGGGTGCAGCTCATGGGCGGTGCGGCGCTGCACCTGGGCAACATCGCCGAGATGCGCACCGGTGAGGGCAAGACGCTCACCGGGGTCCTCCCCGCCTACCTCAACGCGCTCTCCGGCAAGGGCGTCCACGTGGTCACGGTCAACGACTACCTGGCCAAGCGCGACGCCGAGTGGATGGGCCGCGTGCACCGCTTCCTGGGGCTGTCGGTCGGCAGCATCCTGTCCGGCCAGACCCCCGCGCAACGGCGCGAGCTGTACGCCTGCGACATCACCTACGGGACGAACAACGAGTTCGGCTTCGACTACCTGCGCGACAACATGGCTTGGAGCAAGGCCGACCTGGTGCAGCGCGGGCACCACTACGCGATCGTCGACGAGGTCGACTCCATCCTCATCGACGAAGCCCGCACCCCGCTGATCATCAGCGGCCCCGCCGAGACCGCCGGCAAGTGGTACCAGGAGTTCGCGCGGATCGTGCCGCTGATGAAGCGCGACGTCCACTACGAGGTGGAGGAGGACAAGCGCACCGTCGCCGTCACCGAGGAGGGCGTGGAGTTCGTCGAGGACCAGCTCGGCATCGACAATCTCTACGAGGCCGTCAACACCCCGCTGATCGGCTACCTGAACAACGCCCTCAAGGCCAAGGAGCTGTTCAAGAAGGACCAGCAGTACATCGTCAGCAACGGCGAGGTCCTCATCGTCGACGAGTTCACCGGCCGCGTGCTGGCCGGGCGCCGCTACAACGAGGGCATGCACCAGGCCATCGAGGCCAAGGAGCGGGTGAAGATCAAGGACGAGAACCAGACGCTCGCCACGATCACCCTGCAGAACTACTTCCGGCTCTACGAGAAGCTCTCGGGCATGACCGGCACGGCCCAGACCGAGGCCGCCGAGCTGCACCAGACCTACAAGCTGGGGGTCGTCCCGATCCCCACGAACCGGCCGATGGTGCGGCAGGACCGCTCCGACGTCATCTACAAGACGGAGAAGGCGAAGTTCGACGCCGTCGTCGACGACATCGCCGAGCGGCACGAGGCCGGCCAGCCGGTGCTCGTGGGCACCGCCAGCGTCGAGAAGTCCGAGGTGCTGTCGAAGTACCTGCTCCGGCGCGGGATCCCGCACGAGGTGCTGAACGCGAAGAACCACGCCCGGGAGGCGTCGATCATCGCGCTGGCCGGGCGGCCGGGCGCGGTGACCGTGGCCACCAACATGGCCGGGCGTGGTACCGACATCCAGCTCGGCGGCAACGCCGAGTTCATCGCCGACGAGGCGCTGCGCGCCCGCGGGCTGTCGCCGACGGAGACCCCTGAGGAGTACGAGGCCGCCTGGGACGAGGCCCTCGAGGCGGCGAAGGCCCAGGTGAAGGCCGAGCACGAGGCGGTCGCGGAGGCCGGCGGGCTGTACGTCCTGGGCACCGAGCGGCACGAGAGCCGCCGGATCGACAACCAGCTGCGCGGGCGTTCCGGCCGGCAGGGCGACCCGGGGGAGTCGCGGTTCTACCTCTCCCTGGGTGACGACCTGATGCGCCGGTTCAACGGCCCGATGCTCGAGTCGATGATGAACACCCTCCGGGTGCCCGACGACCAGCCCATCGAGTCGAAGATGGTCAGCCGGGCGATCCTCTCGGCGCAGACCCAGGTCGAGCAGCAGAACTTCGAGGTCCGCAAGAACGTCCTCAAGTACGACGAGGTCCTCAACCGCCAGCGCACCGTCATCTACGACGAGCGGCGCAAGGTGCTCGAGGGGGCCGATCTGCACGAGCAGGTGCGGTCGATGGTCGACGACGTGGTCTCCGCCTACGTCGACGGCGCCACCGAGACCGGGTACGCCGAGGACTGGGACCTCGACCAGCTGTGGAGCGGTCTCAAGGCGCTGTACCCGGTCGGTGTCACCGTCGACGAGCTCGTCGCGCAGAAGGCCGGCGGGGAGCAGTCCGACCTCTCCGCCGAGGACCTCAAGGCCGCGCTGCTCGACGACGTCCACCGCGCCTACGAGGAGCGGGAGACCGCCCTCGGCGCGGAGGTCATGCGCGAGCTGGAGCGGCGGGTGCTGCTGAGCGTGCTCGACCGCAAGTGGCGCGAGCACCTCTACGAGATGGACTACCTGCGGGCCGGCATCCACCTGCGCGCGATGGCCAACCGCGACCCGGTCGTGGAGTACCAGCGCGAGGGCTACGACATGTTCGTGGCGATGCTCGACGGCATCAAGGAGGAGTCGGTCGGCTTCCTGTTCAACCTCGAGGTGAAGACCAAGGACGAGCAGGAGGCCGAGGCGAAGGCCAAGCAGGCCGAGGCGGAGGCCAAGGCGCTGGCGGCTGCCCAGGCCGGCACGGCGAAGCTGCTGGCCCGGCAGGCCGCGGCGGCGAAGGCGGCCGCCGGTGGCGCTGCGGCCGCGACGGCGCGCCGCTCGTCGGCGCCCGCGGCACCGAACGCCCCGCTGGTGGAGGCCCCTGATCCGGCGGCCGCTGTCGCGGATGCCCCTGCTCCGGCGCCCCCGTCGGAGGTCCCTGCTCCGGCAGCTCCCGCGCCGGCTGCCGAGGCAGCCGAGGAGGCGGCCACGGCCGGCACCGGGCCGGTGCTGGCGGTCAAGGGTCTCGACGAGCCGCGCCGTGCGCCGGAGAACCTCACCTACTCCGCGCCCAGCCTGGACGCATCCCCGGCCGAGGGTGGAAAGGCCAAGGCCGCCAAGACGGCGACGGTCTCCGGCACCAAGGAGACCCCGCGCAACGCGCCCTGCCCGTGCGGGTCGGGCCGGAAGTACAAGCAGTGCCACGGGGCGGCCGGCAACTAGCAGAAGGACCCCGTCCGGACGCCACGACGCCCCGCCGACCGGCACACGGTCGGCGGGGCGTCGTGGCGTCCGGGGGCCCGCGGGGCTCAGCCGATCTGCAGCACCGTGCAGCGCCAGTGGCCGTCCATGCCCTCCAGTCGAGCCGCCACGGCGTGCGCGCGGCCGCCCCGGTGCGCGACGGCGCTGACCTCCGCGACCCCGTCCACGGGCTCGCAGACGCGCACCCGGCCGATCACCACCGGCGCGTTGCCCTCGGCGCACCACCGCGGGCGGCGGCCGGCCGACAGCGCCGCGTAGACGCCGGGCGAGGCCAGGGGCCGAACCTGGGCGAGTGGTCGCCGTCCGGCCAGCGCCTCCAGCGCCGTGGTCACCAGCCGCCGGGCCGCCGCGCCGACCGGCGGGAGTTCGTCCCGCCCCGTCAGGACGGGTCCGAACTCGTCGCGCGCGGCGGCGGGGGCCGCGACGCTCGGCCGGGGGCCCGGGCGTGGGACGGGTTGGGGGAGCGGCCGTCCCGGGTGCACCAGCCGCAGAGCCGGCAACGGGTCGGCCGGCGGCTGCGGTGTGGGGACGACGGTCAGGCGCAGGGCCGGGCGTGCGGTGGGCGGGGCGTGGCGGGACGGCGCGGTCATCGGGGCTCCCGGGAGTGGCGGTCGGTGGCGGACGGGCGGGTCACGGCAGGGCGGGCGGGCGCAGCACCTGGCCGGGCAGCAGCAGGTCGGGGTCGGGGCCGATCACCTCGGCGTTGGCGCGCCACCAGGCCGTCACGGCGGTGGCCACCTGGGCGGTGGCGGGCGCGCGCCCCGCGGTGCGCGCCAGGTGGTCTCCGGCGATGCGCCAGAGGCAGTCGCCGCGCACGACGACGTGCTCGTCGGCGGAGGGGGCCGGCGGCCAGTCGGGCGGCGCATCGGCCCGCGCACCGTCGTCCGGCGTCGGGGCGGCAGGCGGTGCCGGGGCCGGCCAGTCGGGGACGGCGCTCCCCGCTCCCGGACCGGGCCGGGCCGGGACCTCCTCCGCCGCGGCCGCGGCCGGCAGCCCGGGCGCGGCGGTCACCAGCAGCGGTGGGGCGATGCCCAGGCCGACGCCCAGGGCGAGGGAGGCGGCCCGGCGTGCGGATCGGGGGAGCAGCCCGCGGAGTGCGCCGTCGGCGAGGGCTCCGGCCGCGCCGGGCAGGGCCGAGCACGCGGTGAGCGCGAGGCCGAGCGCGCCCCAGCCCCACACCGCCCAGGCGAGCAGCCCCACCAGGTGGAGGACGAGGACGTCGGCGCCCCCCGTGTCGGCCGTGCGCTGCGCGGCGCCGAGCGCGGCGAGGGAGGCAGGGACGGCTGGTGTCAGCAGCCCCAGCAGGACGGCGATCGCGGCCATGCCGAGGCCCGTGCCGAGCAGTCGTCGCGCCGACATCCGCGCCTCCTCCGTGTTGACGTTGCATCACTAAAGCAATCAAACGCAAGCAAATGCAAGTATCCGCACGATCTAGGCTGTCGGCGGAGGTGGGAGATGCGGTGGCAACAGCTGTTCGCCGACCTGCAGGCGCAGTTCGAGGCGGCGGAGGAGGCGGAGGAGCGGGCCGAGTGGGCGTCGCGTGCCCGCGCGGAGATCGGCGCCGTCCGGCTGGCCGACCGCATCGGGGGCGCGCTCGGCGCGGAGCTCGTGGTGACCTGCCGCGGCGCGGGACGGGTCCGGGGGGTGCTCGCCGACCGGGGGAGCGACTGGCTGCTGCTCACCGACGAGCGGGCACGCGACCAGCTCGTGGCGGTCGCCGCGGTGCGGGCCGTCGACGGGCTGGGCCGGTGGACCGCGCCGGCGGAGGAGGCGGGCCCGGTGCGGGTGCGGCTGGACCTGCGGCGGGCGCTGCGCGGGCTCGCGCGGGACCGGAGCGCCGTCCAGCTCGTGCTGGACGACGGCACGCAGCTGACCGGGACGATCGACCGGGTGGGCGCCGACTACCTGGAGGTGGCCGAGCACGCGGCGGACCAGCCGCGTCGCCCGCACGCGGTGCGGCGGGTGTCGGCCGTGGTCGTGGACGCGGTGGCCGTGGTGCGCACCCTGGTGCCGGGCTGGGACTGAGGCGTCAGGCCCGCTGGTCGGCAGCCTCCTCCGCGCCGGCACCCGGAGCCGGCTCGGCGGGCACCGTGCCCGCGCGGGCCTCGGCGTACTTCTGCTGGATGAACCGCTCCAGCTCGTCCACCTCGACGCGCCACTGGCCGCGGCCGCCGATCTGGATGGCGATCAGCTCCTTGCGGCGCACCAGCGCATAGGCCTGCGACCACGAGACGTTGAGGATCTCGGCGACGTCGTCGAGGGTCAGGAAGCGAGGTGTGGGCATCGGCGTCTCCATCCGGTCGTCGTCCAGTCTGTCAGCCGTGCCGGTGGTCCGTGGCGGCCGTCCACACCCGAACGTGTGGACGGCGGATGCACGAGTACGCACGCGTGCCGCATCATCGGCACCCCATTGCCGCCATCGGCCCGTACCCGCGGGTCGACGCGCCCGACCGGGCCGGTGGCCTGCCGGCAGAGAGAAGGTCGTGTGACCGCCGTGCGCACCCCGGGCGCCGTCCCCGACGCCCCCGAGCTGCCGGCGGGGCCCACCCCGCGGCGCGTCCGGGCACCGGGGTGGCTGGACCTCCGGCTGGTGCTGGGGGTGCTGCTCGTCCTCGCCTCGGTCCTGCTCGGCGCGCGGGTGGTCAGCGCAGCGGACGCCACCGTGCCGGTCTGGAGCGCCGCCGACGACCTCGCGGCCGGGACGGTGCTGACCGCGGACGACCTCGTGGTGGTCGACGTCCGGCTCGACGACGCCGCGGACCGGTACCTGGCGGGCAGCACCCGCCCGGACGGCAGCACCCTCGCCCGCGGGGTCCGGGCCGGGGAGCTCCTGCCCCGCTCGGCCCTCGAGGAGCCGTCGGACCTGGTGCAGCTGGCGCTCCCGGTCCAGGCCGGCTACGTGCCGCCGGGCCTGCGCCGGGGGCAGCTGGTCGACGTGTACGCCGTCGCCGACCCGGCGGCCGGGGCCACCGGGCCGGCCGTCGGCAGCGTGGACCTCGTCGTCGGCGCCGCGCCGGTGCAGGCGCTGTCGGGCAGCTCCTCGGGCGTGCTCTCCACGCCGACCACCACGGTGCAGGTCGTGGTGAGCGTCGCGGCCGACGACGCCGCCGACGTGCTGGCGGCCATCGCCGGGCGCCCGCTCGTGGTCGTCGCCCACCCGGCCGGGGCAACCGCGGTGCAGCGGACCGGCACCCCGGCGCCGTCGAGCGCGGCGCGCGCCACGCCCGCACCGTCGTCCGCGCCCGGCCCTGCTCCGGGGCCGGCCGTGGCCACCGAGGGAGCACCCGCACCGGCGGGACCGACCGGCTGATGGCACTGCAGGTCTTCACCGCCGTGACCGGGGCCGGCTGGGAGTCCGAGCTCGTCGGCGCCCTCGACCGCGACGACCACGGGGTGACCGTCGTCCGGCGCTGCGTCGACATCTCCGACCTGCTGGCCGCCGCCGCCACCGGCACCGGTCAGGCAGCCCTGCTGTCGGCGGAGCTGCGCCGCCTCGACGGCGACACGGTGGCCCGGTTGCACGCGGCCGGCGTCGCGGTCGTCGGGTTGGTGGAGCCCGGCGACGACGCCGCGGCGCAGCGGCTGCGCCGGCTCGGGGTCGCCCAGGTGCTGCCGGCCGATGCAGATCCGGAGCTGATCGCCCGGGCGCTGCGGGAGGCGGTCACGGGCGTACCGGCGTCCGGCCACGACGTCGCCGACCTGCGCGCGGCGCTCCCCGGGCCCGGTGCCCCCGTCGAGCCGGCGCGGCCGCCGGGAGAACGGGGCCGGGTGGTGGCGGTCTGGGGACCGACCGGGGCCCCCGGCCGGACGACGGTCGCGGTCGGCGTGGCCGACGAGTCCGCTCGGCTGGACGTGCCCACCCTGCTCGTGGACGCCGACGTCCACGGCGGGGTGGTGGCGCAGGTCCTCGGGCTCCTCGACGAGTCGCCCGGGCTCGCCGGCGCGGCCCGGCAGGCCGGCCTCGGATCACTGGACGGCGCGGCGCTGGCCGCGCTGGCGTGGGCGGTCCGCCCCCACCTGCGCGTGCTCACCGGCCTGGCCCGCGCCGACCGCTGGCCGGAGCTCCGGCCGGCCGCGGTCACCGCGGTCCTCGAGCAGGCGCGCCTCCTCGCGCGGCTGACCGTCGTCGACTGCGCCTTCGCCGTGGAGGACGACGAGGAGCTCTCCTTCGACACCGCGGCGCCGCGCCGGAACGGCGCCACGCTGGCCGTCCTGGAGCACGCGGACACGGTGCTGTGCGTGACCGGGGCCGACCCCGTCGCCCTCCAGCGGTGCGTGCGGGCGCTGGAGCAGCTGCGCGACGTGCTGCCCGACGTCGAGCCGCTGCTGGTCGTGAACCAGCTGCGCCGCGGACCGGTCCCGGGTGAGCCGCGCCGGGAGATCGGGGAGGCCCTGGAGCGCTTCACCGGCCGGCGGCCCCGGTTCTTCCTCCCGGCCGACCGGCGCGCGACCGATGCGGCGCTCGCGGCCGGCCGCACCCTGGCCGAGGCGGCGGCGGGCTCGGCGCTGCGCACGGAGCTGCGCGCCCTGGCCGCCCAGCTCGCGGGGGTCCCCGTCCCCGTGGCCGGCCGACGCGGGGCGGTGCGCGGTCGGCGGGCGGGCTGAGCGCCGGGCTGTCCGGAACCGCGTCGCCGTCGTAGCGTGAGGGCCCCGTCGGGAGGAGCACGATGGTCGAGCGGTTGGGCACCCTGGAGGCCTCGTTCCTCTACCTGGAGGAGCCGGGCGTCCCCATGCACGTCGGCGGGGTGCTGATCCTCGAGACGCCTCCCGGTGGCCTCGACGCGCTCGCCGCGCTGGTCGAGGCGCGGCTGTCCCTGGTGCCGCGGTACCGGCAGCGGGTCGCCGAGGTGCCGGGGCACCTGGCCAACCCCGTGTGGGTCGACGACCCCGACTTCGACATCACCTACCACCTGCGCCGGTCGGGGCTGCCGCGGCCGGGCACGGAGCAGCAGCTGCTCGACCTGGTGTCCCGGCTGATGTCCCGCCCGCTGGACCGGCGGCGCCCGCTGTGGGAGGCGTACCTCGTCGAGGGCCTCGGTGGAAACCGGGTGGCGGTGGTGACCAAGACGCACCCCGCGCTCGTGGACGGGCTCAGCGCCGTCGACATCGGGCAGGTCCTGCTCGACGTCTCGCCGGACGCGCCGGCACCGGAAGCGGCGGAGTGGCGACCCCGCCGGCCGCCCTCAGGCGTCGAGCTCGTGTGGTCGGCCCTCGAGGACTACCGGCAGCGCCCGTCGTCGCTGGTCGGGCTGGCGCGCTCCGCGGCGACCGACGCGCGCGCCACCGCCGTGCGGATCGGCGGGGTGACCGGCGGCCTGCTCCGCACGGCCCGCTCGGCGATCCTCCCGGCGCCGCACAGTCCGCTCAACGCCCCGATCGGGCGGCAACGTCGGGTCGCGGTGGCGTGCGCCGACCTCGACGACCTGAAGCGGGTGCGGAAGGCGCACGGCGGCACGGTGAACGACGTGCTGCTGACCGTCGTCGCCGGCGCCCTCCGGGAGTGGCTGCTCTCGCGCGGTGAGCCGCTCGTCGGCGGCACCTCGGTGCGGGCCCTGGTGCCGGTGTCGGTGCAGGACGAGGACGGCTCCGCGGGCAACCAGGTCACCTCCCACCTGGTGGACCTGCCGGTGGGGGAGCCCAACCCGAGGGTCCGGCTCGCCCGGCTCACCTACGCCATGCGCGGGCTCACCCAGCACGGGCAGTCGGTCGGGGCGGACAGCCTGATCGCGCTCAGCGGGTTCGCCCCGTCGACGCTGCACGCGCTGGGCGCCCGGGCGGCCCGGGGGCTCTCCCGGCGGCTGTTCAACCTCGTGGTGACCAACGTGCCGGGCCCCCAGGTGCCGCTGTACGCCGCCGGTGGCCGGGTGCTGGAGGTGTTCCCGGTGGTGCCGCTGGCCCGCGGGCAGGGGCTGTCGATCGGCATGACCTCCTACGACGGCACGGTGTTCTTCGGCCTCAACGCCGACCGGGACAGCATGGGTGACGTCGACGTGCTCGCCGACCTCATCGAGCAGGAGGTCGCCGGGCTGGTCGAGACCTCGTCCTGACCCGCCGTCCGGCGGCGGCTACGGTCGTCCTTCCACCGACGAAGGGGGTCAGCCGGGTGCGCGTGTACCTGCCGGCGACGACGAACGTGCTCCGCACCCTGGTCGAGGAGGGGCACCTGCCCGCTCCGCAGACCGTCTTCGCGGTCACCCCGCAGCTGCGCGAGTTCTACGCGCTCAGCGACGCGGAGGCCGACACCGAGGAGCTGGAGTACGCCGCGCTCCTGGCCGCGGCGCGGGCGAGCCTGCGGCTGCTCGACCTCGACCCCCTGGCCGCCCGCCGCCGGGTCGTGCTCGCCGCCGACGTGCCCGACGACGCGGTGACCCCGATGGACGACCCGCACGTGGAGCGCGGCGCGGCCCGGCTGGCCCACGAGGTGCGGCTGCCCGAGGTCGTGAGCGCGCACATCGACGACGCCGAGGCCGAGGAGGACGTCCGCCGGGCGGTGGGCGTGGTCCTGGAGGCCGACCTCGGCAGCGAGGACGCGCAGTTCGTCGTCGACCAGGCCGAGGGGCACGAGCTCGGCTGGTACGCCAGGCAGGAGCTCGGACCGGTCCTGGAACTGCTCTGACGCCCGGGGCCCGGGCGCCGGCGGGTGCCGGCCCGTGCCGCGTCCGTAGGATCACCAGCCGTCTGTCAGCGTCGACGTCGGGAGCCAGCGAGATGCAGTTCGGTCGGTACTACGAGGAGTTCGAGGTCGGGGCCGTCTACAAGCACTGGCCCGGGAAGACCGTCACCGAGTACGACGACCACCTGTTCTGCCTGCTGACGATGAACCACCACCCGCTGCACATGGACGTGAACTACGCGGAGAAGACCACCGACTTCGGCAAGAACGTCGTCGTCGGGAACTACATCTACTCGCTGCTGCTCGGCATGAGCGTGCCCGACGTCTCGGGCAAGGCGATCGCCAACCTGGAGATCGAGTCGCTGCGGCACGTCGCCCCGACCTTCCACGGCGACACGATCTACGGCGAGACGACGGTGCTGGACAAGACGCCGTCGAAGTCGAAGGACGACCGCGGCGTGGTGTACGTGGAGACCATCGGCTACAAGCAGGACGGCACCGTCGTCTGCATCTTCCGGCGCAAGGTCATGGTGCCCAAGCGCTCGTACGGGGAGGCCCGCGGCGGCGAGCAGCCCGGCCGCCCGGAGCCCACCCCCCGCGGCTGACGACGGCGGGGCGTGCGGTCGGGTCAGCCCGGCAGCACGCCCCACTCCTGCAGGGTCTCCACGAGTCGCGGCGTGCACCGCAGGGCGGCGATCGTCGCCGCGTCCGCGAAGACGACGTCGAGCGCGTCGTCCCCGGCGACCGGCTGCGCCCCGGGCTCCAGCAGGGCGCACGCGAGGTCGACGACGTCGTAGACGACCGCACCGCCGTCGATGCGGATCCGGCCCACCTCCGCCCCCGCGCGGACCCGCAGCCCGGTCTCCTCGCGGACCTCCCGCTCGACGGCCTGGCCGACGGTCTCGCCCGGCTCGACCCGGCCACCGGGGAGCGACCACAGGCCCCGCCCCGGCTCGTTGCCCCGGCGCACCAGCAGCAGGCGGCGCTCCGCGTCGTGCACGACGGCGCCGACGCACGGCACCGCGGGAGGCTCGGCGGCGGTCACACCCGGGAGGCTACGCACGCCGGCCGCGGCCCCGCACCGCTGCGCTTGACGATCGGGGCCGCTCCCGCGACCGTGTTCCCCGATGAGTGCGTCACCGGTCTGCCCGCGCTGCGGTGAGCCAGTGGCCGTCCGCCCCGGATCCGAGGCGCACGCCTGGTGCCACCGGCACGGCGCGGTCACGCCGCTGCACCACACCGCCCTGGTCGCCCACGACGCGATCGCCGCCGTCACCGCCGACGCGCGGGTGCCGGCGTGGGTGCCGGACCCGGTGCCCCCGGGCTGGGCGGTGACCGGGCTGGCCTGGGGTGGTGAGCCGGGCGCCCGGGCGATCGTCGTCGACTGTGCCGGACCGGCCCCGCTCGGGGGCGCCGCCGAGCTCGTGCTGGTGGCCGAGGAACCCGGTACCGGCGTCGGCTGCGGCTACGCCGGTCTCCCGGGGCTCGACCCGGGGGACGTGATCTCCGGGCCGAGCTCGGTCGACGTCGAGGCCGCCGGCCAGCACGCCCCGCTGTGGGCGGTGCCGACGAGCCAGGACCGTGCGGCGTTCGTGGGGGAGGCCTACGGGGTCTGGCTGTGGCTGGTGATGTGGCCGATGAGCGCCGCCTGGCTGCTGGTCGAGGAGCTGCGGCTGCTCGACCTGCGGGAACGGATCTACCCCGACCTGCCGCTGGGGCCGGTGGGGGAGCACCTGCTGCCCGGCCGCTGATCCCCGGTCGCGGAACCGACCGGGCCGCTCGTGACCGGCGCGTCGGTGCGGTGCGCCGTGGGGCCTGTGTTACTCATGGGACGAACGCGTCCGCCGCACCCGGCGGACCCTCCTGCCGGCCCGGACGCCCGGGCTGCCTCGTCCCACACCACGGAGGTGGCGGTGAACCTCAAGAAGGTCCTCACCTGGGTGGTCGTCGCCTTCGTGCTCTTCTACGTGATCCAGGCGCCGGAGTCCTCGGCGGAGATCGTCCGCAGCGCCGGCGAGGCGCTCGGCGAGGCGGCGTCGTCGCTCGCGCAGTTCGTCGGCTCCCTGGTCTGAGCCGGTGGCCGATCCTGTCGGGCTCCCGACCAGGGCCGCCAAGGACGTCCGGAAGTACCTGCTCGACGACGAGGACGCGGTGGTGGTCACCCGCCGGCACTGGGCGGTGCTCGTCGTCCCCACCCTCAAGTTCCTGCCGGTCCTGTTCGTCGGCGGCTGGCTGCTCGTGCTGGACCCGGAGAACCGGGTCACCAGCACCGTCGGGATGCTCGTGGTCCTGGTCGCGTTGGCCACCTACGCGATGCGGGTCGGTGAGTGGTGGATGCGGCACTTCATCGTCAGCCGGCGGCGGGTGCTGCTGACCTCGGGCGTGATCGTCCGGACCGTCACGCTGCTGCCGCTGCGCCGGATCACCGACCTGACGTGGAAGGAGACCTTCTTCGGCCAGCTGCTGGGCTACGGCACCTTCCGGTTCGAGTCCGCCGGGCAGCAGCAGGGGCTGTCGGAGATCACCTTCCTGCCGCGCGCCGGCGACCTCTACCGCGAGGTCAGCGGCCTGCTGTTCGGCAGCGACTGGGGCAGCGCCGGCGCCGGGGACGACGAGGGCAACCCCGAGTCGCCGGCACCGGCCGGGCCGGTCGCCACCGGCGGACGGCGGGACACCGAACCCATCCCGCCGCTCCCGCCGCGAGAGCCGTGACCGGCCGCTCCCCGGGTGGTGCATGCCCGCGTGCGGCAGGCTGACCGGTGATGCGGATCGACCTGCACACCCACTCCTCGGTGTCCGACGGGACCGACGACCCCGCCGCGCTGCTGGCCGCCGCGCGGGCCGCGGGCCTCGACGTCGTGGCGCTCACCGACCACGACACGACGGCCGGCTGGGCTGCGGCGGTGGAGGGCCGTCCGGCCGGGCTGACCGTCGTCCCCGGCATGGAGATGTCCTGCCGCTGGTTCCCCTCCGACCAGCCGCCGATCAGCGTGCACCTGCTCGGCTACCTGTTCGACCCGCTGCACCCGGTGTTCGCGGCGGAGCGGGCCCGGCTGCGGGACGAGCGCCTCGGTCGCGCCGAGCGGATCGTGGCGGCGCTGGCCGCCGACGGGTACCCGGTGGTCTGGGCGGAGATCGTCGCGCACGCCGGCGGCGGGGTGATCGGCCGGCCGCACGTGGCGCAGGCGCTGATCCGTGCCGGCGTCGTCGGCACCGTCGCGGAGGCGTTCGCCGGGCTGCTGCACCACCGCAGCCCGTACTACGTCAGCAAGGCCGACACCGACGTCCGCGAGGGGATCGCCCTCGTGCGGGCGGCCGGCGGCGTGCCGGTGTTCGCCCACGGGCTGGCCACCGCGCGCGGCCGGGTGGTCGGGGACGACGCGATCGCCGCCATGGCCGCAGCCGGGCTGCTCGGCCTGGAGGTCGACCACCCCGACCACACCGCCGAGCAGCGCGCCCACCTGCGCGGGCTGGCCGCCGAGCTCGACCTGATCGCCACCGGCTCCAGCGACCACCACGGCACCAACAAGGCGACGCCGCTCGGCGCGTGCACGACGGACCCGGCGCAGTTCGAGCGGCTGCTGGCGGCGGGCACCGGCACCGCGCCGTGGCGCGACTGATCCGGAAGCGTCGCCCCCCGCGGCTACCGTGACCGGTATGCGCAACCCCACGGACGGCGGGCAGGGCGTCCTGCCCGGCATGCCCCGGCGGCTGCTGCGCGCGAGCCCGAAGTCGCTTGCCGACTTCTCCGACTGTCCACGGCGCTACCGGTTCGCCAACGTGGACCGGCCGAGCCCGCCGCGCGGCCCGCGGTTCGCCCACCACACCGTCGGCACGGCGCTGCACCAGGTGCTCTCCTCGTGGTGGGACCTGCCTGTCGAGCGCCGCACGCCCGGGGCCGCGCGGCAACTGCTCGTCGCGGCCTGGAGCCCCGCGGGGTTCCGCGACGACGAGCAGTCCGACCGCTGGCGGGCCCGGGCGGCCGGCTGGCTCACCGACTACCTCGCCGGCGTCGACCCGACCGAGGAGCCCCGCGCCCGGGAGCGGACCGTCAGCACGATGACCGAGCGGATGACGCTCTCGGGCCGGGTGGACCGCATCGACGAACGCGGCGAGGAGCTCGTCGTCGTCGACTACAAGACCGGCCGTGCACCGAGCACCGATGACGAGGCGCGCGGCTCCCAGGCGCTGGCGCTCTACGTCCTCGCCGTCCGCCGCACGCTCCGCCGGCCGTGCACCCGGGTCGAGCTGCACCACGTGCCCTCCGGCACGGTGGCCGCCTTCGAGCACACCGAGCGGTCGCTGGCCAACCACGCCCGGCGGGCCGAGGACGTCGCCATCGACATCCAGGCGGCGAGCGAGGCGGTGGCCGCCGGGCAGGACCCCGACGCCGCCTTCCCGGCGGTCCCGGGCAAGCAGTGCGGGTGGTGCGACTTCCGGCCCAGCTGCCCGGCGGGGCAGGCCGCCGGCCCGGCCCGGGAGCCGTGGAGCTTCCTCCCCGAGGACGACGCGGCCACCTGATGGAACGGCCACGCTGCAGGGTCCCGCCCCGAGCTCGCAAGGGGTGGGGGGCAGCGTGGTCCTCTCTCAGGCGGCCGGCGCCACGGGCGCGCGGACGAGCCCGGCGCGCACGATCGGTGACCGGTACGCCCGATCGGGCAGCGCCAGGAACGCGGTCCGGAACGCCCGGAGCCCGGCGGTCGCCGCGGCGTCGGTCAGCGCCAGCCCCGGCAGGGAGTACATCCTCCGGGCCCAGGCGGGCAGCAGCGCGAAGCAGAGCGCCGCCAGGGTGCCCCACACCGGCCTCGCCGGCGTCAGCACCTGCAGCCACCCGGGCATCGGCGGCAGGAAGAGGTCCCGGACACCCTTCACGGCCGCCGGGGTGGCCGCCAGCGAGGGCCGCATGCCCTCGAAGTACGCGTCGAGCTCGGCCACCGACCTCGGCACCGTCGCCAGCGGCACCCCCACGAGGTGCGCGAAGGTCACCTGCTCGTCCACGTAGCGGTCGGCCTCGTCGTCCGTCAGCGCCACCCCCGCCCGGCGGGCCGTCGTCAGGATCGACGCGACGGCGCAGGCGTGCACCCACAGGAGCAGGTCCGGGTCGTCGACCCGGTAGGCGCGGCCGGTCGTCTCCTCGACGCCGGAGAGCTTCCGGTGGTAGCCCCGCACCCGGGCGGCCATCCGGCGCGCCTCGGTCCGCCGCCCGAAGACGACCGTCTCCATGTACTGGCCGGTGCGGGTCATGCGCATCCACCAGTCGTCCTTGAAGCCGGCGGAGTTGCGCGCGACGCCGTCCATGGCCACCGGGTGCAGGGCCTGGAGCATCAGCGCCCCCATCGCGCCGACGTGGTATGCGGGGTCGCCGTGGATCCGCCAGGTCACGCTCCCCGGGCCGAAGAAGCCCAGCCGGTCCTCCTCCTCGGTCCAGTCGTCGGGCGAGGGCAGCGGTGCCAGCCGGCTCACGACCGCTCCTCGGCGCTCGACCAGAAGTCGCAGAGCACCTCGAGGGTGCGCGGCGGGTTCTCGACGGCGGGGGAGTGGATCGCGTTGTCGATCACCTCGTGCCGGGCGCCCAGCCGGCGGGCCATGTCGGCCTGCACGTGCGGCAGCCAGGCGTCGTCGGCCTCCCCGTGCGCCACCAGGACCGGCACACCGGCCTCCTTCAGCTCGGCCACCCGGTCGGGTTCGGCCAGCATGGCGTCGGCCATGCCCCGCAGCCCGGCGGCGGAGTTGCGCAGGAAGCGGCGCGAGTAGAACTCCCGGGTCGGCGCCGGTACGGCCTGCGCCTTGGGATCGGTCATCGCCAGCTGCTCCAGCGTCTCGTGGACCAGCGGCACGCCTCCGGCGTCCAGCAGGGGGCCGAGGTGGTCCAGCAGCTCGGCGCGGCGTCCGGTGAGCCGGGAGGGCCCCGACCCGAGCAGCGTGAAGGTGGTGAACAGGCCCGGTTCGGCGAGGACCGCGGCCCGGGTGACCAGCCCTCCGAAGCTGTGCCCCACCAGGTGGAGGGGCGCACCGGACTCCTCCCGCAGCACCTGCGCCACCGCGACGACGTCGGCGCCGAGGGCCGCCACCGAGTACTGGGCTGGCTCGTCGGGGCCCGGTGACTCGTACTGCCCCCGCTGGTCCAGCGCGACCACCCGGTACCCGGTGGCGGCGAGCGGGCTCAGCAGCGGGGCGAAGTCCTCCTTGCTGCCCGTGTAGCCGGCCACCATCAGCACGGTGCCGCGGGCGGCGCTTCCCCCGGTGTCCAGGGCGGCGAGCGGCCCGGCGCCACCGGGAAAGGTGCGCGCGACCGCGTCGTGCCGCGCGAGCTGGCGGAGGTCGTCGGGCGCGATGGCGAGGGACACGGGTCGGGCATCGGGGCCGCCGGGCAGGACCATGGCCCCCAGTGAACCCCGAACGCAGCGGGCGCGCCGGGGCGGGGCGGCCTCAGCGGTAGACGCGGACCTCGCCGGGCAGCGCGAGGACGACCGCAGGGCCGACGACGGTGGCCACCGCACCCTCGGGCAGGTCGCTCGCTCCCGACCGGCCCAGCTCGTCGCCGGTGCCGGGGTCGAGGTGGACGATCCCGTCGGACGTCGGGACGGGCAGCGTCGTGGTGCCGTCCGCGGTCGCCTCCCCGGGTACACCGGTGGCGGGAGCCGTCCACAACGGTCGGGCGGACTCCGGGTCGAGCGCGGTGAGCGTGCCCCCGGCGGAGACCAGCACCGCGGTGTCGGTGGCCGACGCCCGCACCGCGGACCCGGGGCCGGCGGCCAGGGTGGCGAGCAGCGAGCCGTCGGCGGCGGAGAGCAGCTGAACCTCGTCGCCCAGGCGCACCGTGACGAGCTGGTCCGCGCCCACCAGCTCGGTGGTCCCACCGTCGGATCCCGGCAGGTCGCGGGTCCAGTGCGGGGCGCCGTCGAACCCGTCCAGCAGCTCGAGCTGCGCGGTGTCGGAGCCGGCGCACTGCTGCAGCACCGCCACGCCTGCGTCGCCGGCCGCGGACCGCAGCAACCGGCAGCCCTCCGGAGGGGCGTACCGCCAGCGGATGCCGCCGGCGGTGGGGTCGAGCGTGACGATCCCGGTGGGGCTGCGGGCCAGCACGATGCGGTCGGTGGAGGAGAGGGTCGCGTCCGCGCGGAAGTCGACGTTCCGGGTCCATGCGCGGACGCCGGTGCCGGCGTCCAGGGCGACCGCCTCGTCGCACCGGTCCTCGGTCCGGAAGACCGCCACCGCGACGCCGTCGGTCGCCGTGAGCCCGCAGAGCCGGGCGTTGGCCCGCGTGTAGTGCCAGGCCTCCTCGCCGGTCGCCGGGTCCAGCCCGCGCACCCCTTGCGGCGAGCCGACCAGCACGCGCCCCTCCTCGACGACGTCCCCGGGCACGGGGTCGCCCTCGGTGGACCACGCCTCGGCGACGGTGTCGGCCGGCGCCCCCGCAGGGGGATCGGCCGCGGGCGCGGTGCTGCTCGACGTGGCGGCCGCGTCCGAGCCCCGCCACAGCAGCGCGGCGACGACGACCAGTGCGACCGTGGCCGCCGTCCAGACCCACACCCGCAGCGGCGGCGCGCCGACGGTGGTGGACCGGCCACCCGCCAGGGGTCCGCGCCGAGCGTGCGAGGCGTGGGCCCCCGGGAGGTGCTCCGTCATCAGCCCTCGGAGCCGGCGCCCGAACTCTCCGCGCCGGCGCCACCCGCGCCCGAGCCGCCGCGTCCGGCACCGCCACGCCGGCGCCGGCGGCGCGGCCTGGCGCTCCCACCCTCGGCGGAGGCCGCCGGGGTCGTTCCGGCCGGTGCGGCGCCCTCTGCCGCCGGGCCGTCGGCAGCGGCCGCCGTCTCCCCGCTGCGGCGGGTCCGCCGCCGCGGACGGCTCTTGCCGCTGCCCGCGGACTGCTCGTCGCCGGGCTCCTGGCGCTGCGCCGGGCCGCGCGAGTCGCCGCGACCCGCGGGGCGGTTCCGCTTGCCGGTCTCGCCGAGGTCCTCGAGCACCTCCGCGTCCAGCCCCTCACGGGTCCGCTGCGAGCGCGGCAGCCGGCCCTTGGCGCCCTCGGGGACGTCGAGGTCGGTGTAGACCCACGGGGAGGTCGAGTAGGTCTCCGGTGGGTCGGCGAAGTCCAGGTCCAGCGCCTTGTTGATCAGCTGCCACCGGGGGATGTCGTCCCAGTCGACCAGGGTGACCGCGACACCGGTCGACCCCGCGCGGCCGGTGCGGCCGATGCGGTGCACGTAGGTCTTCTCGTCCTCCGGGCACTGGTAGTTCACGACGTGGCTGACGCCGGTGACGTCGATGCCGCGGGCGGCGACGTCCGTGGCCACCAGCACGTCCACCTTGCCGCTGCGGAAGGCCCGCAGCGCCTGCTCCCGGGCGCCCTGACCCAGATCGCCGTGCACGGCCGCGGCGGCGAAGCCGCGGTCGACGAGCTCGTCGGCGACCTTCTGCGCGGTGCGCTTGGTGCGGCAGAAGACCATGACCAGGCCGCGGTCGCGGGCCTGCAGCACGCGGGAGAGCAGTTCGGGCTTGTCCAGGTTGTGCGCCCGGTAGATGAACTGGGTGGTCTGCGGAACCGTCGAGCCCTCGTCGTTGCCGTGAGCGCGGATGTGCGTCGGCTGCGTCATGAAGGTCCGCGACAGGGTCACGATCGGGCCGGGCATCGTGGCCGAGAAGAGCATCGTCTGCCGCTTCTCCGGAACCATCGCGAGGATCCGCTCGATGTCGGGCAGGAAGCCGAGGTCGAGCATCTCGTCGGCCTCGTCGAGGACGAGCGCCTTGACCTTGCCCAGGATCAGGTCGCCCCGCTGGGCCAGGTCGAGCAGTCGCCCCGGCGTGCCGACGACGACCTCGACACCCTTGCGGAGCGACTCGATCTGCGGCTCGAAGGCGCGGCCGCCGTAGATCGCCTCCACGCGGATGCCGCGCTTGGCGCCGGCGGCGCCCAGGTCGCGGGCGACCTGCACGCACAGCTCGCGAGTGGGGACGACGACCAGTGCCTGCGGCACCCCGTCACCGCCCTCGGCCGGCGGGACGACGCGCTGCAGGAGCGGGACGCCGAAGCCCAGGGTCTTGCCGGTGCCGGTGCGCGCCTGGCCGATGAGGTCGTTGCCGGCGAGCGCCAGCGGGAGGGTGAGCTCCTGGATGGCGAAGGTGCGGTGGATGCCCACGTCGGCCAGTGCGGCGACGATGTCGGGGTGCACGTCGAAGTCGCTGAACAGCGGGCTGTCGGCGGCGACGGGGGCGCCGCCGAGCTCCTCGACGGTCTGCGCGAGCTCCTCGGGAGCGGGCGCGCCGGTCTCGGCGTGCTCCAGCTCGGGGGCGGTGGTCTCGGTGGAGGTCTTCTCGGTGGAGGTCAAACTCTCGCCTCTGGTCTGCTGGGGACCGGCTGCGGCAGCGGTGTCGCCGCCTCGCGCCCGTCCCGGGTCGGTTGTCGCGGGATCGGTTCCTGCGCCGACGCGGCCAGCGGAACCGGGCCTCGCCACGGCCCGGGAGACAGCCCGGGGGGCGTCGTCCAGCGATCGTCAGCGCACAGATGTTCGAGCGCGCCCGGAGGCTCGCCGATTCCCATGCTAGCGCGAGCACCGGTTAGCCTCTCGGCGCCGCGCTGCCCGGTGTCGGGTGCGTCACCCCTCCGGGGCACGCGGCGCCACCGCTGCCGAGCCCAGGAGTTGCCGTGCCACCGGTCCAGAACACGGCGGTCGCCGACCTGCTGGGGGTGCTCGCCTACGCCGAGCTGACCGCGTTCGACCGGCTGGCCGAGGATGCCCGGATGGCGCCGTCGCTCACCGGCCGGGCTGCGCTCGCCCGGATGGCCGCCGCCGAGATCGCGCACCACTTCCGGCTCACCGCGCGGCTGGAGGAGCTGGGCGTCGACCCCGCGACGGCGATGGCGCCGTTCGTCTCGGCGCTGGACACCTTCCACGAGAGCACCCGGCCCAGCACGTGGCTCGAGGGGCTGGTGAAGGCCTACGTCGGCGACGGGCTGGCCGCCGACTTCTACCGCGAGATCGCCGGCTTCCTGCCCGAGCCCGACCGGGGGCTGGTGCTCGACGTGCTCGCCGACACCGGCTACGCGGACTTCGCCGTCCGCGAGGTGCGCGCGGCGATCGCCGCCGACCGCGCGGTCGCCGGCCGGCTGGCGCTGTGGGGCCGCCGCCTGGTGGGGGAGGCCATGACCCGGTCGCAGGCGGTGATCGCCGAGCACGACCCGCTCGCCGAGCTGATCGTCTCCGGCACCGGCGACCTGTCGGGGATCGGCCGGCTCATCGAGCGCATCACCAGCGCGCACACGGCCCGGATGAAGACCCTCGGCCTGAACCCCTGAGGCGATGACATCGTCGGCCTCCGGCCGACACCGCGGCCACGTGCCGTCCCCCTGGTGCGCCGAGCGCGTCCGTCGGGCCTGCGCGGGACCCTCCGGGCCCCACTCGGCACGACCATGCAGAAGGGGGCGGCTCCGCCGCAGCGGGGACGCCCCCTTCGCTCAGGTGCTGCTCGTGGCCGGCTGCGGTCAGCTGCCGGTGCCGGCGATGAAGCCCACGCGGCGCTGGTCGGCCTGCGCAATCTCCACGTAGGCGATCCGGTCGACGGGGACCAGGACCTGGCGCCCCCGCTCGTCGACCAGGGTGAGCAGGCCGTCCTTCGTCGAGCCCGACATGGCCTTGGCCACCTCGGCCGCGATCTCATCAGGGGTCTTGGGGCTGTCGATGACCAGCTCCCGGGGCGAGTGCTGGACGCCGATCTTGACTTCCACGTGGGCGATGCCTCCTCGGTTCGCGCGACTGAGGCCAACGCTAGTCCAGCCGTCGTCGCGGGCACCGTCCGAACCCGTGCGCCGTCAGCGAACGCCGCCGCTCAGCCCTGGGCCGGCTCGCCGTCGACGCGGGGGAAGCCGGAGATGCCCCGCCAGGCCAGCGCGGACATCAGCGAGACCGCCTCGTCGCGGGAGACGGTGCCCTTCCGCGGTAGCCACCAGCGGGCGCTGCTCTCGGCCAGCCCCGACAGCCCCGAGGCCAGCAGCAGCGCACGCTCCGGGTCGGCTCCGGTGTCGGCGGCGATGACGCCCGCGATGGCCTCGACGCACACCGCCGTACCGCGGTCGACGACGGCGCGGACGTCGTCGTCGTTGCGCAGGTCGGACTCGAAGACCAGGCGGAAGGCCTCGCCGTCGGCGTCGATGAAGTCGAAGTAGGCGCCGACGGCGGCGTCGACCCGGGCCCGGTTGTCGGCGGTGCGGCCCATCGCCTCGCCCACGCGGTCGGCCAGCTCGGAGACGTGCTCCTCCAGCAGCGCCAGGTAGAGCTCCCGCTTGCCCGGGAAGTGCTGGTAGAGCACCGGCTTGCTGACTCCGGCCCGGACGGCGATGTCGTCCATGGCCGCCGCGTGGAAGCCGTGGGCGACGAAGACCTCCTGGGCCGCGCGCAGCAGCTGGAGACGGCGCGCGCCGCGCGGCAGTCGGGACGTGCGCCGGTTGGCCGCGGCGGGGCGTGAGGGCTGCATGGCGAGGGGGATGGTACCGGCGGGCTGCCGGAGTGATCGACAGACGGCACTCAGCGTTACCGTCGCCGGTGATGTCCGAGGCCCCGCTCTCCACCACCCCGCTACCGGCGCTGGAGGTCGCGGTGCCGCCGTGGCCGGGCGAGGAGGTGCCGGTACGCGGCGGGGCGGTGTTCGTGCGGCGCACGCCGTGGCGGGGTCCCGTCGGGGACGGGCCGCCGGCGGGCGCGCCCCGGGAGCGTGCGCTGTACGTCCACGGTCTGGGCGGCGCCTCCACGAACTGGACCGACCTCGCGGCCCTGCTCGCGGTGCGGTTCGACGGCTGGGCGGTGGACCTGCCCGGGTTCGGCCGGTCACGGCCCCCGGCGCGCGGGCGGTACTCCATCCGCAGCCACGTGCGCGCCGTCGTCGACGTCCTCAAGCACGTCGCGGCCCAGCCGGGCGCGGGCGCCGGGGATCCGGTGCACCTGGTGGGCAACTCCCTCGGCGGCCTGGTGAGCCTGCTCGTCGCCGCGCTGCGCCCCGACCTCGTGGCGACGCTGACGCTGGTCTCCCCGGCCATGCCCGTCTACCGGGTGCCGTCGGCGTTCAGCCGGGCGCTGCTGCTCCTGCTCGTCCCCGGCGTGCCGACCCTCGCGGAGCGCCGGCTGGCCGCCGTCTCCCCGGAGGAGAGCGTCCGGTCGATGGTGCGGATGTGCTTCGGGAACCCGCATGCCGTGCCGCCCGAGCGCGTGGAGCAGGCGGTCCAGGAGATGCACGAACGGGCCCAGCAGCCCTGGGCGGACCGGGCCTTGGCCCGGAGCATGCGCGGGCTGATCACCTCCTACCTGAGGCTCGGCCCGGCCAACGCCTGGCGGACGGCCCGGGGGCTGCGGATGCCGGTCCTGGTGATCTGGGGCGGGCGCGACCGGCTGGTCGATCCCGCCCTCGCGCCGCGCCTGGCCGCGACCGTGCCGGACGGTCGGCTCCTGCTCCTCGACGACGTCGGGCACGTGGCCATGCTGGAGGCCGCGGAGCCGACGGCGCGGGCGGTGCTCGGGATGGTGGAGGGCCGAACCACGGGGCCGGGCGTGGCGGACCCGCCGGCTGTCGCCGACGCGCCACGCAGCGTGAGACGCTGAACGCACCGGGGGACGGAGCGAGCGAGCGGGGAGGCGACCGGTGGGAGGACGTCTGACCGACGGCCGACCCGTGGCCCGTCCCGGCCCGCCCCCCGCCCGCGGTCGGCCGCGGCCGACCGCCGGCCCCCGGGGTCGGCTGCGCCGGTTCGTGCGGCGCCACGGCTGGCGGGCCTACGCGATCCCCTTCCTGGCGCTCGCCACGGTCGCCGTCCTCGTCGACCTCGCGCTGCACCCTCCGGGCGCGACGCCCGCCGCCCCCGCCGCGGTGGCCACCTCGGCCCCGGCGGTCGAGACCTCCGCCCCGGCGCCCTCCCCACCGGCCGAGCCGGTGGCCCCCGCCGAGGGGGATGCCGGCCCGTCGGAGACCGCCCCGCCGGAAGCGGTTGCGGAGGAGTACGTGCAGCAGGGGGCGGGCAGCGTCTCGCTGGTCGGCGGCGGCTCGGAGGTGTACGGCACCGGCCCGCTGCAGCGGTTCATCGTCGAGGTGGAGGACGGCATCGGCGTGGACGGCGCGGCGTTCGCGGACGCCGTCACGGAGACGCTCGGCGACCCGCGGTCCTGGGGCAACGGTGGGCGCTACTCCTTCCAGCGGGTGGGCGAGGGCGCGGCGTTCGACTTCCGGGTGAGCCTGGTCAGCCCCGGCAGCATGGAGACCTACTGCCCGGGCGTGGGCACCGGCGGTTACACCTCCTGCCGGTACGGCGACCGCGCGGTGATCAACCTCGCCCGGTGGGCGACCGCCGTCCCGCACTACGGGGGCGACATCGCCACCTACCGGCGGTACGTGGTCAACCACGAGGTCGGGCACGTGCTCGGGAACGGGCACGTGCAGTGCCCCGGGCCCGGGCAGCTCGCCCCGGTGATGCAGCAGCAGACCCTCGGGCTGCAGGGGTGCGTCCCGAACGCCTGGCCCTTCCCGTGACGCCGGGTGCACGTGGCCGGGGGGCGAGCCGGCCGGTCCCTCGGTGGCCGAGTCGGTGGGCGCACGACCCGATGCTGCGGACGTTCGAGGAGCAGGTGCGGCACCGCCCGGACGAGCCGTTGTCGCCGCTGGTCGAGCACGACCTGACCGACGGGCTCGATGCGCCGGCCGGGACGCTTATGAGGCTGGGGCCGGGGCCGCGGGCGCCCTTCTGCGCCGTCGTCCTGGACGTCGCGCGGATGGCTGACGGCGGAACGGTGGTGTGCGGGCTCGCCGGCCCCGGGGGCGTGCTCGCCGGGTACCGCGACGCCGACGGCGCGGTCGTGCTGGAGGTCGAGGGACCCGACGGGCCGGTCGTGGTCGGGACGGCGCCGGTGACGCTGGCCGCCCCCTTCCGGCTGGCCTGCGTGGTCAACGAGAACCGGGTGACCGTGCTGGTGGCCGCCGACGACGGCTGGCGTCCCGTGCTCAGCCTGCGCGACGAGATCGTCCGCACGACCGACCTCCGGGACCCGCAGGTGCTGGGCGCGCTGGAGTACGCCGCAGGGGTCCGCGGCCCGGAGGGGACGGTGCTGGCCCGGCTGGCCGCCGGTTACTCCGGGGCCGTGGGGCTCCGGGATCCCCAGGTGGTCCGGCGCCCCGACGGCCGCCCGGTCGTACGCGACGGGCAGCTCTACCTCACCGCCACCAACGCGGGACTGGGCTTCTTCGAGCACGCGCACTGGGGGGTGTGGACCCTCGACCTCGCCGACCCCTCCCGGCTGACCCAGGTGGGCGCGGTGTTCTCCGAGCGGGACGGTCTGCTCCTCGGTGACCACGCCGGCGCCATCGTGTGGGAGGAGGAGTCCGACCGGTACCTGGTGTTCGTCTCCTCGTGGGGCGACCACACACCCGAGCGTGGCGTCCACGTCCGGCATGCAACCGTCACCGGCACCGACCTGCTCCGGGGGGTGCACGTGCTCCGCACCGAACGGTTGGCCCTGCCCACCGAGGTCAGCGCCTGGGATCCCTCGCTGGCCCGTGTGGGTGACCGCTGGTACCTGGCCTTCACCGAGTGCCCGTCGTTCGGGCCCCCGCGCTACGTCTTCCGCCCGGCGCTGGCCACCACGACCGCCGCCGAGCCCGTCACGGGCCTGGAGCGGGTCGGGTCCGACGACGCACTCGAGCAGGCGGAGGGCACGATCCTGCAGCGGCTCGGGCGCTCCTGGTACGTGCTGGCCAGCGACCGGGATGCCGCGGCGTACCCGGTGTACGACCTCGGCCTCCGGCGGATCGGGGCGTTGCGGGCGCCCTACGGCTCGAACATCCCCCACCCCATGGTGGTCCCGGTGGGCGACCACTCCGGGCCGTGGTGGATGGTCACCTTCGACGGCACCTCCTGGCACGAGCCGGTGCTGGGGTACGGCACCCACGGGGACCTCGTGGTGCACATCGCGCACCCGCCGTCGGCTCGGACGTCGCTGGCGGCGGCGGCCCGGGCCGCCGCCCGGCGGCTGCCCGATCCCCTCCGCGATCGCCTCGGCGTCGCCCTCGCCGCGGGCCGCGGAGCGGCGCAGCGGGTCCGCACGCGCCGCTGATCGCGGTCCGCCGCGCCCGGGCCGGGCCCCGGTGCCGACCGGCCGGGTGCGTCGGCAGGGACCTCCGGGGTCGGTGGGATTAGGGGCGCGTGCCACGCTGTTGTCGCCAACGACTACCGGCCCGTGGGGCCGTGTCCGCGACGTGAAGGAGCAAGCGTGTCCCTGCCACCGCTGGTGGAGCCGGCCGCCGACCTGTCGATCGACGAGGTCCGCCGCTACAGCCGCCACCTGATCATCCCCGACGTCGGCATGGACGGTCAGAAGCGCCTGAAGAACGCCAAGGTTCTGGCCGTGGGTGCCGGGGGTCTGGGCTCGCCGGTGCTGATGTACCTGGCCGCGGCCGGAGTCGGCACGCTCGGCATCGTCGAGTTCGACACCGTCGACGAGTCCAACCTGCAGCGTCAGATCATCCACGGGCAGTCCGACGTCGGGCGGTCGAAGGCCGAGAGCGCGCGGGACTCCATCAAGGAGATCAACCCGCTGATCGACGTCCGGCTGCACGAGACGCGGCTGGACAGCGACAACGTCCTCGACATCTTCGGCCAGTACGACCTGATCGTCGACGGCACCGACAACTTCGCCACGCGCTACCTGGTCAACGACGCGTGCGTGCTGCTGAACAAGCCCTACGTGTGGGGCTCGATCTACCGGTTCGACGGCCAGGTCTCCGTCTTCTGGAACGAGCACGGCCCCAACTACCGCGACCTCTACCCCGTGCCGCCGCCGCCCGGCATGGTCCCCAGCTGCGCCGAGGGTGGCGTGCTCGGCGTGCTGTGCGCGACCATCGGCGCGATCCAGGCGACCGAGGCGGTCAAGCTCATCACCGGCATCGGCGAGACGCTGCTCGGCCGGCTCATGGTCTACGACGCCCTGGAGATGACCTTCCGCGAGATCAAGGTCCGCAAGGACCCCGAGGGCGAGCCGATCACGGAGCTCATCGACTACGAGGCGTTCTGCGGCGTCGTCTCCGAGGAGGCCCAGGAGGCGGCCGCGGGTTCGACGATCACCGTCGACGAGCTCAAGGACATGATGGACGCCGGCAAGGAGTTCGAGCTGATCGACGTCCGGGAGCCCAACGAGTACGAGATCGTCTCGATCCCCGGCGCCACGCTGATCCCCAAGGACGAGATCCTCTCCGGCCGTGCCCTGGCGCAGCTGCCGCAGGACAAGCCGATCGTGCTGCACTGCAAGACCGGCGTGCGCTCGGCCGAGGCGCTCGCCGCGGTCAAGAACGCCGGCTTCAAGGACGCCGTGCACGTCCAGGGCGGCGTGACGGCGTGGGCCACCCGCATCGACAAGGCGCTGCCCACCTACTGAGAGGACCCTGTCCCTCCCCGCGACACGCTTCGCGCGCCGCGGGGCCCTGGGACGAGGCCGCCCTCGCCCCCGACCCTCGCTCCGCTCGGGCCGGGACCCTGCGAGGGGGCCGTTCCAGGCCCTCACCACGGGGCCGTTCCAGCAGCTCACCGGGGCCCGGTCCGCTTCCCACCAGGGGAGGCGGGCCGGGCCCTCGGCATGTTGGACTGGCGCCATGGCCGACTTCTCGCCCGTGGAGCTCCTCGAGCTCTTCCAACGCGCCCAGAACCAGTTCACCGACCGGGTCGACGCCGTGGCGCCGGACCAGTGGGAGGGCGAGTCGCTGCCCGGGTGGACGGTCGCCGACCTGGTGGCGCACCTGGTGAACGAGGCGCTGTGGGTGCCCCCGCTGCTCGCCGGTGAGCCCTACGACGTGATCGAGGGCCGGTTCCCCGACGACACCACCGACCTCCTGGGCGACGATCCGCTGCTGGGCTGGGAGTCCGCGGCCGACGGCGCGCTGTCGGCGTTCGCCGAGGACGAGGGCCTCGTCCGCACCGTGCACCTGTCGCGGGGCCCGACGCCGACCACCGAGTACATCTTCGAGATGACCACCGATCTGACCGTGCACGCCTGGGACCTCGCCCGGGCCACGGGCGGCGACACCGAGCTGGACGGCGAGCTGGTGACCGCCGCGCTGGTCTACGCCGAACGTCTCCCCGAGGACGGGGTGCCCGGGCTGTTCGACCCGCCGCTGGACGTCTCCCCGGCGGCGCCGCCGCAGACCAGGCTGCTGGCCCGCTTCGGGCGAAAGGACTTCTGACCCACCGCCCGGCGTACCACGATGGGCGCGTGACCGATGCCGCGCTCGACGTCGACGAGGCCGTCTTCGACGAGGTGGAGCGGATCCCGCCCGGGCGGGTGAGCACCTACGGCGCCATCGGCCGGCTGGTGGGCGTCGGGCCGCGCAGGGTGGCGCGGGCGCTGAGCTCCGGCGGGGGCGCAGTGCCTTGGTACCGCGTGGTGCGCGCCGACGGCTCGGCCGCCGAGCCGGTGCGCGCCCGCCAGCTGGAGCTGCTGGCCGGCGAGGGGGTTCCGGTGCGCAACGGGAAGGTGGACCTGGCGGCCGTCGGCTGGCCCGACCGGGGTGCCGGCGGTGTCCTCCCTCGGGATGATCGCGGACCGGTGCCGGATCGCCCTCCGGGGCGATGCGCGCCGACCGGGCCGCACGGTGAGCTGACCCGGTGACGTCCCCGGCCCGGCAGCAGCCCCTTCCGCCCGCTCCGGCGCGGTCCCGACCCGTGCGGTCCCGCGGCGCCCGCATCCGGCGGGCCTGCGTCCGCCTGGTGGCCGGCGTGCTCGTCCTGCTCTGCGCGGCGTTCGCCGTCGGCTGGGCGGTGACCCCCGACGTGGTCGACGCCCAGGAGCGGGTGGCCGAACGGCTGGCGGAGCACGGCGGCACTCCGACGACCGGGGAGGTGCCACCGCGCATCGCCGACGCGCTGCTGGCCACCGAGGACAGCCGGTTCGGCTCGCACCCCGGGATCGACTGGCGCGGCGCGCTGCGGGCGCCGCTCGGGCTGGTCGTCGGGCGCGACCTGGGCGGCTCGACCCTGCAGCACCAGCTGGCCCGGGTGCTCTACGAGGACGGCGCCACGGACACGCCGGCCAGGGCGCGATCGCTGGTGCTGGCCGTCAAGCTCGACCAGACCTGGACCGACGACCAGATCCTCCGCATGTACCTGGACGCCGTGTACTTCGGCCACGGGTTCTACGGGGTGCAGGCGGCGGCCGAGGGCTACTTCGAGCTGGCCCCCGACGAGCTCGACTGGGCGCAGGCCACCGTGCTCGTCGGGCTGGTGCAGGGTCCCAGCGCCTACGACCCCTTCGTGTACCCCGAGCGCGCGGCCGCCCGGCAGGCCCACGTGCTCGACCGGCTGGTGGCCGTGGGAACCCTCTCCCGGTCGGAGGCCGACCGGATCGCCGCCGAACCGTGGAACCTCACCGGCGGATGACTCCAGTTCCGGTCCCCGGCTGCCGACGACATGGACATGAACACCATGGCGTGCAGGGCAGTGGCCCAGGCCGGACTGGTCGCCGGAACCGCGTCGCTGGACCGGGAGCAGGCATTCCCGCTGCTCCTGGTGGCCGGCTGGCTGACCACCGCGGCCGACCTGATGCTCGAGCAGTCGTTGCTGGACTCCCTGGCCTGACCCACCCGCTCCATCCACCCCGCCCGTCCCCGGATCGTCGTACCCCCGTGCTTCCATCGAGAAGTGGCACAGCGCGGGGGTGAGGGCGGTCCGGTCTACCGGTTGCTGCCGGGGGAGCCGCCGCGCTCCACCGCGCCGCTGCTCGATCCCACCCAGCAGGCCGTCGTCGACCACCCGGGCGGGCCGCTGCTGGTGCTCGCCGGCCCCGGCACGGGCAAGACGACGACGATCGTCGAGGCCGTCGCGACGCGCATCGACGCCGGCGTCGACCCCGAGCAGATCCTCGTCCTGACCTTCAGCCGCAAGGCCGCCGCCGAGCTGCGCACCCGGATCACCTCCCGGGTCGCCCGCACCATCCGCGAGCCGCTGGCGCGCACCTTCCACTCCTACGCCTACGGCGTGCTCCGGCGCGCCGCCGTGCTGCGGGGGGATCCGCCGCCCCGGCTGCTCACCTCCGCCGAGCAGGACGCCGTCGTCGCCGAGCTGCTGCGGGGTGACGCCGAGGGTGAGGGCACCGTCCGGTGGCCCGACGACCTCGCGCCCGCGCTGGGCACCGAGGGCTTCCGGGCGGAGTTGCGGGAGCTGCTGCTGCGGGCGACCGAGCGGGGGGTCGACGCCGAGCGCCTGGCCGCCTGGGGCCGGGAGACCGGCCGCGAGCACTGGGTGCACGCGGCCGCGTTCCAGCAGCAGTACGAGAACGTCAGCGACTTCTGGGTGGCGTCCCGGGGTGACGCCTCCGGCTACGACCCCGCGGAGCTGGTCCGGCAGGCGATCCTCGAGCTGACCGGTGACCCCGAGCTGCTCCGCCAGGAGCGCGAGCGCGCCCGCTGGCTGTTCGTCGACGAGTACCAGGACACCGACCCGGCGCAGGTCGAGCTGCTGGAGCTGCTCGCCGGGGGCGGGGGGAACCTGGTCGCCGTCGGTGACCCCGACCAGTCCATCTACGCGTTCCGCGGTGCCGAGCCGCGGGGCATCGTGGAGTTCACCGAGCGCTTCCGGCACACCGGCGGGCGCGCCGCGTCGCGGGTGTCGCTGGGCGTCTGCCGCCGCTCGGGCGAGGAGCTGCTGCGGATCAGCCGCCAGGTGGCCGAGGGGCTGCCCGGTCCCTGGGAGCACCGCCGGCTGGCCGCGGGGGAGGGAATCCCGCCGGGCGAGGCGGAGGTGCACGTGTTCGGCTCGGCCGCGGTCGAGGCCGCCTACGTCTCCGACGTGCTGCGCCGCGCGCACCTGCTCGACGGCGTCCCGTGGTCGGAGATGGCCGTCGTCGTGCGCACCGCGGCGGTGCTCGGGCCGTTCCGGCGCGCCCTGGCCTCGGCCGGGGTGCCGGTCGCCGTCTCCACCGACGAGCTCCCACTGGCCGCCCAGCCCGCCGTCGCCCCGTTCCTGCGGGTGCTGTCGGCGCTGCTGCCCGGCCCGGACGGCGCGCCCGCCGGCCTGGACGAACCGGGCGCCGAGGCGCTGCTCTCCTCCGCCCTGGGCGGGGCCACCGTGCTCGACCTGCGGCGGCTCCGCCGCGCCGTCCGCACGGCGCTGGCGAAGCAGGGGATCGACGCCGCGGAGCGCGGCGCCCCGCTCGCCGCCGCGCTAACCGACGCGGCGCTGCTGGAGGCGCTGCCCGAGCACGTCGCCCGCCCGGCGAGCCGGGTGGCGGCCGTGCTGGACGCCGGCCGGTTCGCGCTCGCCCAGGACGGCACCGCGGAGGACGTGCTGTGGGCCATGTGGCAGCGCAGCGGCCTGGCCACGCGCTGGGCCCGGGCGAGCGCCGCCGGCGGCCCGTCGGGCGCGGTGGCCGACCGCGACCTCGATGCGGTCGTGGCCCTGTTCGACGCCGCCGCCGGCTTCGTCGACCGGCTGCCGTCGGCCGACGTGCGGGCGTTCGTCGAGCACCTCTCCGCCCAGGAGCTGCCGGGCGACACCGGCGCCGCCCGGGCGGTCGCCGGCGAGACGGTCCGGCTGCTCACCGCCCACGCCGCCAAGGGCCTGGAGTGGGACCTGGTCTGCGTCTCGGGGGTGCAGGAGGGACTGTGGCCGGACCTGCGGGAGCGCGCGTCGCTGCTGGGCGCCGAGCTGCTGGTGGAGATGGCGGCCGGCATCGACGGCGCCTCGACCGACCGGCGCGCCCTGGCCCTGGCCGAGGAGCGGCGGCTGTTCTATGTCGCCTGCACCCGGGCCCGGCGACGGCTGGTGGTGACCGCCGTCGAGGGCGCCCTCGACGGGGCCGACGTCGGTGCGTCGGCGTCCCGGTTCCTCGACCTGGTGTCCCCGCCGCCGCCCGACGGGCGTCCGCTCACCGAGCTGCCCCGGGCGCTCACCCTGCCCGCGCTCGTCGCCGAGCTGCGCCGGGCGGTCACCGACCCGCACACCCCGCCGGCCCGGCGCTCCGCCGCGGCGGCGCTGCTGCGCCGGCTCGCCGACGAGGGCGTGCCCGGTGCGGCACCAGCCCGCTGGTGGGGGCTCGCACCGCTCTCGGACGACGCGCCGCTCGTCGACGAGGAGCTGCCGGTGCGGGTGCGCCCGTCGGCGATCGAGACCTTCCAGCGCTGCCCCCTGCGGTGGGTGCTCGGCGCGGTCGGCGCCGAGGCCTCGCCCGACGCCACCCGCACCGTGGGCTCGGCCGTCCACGCCGTGGCCCAGCAGGTGGCCGAGGGGCTGCCCGCGCCCGACGCGCGCACCGTGCTCGACGCCGAGCTCGACCAGCTCGACCTCGGGCCCGGCTGGGCCGACCAGCGGCAGCGGGTGCACGCCCACGACATGCTCGACCGCTTCCTGCGCTGGCACGCCGCCAACCCGCGGGAGCTGGTCGGCGCGGAGGTCGACTTCGACGTGGTCGTGGGGCGGGCCCGCATCCGCGGCCAGGTCGACCGGCTCGAGCGCGACGCCGAGGGGCGGCTCGTGGTCGTCGACCTGAAGACCGGGAAGAGCGCGGCGAAGAACACCGAGGAGCACGGACAGCTCGCGGCCTACCAGGTGGCGGTCGCGGCCGGGGCCTTCGAGGGGCACGGCACCGTCCCCGGCGGCGCCGCCCTGCTCCAGGTCGGCACCGGCGCCAAGGCCAAGGAACAGCACCAGGAGCCGCTGCCCGCCGACGTGCCCCTCGAGGGCACGTGGGCCGGGGAGCTCGTCGCGGAGGTGGGCGCCGGTATGGGAGGGGCGACCTTCGAGGTGCGCACCGGTTCGCACTGCTCGCGCTGCCCGGCGCGGCGCAGCTGCCCGCTGCAGGAGCCCGGCCGGCAGGTGACCGGGTGACCCCGAGGCATGAGCGGCCCCGTCCAGAGGCTCGCCGCGAGCCTGCGAGCGGGGAGGAGGACGGGGTCCTTCAACTGTCCTTCGAGGACCTGCTGGCGGAGGTCCCCGCAGCGGAACCCGCGCCCCGCCGGCTGCTCACGCCCGCGGAGGTGGCGGCGCGCTGCGGGCTGTCCTACGCCCCGTCCGACGAGCAGGCCGGCGTCGTCTCCGCGCCCGCGGACCGGCCGCTGGTGGTCGTCGCCGGGGCCGGGTCGGGCAAGACCGAGACGATGGCCGCGCGGGTCTCCTACCTGGTGGCCAACCGGATCGTCGAGCCCGAGGCGATCCTCGGCCTCACCTTCACCCGCAAGGCCGCCAGCGAACTCAACGAGCGCATCCGGCTGCGCCTGGGTGCGCTGGCCCGCCACCCGGAGACCGAGGACGACCTGCGCGAACGGCTGGCGATCGCGCAGCCCACGGTCTCGACCTACCACGGTTACGCCGCCGCGCTGGTCGCCGAGCACGGCCTGCGGATCGGGGTGGAGCCCGGCGCCGGGGTGCTCGGCCCGGCGATGTGCTGGGGGCAGGCGGCCACCGTCGTCGCGGCCTGGACCGGCGACATGGCCGACGTCCCGCTCACCCTGCTCACCACCGTCGAGGACGTGCTGGCGCTGGCCGCGGAGATGGGCGAGCACGACGTGACCCCCGCGGCCCTGCGCACCTGGACGGCGCGGCTGGAGGCGCAGATCGCCGGCTACGCGGACGCCCCGAGGAAGAAGGGGCCCTACGCCGCGGTCGCCGAGATGCTCGCCCGGCAGAAGGCCCGCGTGGCGCTGCTGCCGCTGGTCGAGGCGTTCGAGGCGCGCAAGCGTGCCCTGGGCTCCATCGACTACGCCGACCAGGTGGCCCACGCCGCGCGCATCGCCGTCGCCGCGCCCGAGGTCGGCCGGCGCGAGCGCGCCCGCTGGAAGGTGGTGCTCCTCGACGAGTACCAGGACACCAGCGTCGGGCAGCTGCGCATGCTGGAGGCGCTCTTCGGCGGGGCGAGCGGCCACCCGGTGCTCGCCGTCGGTGATCCCCGGCAGTCCATCTACGGGTGGCGCGGGGCCTCGGCCGGCACCATCGAGCGCTTCGCCCGCACCTTCCCCGGGCGTCCGGGCCGCGCCGCGCAGCGGTTGACGCTGGCCACCAGCTGGCGCAACGACGAGGCGGTGCTGGCGGTGGCCAACGCCGTCTCGGCGATGCTGCCCGAGCCAGCGCAGCCGCTGCCCGACCTCGCCCCGGCGCCCACCGCCGGCCGCGGCTCGGTCACCGTCGGGCTGTACGAGACCGTCGCCGAGGAGACCGCGGCCCTGGCCGACCGGCTGGCCGCCTGCTGGGACGGCGCGGACCCCGCCGTCCCGGCGAAGGACGGGCAGCACCGCCCGCCGTCGATGGCCGTGCTGGTGCGCACCCGCAAGCAGCTGCCCGGCATCGCGGCGGCCCTGCGCGAGCGCGGACTGCCGGTCGAGGTCGTGGGGCTGGGCGGCCTGCTGGAGGTGCCGGAGGTATCCGACGTCGTCGCCACCCTCACCGTGCTGGTCGACCCGACGGCGGGTGACGCGATGGGCCGGCTGCTCACCGGTGCCCGCTGGCGGATCGGCCCCCGCGACCTCGCCGCCCTCGAGGCCCGCGCCCGCGCGCTCGTGCACGCGCGCCGGCCGGCCCGCCCGGCCGAGGGCGCGGAGGCCGGGGCGGTCGAGGTGCCGCAGGAGCGCGGCAGCATCGTCGAGGCGCTCGACGACCTCGGCGACGCCGCGCAGTACTCGCCCGCGGGCTACCGGCGGCTGCGCCGGCTGGGTGCCGAGCTCGCCCACCTGCGCGGCCGGATCGGGGAGTCGCTGCCCGACCTGGTCGACGAGGTGGCCCGCACCCTGGGCCTGGAGACCGAGCTGGCCAGCGCGCCGGGGATCAGCCCCGCCGGGGCCCGCGCCCACCTGGATGCGCTGCACGGTGTCGCGGCGGAGTTCACCGAGCTGGCCGAGCTGCCCTCGCTGCCGGCGTTCCTGGGCTACCTGCGCGACGCGGAGGAGCGGGAACGCGGCCTGGAGCCCGGGGAGGTGGCGGTCAACCCGGAGGCGGTGCAGCTGCTCACCGGGCACTCGGCCAAGGGGCTGGAGTGGGACGTCGTCGCCGTGCCCGGCATGACCGCCGACCAGTTCCCGGCGCGCACCAACGCCAGCGACTCCTGGATCAAGGACCCGGGCGCGGTCCCGGTCGACCTCCGGCTCACCGACCGGGAGGAGCTGCCCCGGCTGCGCCTGCCGGTGCCCGGCTCCGGTGACCAGGCGGTGGTCCGGGACGCCCTGGAGGAGTACGTCCAGGACTGGAAGGACTTCGGCCGGGACGAGGAGATCCGGCTCGGCTACGTCGCCGTCACCCGGGCGAAGCGGCTGCTGCTGTGCTCGGGCAGCTGGTGGCGTGACGGCGTGAAGCCGTGCGGGCCGTCGTCCCTGCTGCACACCGCCAGGGAGGCGTGCGAGGCCGGCGCCGGCACCGTCGTCCACTGGGCCCCGGCGCCCGAGGACGGCGCGACCAACCCCGCGTTGGAGGAGTGGCCGGTCGGTGTCTGGCCGGCCGACCCGCTCTCCGAGCCGCGCCGGCGGGCGCTCACCGCCGCCGCGCAGCTGGTCGAGGGCGCCGCGCCGCACCCGCTGGAACCCGAGCGGTCGCTCGGCGGGGAGGACGAGCTCGTCGGGCAGTGGGTGCGCGACGCCGACCTGCTGCTGCGCGAGCGGGCGCGGCAGGAGAGCCCGACCGTCGACGTCCCGCTGCCCTCCCACCTGTCGGTGTCGGCGCTGGTCACCCTCCGCCGCAACCCGGCCGAGCTGGCCCGCCGGCTGCGCCGCCCGATGCCGGCGGCGCCCGCTCCTCAGGCCCGCCGCGGCACCGCCTTCCACGCCTGGCTGGAGGAGCGGTTCGGCGCCGCGCGGCTGGTCGACCTCGACGAGCTGCCCGGCTCCGGCGACGAGCTCGCCGCGCCCGACGACGCCCTGGACGAGCTGCGCGAGGCCTTCCTCGCCAGCGAGTGGGCCGATCGCCAGCCCGTCGAGGTGGAGGTGCCGTTCGAGACGCCGTTGGGGCCGATCACGCTGCGGGGCCGGATCGACGCGGTGTTCCAGCGCGAGGACGGCGGCTACGAGGTCATCGACTGGAAGACCGGTCCACCGCCCTCGGGCGGCGAGCTGGCCGCCGCCGGTGTCCAGCTGGCCGCCTACCGGCTGGGCTGGTCGCGGCTGACCGGGGTGCCGGTCGAACGGGTGAGCGCCGGCTTCCACCACGTGGCCGCCAAGGAGACGATCCGGCCTGTCGACCTGCTCGACGAGTCCGGGCTGCTCGCGCTGATCACCGGAACGGGCTGACCCGTCCTTCCTCTCGGCAGGAGAACCCGTCAGCCCTGCGGCGTGGTGGGCGGGGCCGGGGGTGGCGTCGCCGGGGGCGGGGCCACCGCGGGCGCTCGCCGCCGCGCTCGGCGGACCGGCACGAGGACCGCACCGGCCACCAGCGCGGCGACGGCCACCCACGGCAGGACGACCCCGAGGACGACGGCGACCGAACCGGCGGTCGACGCCAGGGCCCGCCACCCGGTGCCCAGCCCGCCGAGGAAGCCGTCGGGCCCACCGGGCGGCGCCACGCCGAACGGCTCCAGGTGCACGCGCAGCGTCGACAGCTCCACCCGGTCGGCCAGCAGCGCGCGCCGCGACAGCAGCGACTCCAGCTGCTCCTGCCGGTCGGAGAGGGCCTTCTCGGCGGCCAGTAGGGCCTCGGTGTCGGCCGCCCCCTCCATCAGCGTCTGCAGCCGCGCCACGGAGGTTTGCAGCGCCGCGATCCGCGCGTCCAGGTCGACCACCGTCGTCGTGACGTCGGAGTGGGACACCGACACGTTCGCGACGTCGCCGAGGTCCTCGAGCTCGGCCAGCACACCGGTGAGCTCGGACGCCGGCAGCCGCACCACGAGCTCGGCGACGGCCCCTCGAGTGCCGTCCCCCGACGCCGTCTGCTCGGTGCGCTCCTCGATCCGCCCGCCGACGGACTCGACCAGCTCGCTCACCTGCTGGGCGCCCTCGGCCGGGTCCTCGACCGCCACGGAGGCGCTGGCAGTGGTCACCACCTGCCGGTCGCCATCGGTCTCGAGCGGGTCGTCCGGCGCACTTCCGAGATCCCCCGCGATCGCGGGCACGGGAGCGACCGCGCCCCCGCCGGCACCGCCGTCCGCGCTACCGGACTCCGCGCCCGGCGAGCCCGTGCAGCCGGCCAGCAGCGCCAGTGCCAGGGCCGCGGCTGCCGCGCCGAGGAAGCGCCGCACGGGCCGGACCGCAGGCCGCTGGGCCGCCACCGACCGGCGTCGATGCCCGATCGCGACGCGGACGGTTGTCACGAGCCCCGCGCGGATCCGTCGTCCGGCCATGGCGGTGCGATCCTTCCCCTCGGGTGTCTTCCCGGGGGATGACGGCCCGACGTGCCTGACACGTTCCCGCGGGAACGCGTCGCGGGCACCGGAGCTCACCCCGGCGCACGGTGACGGCCGACCGTGCGGGGGCGACGGCCCCAGCGGCTCCTGGGCGGAGGGCCCAGCCGGTGCCGACACGTCGGCTCGTCGACGAGTCGACATGTCGTCGGCGATCGTGCTCAGGACGGCGTCAGGCCGGACTGCTGGGCAGGGGGGCCGTCGGGGGCCGGTGCGAGCGGGTCGGCGTCGGCGGCGGCGCGCTCAGGACGAGGCGACGCGGTCCAGGATCGCCGCGGCCAGCTGCTCGGGCGCCTGCTCGGGGACCCAGTGCGTGATCCCGGGCAGCTCGACGAACCGGTAGTCGCCGGTCACGAACTCCTCGCACGCCTGCGCGGCCGTGCGGCCGATCGCGACGTCGGCGTCGCTCCACACGTAGGTGGTAGGCACCTCGATCTTGTCCACGCGGATGTCCGAGCTCATCGCGCGGTACCAGTTCAGCGCCGCGGTCAGCGCGCCCGGCGCCGACAGCGCCGCCACGTACTCGTCCGCGGCCTCGGGGGAGACGCCGGTCTCGCCGTCGGCGCCCAGCAGCATCCGGCGCAGCCGCCGCGCGTCGTCGGCCAGCAGCACCTCCTCCGCCTTGCCCGGCTGCCAGAACAGCCGGATGTAGGCCGAGCGCTCCTTCTGCTCCGGGTCGATCCGGAAGGCCGCGGTGTACGCCGCCGGGTGCGGCACCGACACGGCGGTCAGCGACCGCACCCTGTCGCTGTGCCACGCGGCCAGCGTCCACGCCACGTTGGCACCCCAGTCGTGGCCCACCACGTCGGCCACCGGAAGCTCCAGCGCCGTCATGAGGTCCGCCGTCACCTGCGCCAGATTCTGCATGGCGTAAGCCCCCACCTCGGCGGGCCGCGCGCCGGGGGAGTAGCCCAGCTGGTCCGGCGCGTAGGTGCGCAGACCTGCCTGGGTGAGCAGCGGCGTCACCGCGGCCCAGGACGCCGACGTCTGCGGGAAGCCGTGCAGGAGCAGCACCGGCCGGCCGTCCTCGGGTCCGTCGACGCGCACGTCGAAGGTCAGGTCGCCGACATCGGTCCGCAGCAGCTCTCCGGGCATGCCCCGGACGCTAGCCGGGCGGAGAGCGCTGCGCTGGCGGCACTACCGTCGACGCCGTGACCAGCGCCGAACGTGACTTCGTCCTCGACCACCTCGACGACCTGCACGCAGACCTCGACGCCTGGCTGCGCATCCCGTCCATCTCGGCCGACCCCGCGCACTCCCGCGACGTCGCCGCGAGCGCCACCTGGCTGGCCGACGCGCTGCGCCGGGTCGGCTTCCCGACCGTCGAGATCTGGCCGACCGCCGGCGCGCCGGCCGTCTTCGCCGAGTGGCCCAGCGCTGACACCGGTGCGCCGGTCGCCCTGGTCTACGGCCACCACGACGTGCAGCCGGTCGACCCGCTGGAGCTCTGGGAGCACCCGCCGTTCGAGCCCACCCGGGTCGAGGGCCCCGACGGCCCCGAGCTGCACGCCCGCGGGGCCATCGACGACAAGGGCAACGTCGCCTTCCACCTGCTCGGCATCCGCGCCCACCTGGCGGCGACCGGCCGCGACACCCCCGCCGTCACGGTGAAGCTGCTGATCGAGGGCGAGGAGGAGTCCGGATCCCCGCACTTCGAGGCCCTGCTCCGGGAGAAGGCCGACCGGCTCGCCTGCGACGTCGTCGTCGTCAGCGACACCGGTATGGCCGCACCCGACGTGCCCAGTGCCGTGACCGCGATGCGCGGGCTGGCCGACGCCGAGATCACCCTGCGCGGCCCGGCGGTGGACCTGCACTCCGGGTCGTTCGGCGGCGCCGTGCCCAACCCGTTGCACGCCATGGCCGAGCTGATCGCGAAGCTGCACGACGACCAGGGCCGGGTGACCATCCCCGGCTTCTACGACGAGGTGCGGCCGCTGTCGGACCGCGAGCGCGAGCTGATGGGCCGGGTGCCCTTCGACGAGCAGGCCTGGCTGGCCGGCCCGGCCGCCTCGCGCGCGACCTACGGCGAGGCCGGCTTCAGCACCCTGGAGCGCACCGGCGCCCGCCCGACCGCGGAGGTCAACGGCATGTGGGGCGGGTACACCGGCCCCGGCCACAAGACGATCATCCCGGCCGAGGCGCACGCCAAGGTGACCTTCCGGCTCGTCTCCGACCAGCGGCCGGAGGACGTCGGCCCGCGGCTGCGCGCCTGGGTGGCGGCCAACGTCCCGGCCGGCATCGAGGCCGAGGTGCACACGCCGCCGGGCGGCGTCGCCCCGTGCGCGAGCGACCTGGACTCCCCGTACATGGACGCGCTGCTGACCGCCATCGGCCAGGCCTTCGACCGCGATCCGGCCGACGTGCTCTTCACCCGCGAGGGAGGCAGCGGCCCCGAGGCGGCGATCGTCGAGGCGCTCGGTGCGCCGCTGCTGTTCCTCGGCGCGGGCCTGCCCACCGACCGCATCCACTCGCCGAACGAGCGGGTGCTGCTGCCGATGCTGTACCGCGGCGCGGAGGCGGCGGCGCACCTGTGGCGGGAGCTGGCCGCGGCGCCGCGGCGCTGAGGACCTGACGGCATTCCCGCGGGAACGCCGTCACCGCGTTCCCGGGAGGTCGTCCGGGAGCGTGCCGACGACGACGGTCGCGCCGAGGTCCTCGTCGGTCACCAGCCGGGGCAGCAGGCCGCCGCGGGTGACGACGTCGACCGCCGCCTGCGCCTGCCCCTCGCCGCACTCGAACAGCAGCGTCCCACCCGGCGCCAGCCACTCCGCCGCCCGGGCCGCGACCCGGCGGGCGAGCGCCAGCCCGTCCGCGCCGCCGTCGAGGGCGGTCCGCGGTTCGTGGTCGCGGGCCTCCGGCGGGAGGAGCCCGAGGGCGCCGGTCGGCACGTAGGGCACGTTCGCGGTGAGGACGGCGACCCGGCCGCGGAGCCCCGCCGGCAGCGCGTCGAACAGGTCGCCTTCGTGCACGGGCACCCCGGGAAGGTTGTCCCGGGCGCAGGCCGCGGCGGCGGGGTCGAGGTCGGCCGCGTGCAGCTGGATGCCCGGCACGGCCGCCGCGAGCGCGGCGCCGACCGCTCCCGTACCGCAGCACAGGTCGACGACGACGGCGCCCGGGCGGGCGAACGGCAGGGCCGCGCGGACCACCAGCTCGGTCCGGCGGCGCGGGACGAAGACCCCCGGCGCGACGGTGATCCGCAGCCCGCAGAACTCCGCCCAGCCCAGCAGCACCTCCAGGGGCGTCCCCGCCACCCGTCGCTCGACCAGCCGCGCCAGGTCGGCGGCGTCGCCGGCCGCGGATACGAGCAGGGCCGTCTCCTCCTCGGCGAAGACGCAGCCGACGGCCCGCAGCCGGGCCACGACCGCCGGGTCGGGCGCGGTTCCGGCGGGGTGCACGGCGGCCTCCTTCGACGGCGCGGGCGACGGTGCCGCCGCGGGCCACGCCCTTACGCTGAGCCCGTGACCGGAGTGGGCCAGGAAGCGGCGCCGGGCTGGTATCCGGACCCGGGTGGCGCCCCCGGCATGGTGCGCTGGTGGAGCGGCAGCGCGTGGTCCGACGTCATGATGCCCGCCGGCCCCGGGGTCGAGGTGCACCGGGCCGCCGCGCGGACCGCGGCTCCGCGGCCCCCGGAGCCGGTGGCCCCTGCGGCGCCCGTCGCCCCCGCCGGGGCCCGGTCGCGGATCCGGCGATGGGTCGCCGCGGGCGCCGTCCTGGTGCTCCTCGTGGCCGCCGTCGTCACCGTGCTGTCGCTGGGCTCGGGCGGGGACGGCGGCACCACCGCCGCTCCCGCGCAGCAGCCCGGTGCGGCCCCCGCGCCGGCACCCGGCCAGGCGTTCCCGCCGGGCACGGTACGGATCATCGACGAGGCCGCCGGCATCTCCTACCCGTACCTGGGCGAGGGCTGGCGGGAGTTCGACCTGGGCCGGCAGCTGGAGACGACCACGACCGCCGGGCAGTACTTCACGACGCAGGAAGCCACGCCCGACGGCGGGATCTTCATCTCCCAGTGCACCTCCGGGCCGGTGGCCGACGGATACGGGTGGGCGGGTCCCTCGACCCTGCAGAGCACGGTGACGACGCTGGCCGCCAGCGTCCGCGCCAACTACTACCCGTGGCCGAACACGATCGAGATCCGGCGCGACGAGCCCCGGACCGTCGACGGGCGTGCCGCCCACCTCGTCGAGTTCCAGCTGGCGTGGGACGTCGAGGGCTACGACGCCTCGGGGGAGCGGGCGGCGCTGCTGCTGATCGACGTCGGCCGGCCGGCCCCGGCGCTGCTCTACGTCTCCATCCCCAACACCCACGCCGAGCTGTACGGCGTCATCGACCGGGTCCTCGGCGCCGTCGAGGTGTTGGAGTGACGAGCTGTGCGGGCGACCGACGAGCGGAGCCCGGAGGGTTCCGGAGGAGGAACGCGGCAGCAGGGGCTCACCAGGGATGGGGACGGCAACTGGCCGCGGTGTCACCCGGAGGGTGACGTCGTCGTAGGGTCGGGCGCGTGACTGCGGCTGGTACCGAACTGACCCTGCGGCACCCGATCGAACGGTTCACGCTGGACAACGGCCTGCGGGTGGTCCTCGCCCCCGACCGCAGCGTGCCGGTGGTGGCGGTGAGCGTCTACTACGACGTCGGGATGCGCAACGAACCCGAGGGGCGCACCGGCTTCGCCCACCTCTTCGAGCACATGATGTTCCAGGGGTCGGCCAACGTCGCGAAGATGGAGCACGCGCGGCTGGTGCAGGCCGCCGGTGGCACGTTCAACGGGTCCACCCACCAGGACTACACGAACTACTTCCAGGCGCTGCCCGCCGAGGCGCTCGAGCGCGCCCTCTTCCTCGAGGCCGACCGCATGGCGGCGCCGGCGATCACCGAGGAGAACCTCCGGAACCAGATCGACGTGGTGAAGGAGGAGATCCGGGTCAACGTGCTCAACCGCCCCTACGGCGCCTTCCCGTGGCTGCAGCTGCCGCAGGTCGCCTTCGAGACCTTCGCCAACACCCATGACGGCTATGGCTCCTTCGTCGACCTGGAGTCCTCCACGGTCGCCGACGCCACCGACTTCTTCGAGAAGTACTACGCGCCGGGCAACGCCGTGCTGTGCATCGGCGGCGACCTCGACGTCGCCGCGACCGAGGAGCTGGTCCGCCGCTGGTTCGGCCCCATCCCCGGCCGGCACGTCCCGCCCTTGCCGGCCACCGGGGAGCCGTCCCCCACGACGGTGCGCTCCGCGGTGATCGAGGACCCCCTGGCGCCGGCGCCCGCGCTCGCCCTGGGCTGGCGGGTGCCCGACCCGGTCGGTGACTTCGACACCTACCTGGGCAGCGTGCTGCTGGCCGAGGTGCTCAGCGAGGGCGACGCCTCCCGGCTGGAGCGCCGGCTGGTCCACGACGACCGGATCGCCATCGCGCAGAGCAGCTACGTGGGCCTGTTCGGCGACCCCTTCGACGTCCGCGACGCGACCCTGCTCACCACGCAGGTGCACCACCCGGCCGCCGTGCCGGCCGAGCGCGTGATGGCCGCCGTGCACGAGGAGGTGGCGCGCATCGCCGACGAGGGCGTCGACGCGGACGAGCTGCGCCGGGTGCAGGCCCGCATCGAGGCGCAGCTGCTCCAGCAGGCCGACTCGGTGCTCGGGCGCACCCTCGCCTTCGCCGCGGCCGAGCTCGTCCACGGGCGCGCGGAGCTCGCCGGCGAGCTCGCCGCCCGCCTCGCGGCGGTGACCCCCGAGGCGGTGCAGGGAGCCGCCCGCGGGCTCGATCCGGGCACCGCCGCGGTGCTGGAGCTGCGACCTGCTGGAGGTACCCGATGACCGCACCCGAGCAGGTCTCGCTGATCCCGCCGCTGGGCGAGCCGCGCCCGCAGCCGGCGCCGGTGGCCGAGGAGACCACGCTGCCCAACGGGCTCCGGGTCGTCGTGGTCCCGCGCCCCGGGGTGCCCCTGGTCGAGCTCCGGCTGCGGGTGCCGTTCGCCGCGCCCAACACCCGCAACGCCGGCGTGCACGCGGCGCGCGGCGCCGTCCTCTCCGGGGCGGTGCTGCTCGGGACGCAGCGGCACGACCAGGCCGAGGTCGCCCAGCTGCTGCAGAGCCACGGCGCCGAGCTGTCGGTGAGCACCGACGCCGACCGGCTCATCTTCGGCACCACCCTGCTGCCCGGCGGTCTCGGCCCCGTCCTCGAGCTGCTCGCCGAGCTGCTCACCGGCGCCAGCTACCCGGCCGGCCGGGTGGACGGCGAGCGGGACCGGCTGGCCGAGCGGATCGCGATCGCCCGCACGCAGCCGGGCATGATCGCCCGCTCGGCGCTGGCCGCCCGCCGGTACGGCAGCCACCCGTACGCCATCCAGCTGCCCGACGCCGAGCTGGTCTCCGCCGTCCGCGCTCCGGCGCTGCGGCGGCTGCACCGCGAGCGGGTCCTGCCCGCGGGCAGCACCCTCGTCCTCGTCGGCGACCTGGACCCCGCGGCCGCGACCGACACCGCCGCCGCGGCGCTCGAGGCGTGGACCGGCAGCGGCAAGGCGGTGGAGACCCCGCCGGTCGCCGAGCAGCCGGCGCACGGCATCCAGCTCGTGCACCGGTCCGGCGCGGTGCAGTCGAACCTGCGGCTGGGCGGCCCGGCCCCCAGCCGGACCGACCCCGACCTCCCGGCGGCACGGCTGGCGGCGATGGTCTACGGCGGGTACTTCTCCTCCCGGCTGGTGGAGAACATCCGCGAGCGGCGCGGTTACAGCTACAGCCCGCGCAGCGCCATCGACCACCAGCGCGCGGCGTCGTCGTTCCTGGTCGAGGCCGACGTGGCCACCGAGGTGACCGGGCCGGCCCTGCTCGAGACGCTCTACGAGCTCGGGCGGATGGCGCTGACCCCGGTGACCGAGGCGGAGCTGGACGCCGCCCGCCGCTACGTCCTCGGCAGCATGGCGCTGTCCACTTCCACCCACGCCGGCCTGGCCAGCACGCTGTCGGCGCTGCTCGGCGTGGGGCTGCCGGCGGACTGGCTGAGCACCCACCAGCGCGACCTCACCGAGGTCACCGTGGAGCAGGTGCAGGCCGCGGCCGCGCGCTACCTGGCGCCCGAGGCGCTCACCGCCGTCGTCGTGGGCGACGCGGACCGCGTGGCCGCCGAGCTGGGCGCCCTGGCGCCGGTCACCGTCACCGGGGGCGGCGAGCAGGCGTGACCGCCGGCGGCGGCGACGGCCCCCTGCTGTCCCGGGTCGCGCACGACCGGGCGCACCTCGCCCGGGTGCTGCCCGACCCCACCGGCGGCCGGCCGGTGCGGGTGCTCACCGTCGACGCCGCCCGGACGGTGCCGGTGGCCGAAGGCCCCGACGGCCCCCGCCTGGTCTGGGACGAGCGGCCGGAGCTGCCGGCGGGCGCGGTCTTCCTCGGCGAGGCCGACGGCGTCCCGTACGCGGCGGTGCGCGGGGAACGGGCGCTGACCGTCAACGGCCGGCCGGTCGACCGCTGGGCCGGGCTGCGCGACGTCGGTGCGGAGCTCGGCGACCTGGACGCCGGCCTGCTGGCGGAGGCCGTCGGCATCCTGGAGTGGCACGAACGGCACCGGTTCAGCCCGCTCACCGGCGCCCCGACGACGGTCGAGCGGGCCGGCTGGACGCAGCGCGACCCCACCACCGGGACCGAGTTCTTCCCGCGGGTCGACCCCGCGGTGATCATGCTCGTCCACGACGGCGGCGACCGCGTGGTGCTCGGCCGGCAGGCGACCTGGCCGCCGGGCCGGTTCTCCATCCTCGCCGGCTTCGTCGAGCCGGGGGAGTCCGCCGAGGCGGCCGTCGCCCGCGAGGTCGAGGAGGAGGTCGGGCTCCGCGTCAGCGACGTCCGCTACGTCGCCAGCCAGCCCTGGCCGTTCCCGCAGTCGCTCATGCTCGGGTTCGTGGCCCGCGCCGACGGCGACCAGGACCTCAGGCTCGATCCGCACGAGATCGAGGAGGCCCGCTGGTTCACCCGCGACGAGCTCCGGGCGCCCGGCGGGCAGCTGGCGGTGCCGCCGTCGATCTCCATCGCCCGGCACATCCTCGACCGTTGGCTGCGCGGCGAGCTCTAGGCACCCCAGCGACCGCCGAGCACGAGCGCGGGGCGGTCGGCGTGGTCGGCCAGCACCACGGCGTCGGCCAGCGCCACGGGATCGACCTCGTCGTCGTAGCGGTCGAAGGCCGGGAGCGCCCAGGCCGCCTCCGACGGGGTCCTGCGTCGCCGCGCGGCGGGCGTCACCCGCAGGTGCACCACGACGTCGAAGGCCAGGCCGACCCCCTGCAGCAGGGCGCCCGCCACCAGCAGCACGCCGCCGGCGGGTGCCGGACGGCGCGGCGCCCGGGCGGCCCGGTCGCGCTCCAGGTCCCACAGGACCGGCAGGTACTCCCCGGAGCCCCCCGGCCCGACCGGACCCAGCACCTCGCGGGCGAGCGCGCCGGCGTCCAGCCAGTCGGTGTAGCGGGCGTCGGGATCGGTGCGCCCGTGCTCCAGCCGCAGCGACGCCGGCCGGTAGAACCCGGTGGCGGGGACGACGACGGCGGCCCGGCTCAGCGTCGGCAGGCGATCGGCGATCGAGCGCGCCAGGTCCTCCGGCTCCGCCAGCTCGGGGCCGTCGACGGCCACGCGCAGCGCGGTGGCGCCCGGCTCGGCGGGGAGCTCCGCCAGCAGCTCGGCCAGGCGGTCGGCGAGGGCGCCGGGGGACAGCGGCTCCGGTCGGGTCAGGAGCGGCCGTCCGCAGTGGTCACGGCGTCGGGCCGCACCGGCTCGACGCGCGGCGGCGGCGGGGGCACCGGCGCAGGCGCGGACGACGCGGTGCCTCCCGGTCCACCGGCGGGGGCGACGGCATCGGGCGCCAGGCTCGCGAGGACCTCGCGGGCGAGCTCGACCACGGGACGGCCCTGCGTGCGCGCCTCCCGGCGCAGCCCCTCGAACACCGTCCGCGGGCTGGCGCCCTGCCGTTCGGCCAGCACCCCGATCGCCCGCTCCGTGGACACCCGGGCGGCGAGCGCGTGCTCGAGCTGGGCGACGGTGCGCTGCAGGGCAGCGATCCGCACGTCGACCGGGTCGGCGTCACCGAGTGGCGTCACCGGGCCGCGGGCCGAGCGCCGGGCGGAGCGGTCGGGCTCGGGCAGACCGCCCATCTCGTCGGCCACCAGGTCGGCCAGGGTCATCCCCTCGACGAGGTCGTCGACGGGGTCACCGCCGACCGGATCGCCGTCGAGCGGGACGACCACCCACCCGCGCCCCGACCTGGTCAGGGCGACCCGCGGCCGGTCACCGGCCCCAGGGACGGCCGAGACCTCGGGGCGGGGCGGCGCATCGGGGGACACGTGCCCGTCGAGTTCGTCGGAGGGCCTGGGGCCGGGGACCACGGGTGCTCACGCCTCCGGTAGCTGTCCGAGCTGGGCCTTCACCGCGTCGATGCTCGGGTTGGTCAACGCGGTGCCGTCGGAGAAGACCAGCGTGGGCACCGTCCGGTTGCCGCCGTTGGCCTGCATGACCAGGTCCGCCGCCTGGGGATCGGTCTCGATGTCCACCTCGGCGAACTCGATGCCCTCGCGCTGCATCAGCTTCTTCAACCGCACGCAGTAGCCGCACCACGTGGTGGTGTACATCGTGACGGCAGCGCCGGGGGTCGTGGTCATCGCGGGGAGTCTCCCTGTTCGTGCCGGGTCGGTCCAGCCCCGTGGCGGGGTGGCGGTGGTGCGTGGGTCCCAACGTGGTGCTCCTGGGGATCCTTCCCGCCGTCCGTCGCTGCCGGCTGGGAGGATCGTCGCCGGGGGCCGTCGGCTCCCGGGTACGAGTCGGGTGAGGAACGGGGAGGGACGCCGGCGATGGCGCACGCGGACGCGGAGGCCGTGCTCGACGGCCTCGACGACGAGCAGCGTGCGGCGGCGCAGGCGGTGTCGGGGCCGGTCTGCATCCTCGCCGGTGCCGGCACCGGGAAGACGCGCACGATCACCCACCGGATCGCCTACGGCGTGCACACCGGCACCTACGTCCCCGAGCAGGTGCTCGCGGTCACCTTCACCGCGCGGGCGGCGGGTGAGCTGCGCGCCCGCCTGGCCGCCCTCGACGTGGGCGGGGTGCAGGCGCGCACCTTCCACGCCGCGGCGATGCGGCAGCTGAGGTACTTCGCCCCCCGGGTGCTCGGCGGCCCGATGCCCGGGCTGATCGAGAACAAGCTGCGGGTGGTGGCCTCCGCCGCTACGCGCAACCGGCTCACCACCGACCGGACGAGCCTGCGGGACCTCGCGAGCGAGATCGAGTGGGCCAAGACCACGCTGGCGACGCCGGAGGACTACCCGGCCCGCGCGCAGGCGGCCGGCCGCGAGGCTCCGTTCGAGCCCGCCGCCGTCGCCGCCGTCTACGCCAGCTATGAGCAGGCCAAGCAGCGCGACGGCGCCCTCGACTTCGAGGACCTGCTGCTGGTCACCGCCTACGCGCTCGAGGAGCACCCGGACGTCGCCCGCCAGGTCCGGGGCCAGTACCGGCACTTCGTCGTCGACGAGTACCAGGACGTCAACCCGCTGCAGCAGCGGCTGCTCGACGCCTGGCTCGGAGGGCGGGCCGAGATCTGCGTGGTCGGCGACCCGAACCAGACCATCTACTCCTTCACCGGCGCCGACCCCGACTACCTGCTCGGCTTCGCCGACCGGTATCCCGACGCGGCCGTGGTCAAGCTCGAGCGCGACTACCGGTCGACCCCGCAGGTCGTCGGGCTGGCCAACCGGCTGATCGGCCAGGCGCCTCCGCGCAAGGGCCTGCCCGGGCTTCGCCTGCTCGGCCAGCGGCCGCAGGGCCCGGAGCCGACGTTCGTCGAGCACCCCGACGAGCCGGCCGAGGCGGCGGCGGTCGCGGCGCGCTGCAAGGCCCTCATCGACGACGGCACGCCCGCCGCCGAGATCGCCGTGCTGTTCCGGATCAACGCGCAGTCCCAGGTGTACGAGTCCGCGCTCGCCGACGCGGGCGTGCCCTACGTCCTCAAGGGCGGGGAGCGCTTCTTCGAGCGGCCCGAGGTCCGGGAGGCGGTGCTGCTGCTGCGCGGGGCGGCCGCCGGGGGCAACGAGCCGGGCATGCTCGTGCCCGCCGTCCGCGACGTGCTGGCCTCCACCGGCTGGGTGGAGCACCGCCCGCCGGCCGGGGGCGCGGCGCGCGACCGCTGGCAGTCCCTCGCCGCGCTGGTCGACCTCGCCGTCGACCTGGTCGCCGAGAACCCCTCGCTCGACCTCGCCGGCTTCGTCACCCACCTCGCCGAGCGGGCCGACGCCCAGCACGCACCGACCGTCCAGGGCGTCACCCTCGCCTCGATGCACGCCGCCAAGGGCCTGGAGTGGGACGTCGTCTTCGTCGTCGGACTGGTCGACGGCGTGCTGCCGATCGCCCAGTCGCTGAGCCGTCCGGTGGCGGTGGAGGAGGAGCGCCGGCTGCTGTACGTGGCGGTCACCCGCGCCCGCGAGCAGCTGACCCTGTCCTGGTCGCTGGCCCGCAACCCGGGCGGCCGGCGCTCCCGGCCGCGGAGCCGGTTCCTCGAGGGGCTGGCGCCGGGCTCCGGGCCGACCGCGCCCCCGGCCCGGCGCCCCGCCAAGCGCCCCAAGGTGGTCCTGGAGGGCGAGGCCGGGGAGCTGTTCGAGCGGCTGCGCGCCTGGCGCAGCCAGGCGGCCCAGTCAGCCTCGGTGCCGGCCTACGTCGTCTTCTCCGACGCCACCCTGCAGGCCATTGCGGAGAGCCGGCCGGCCAGCCTCCGCGAGCTGTCCGGGTTGCCCGGGATCGGCGCCCGGAAGCTGGAGCTCTACGGCGAGGACGTGCTGGCCACCGTCACCGGCTGAGGCGGTGAGGGAGCGGTCGCCGAGGGCGACGGCAGGCGGTTCCGAGACCGGTGGGGACACCGTCCGGAGGGATCGTCGTTAATTCGATTGACCCGGAATCCGGGCGGTCATAGTGTCCCGTTCCACACGAGCTGCGCCCCGTAGCGCGCCCGGCCGACCGGCCGGGCGCGGAGAGAGGAAGGAGGGGGCATCCCGATGACCATCATCACTTCGATCACCGCTGCCTCCGCCGACCTCCTCGGCCTGGGCGGCATCGACACGCGTACGGGGGGCCTGGTCATGGCTGGTCCCGCCGCTCAGCACGAGGGCACCGGTCTGTCCTCCGCCGGCTGCGTCGGCGGCGAGTGGGCCGTCGGCACGCCGTTCGCGGCCGCCGCCCTCGACCGGCGCCCGAAGTCGCTCCGCGCTGTCGAGCGCCCCTTCGCGCCCACCTACCTGCCCACGAACGACGGCACCACCCTCGGGATCCGTTCCCCCGGGAGACCGCTGAGCTAGCCGCTCACCGGACCTCCTCGAGGCCGCGGAACCCGAACCCCGGGATCCGCGGCCTTTTTCTTTCCTCCGCGGCGCCCGGCCCCGACTTCGGTCGGCGGGCCCCCGCCGGCCGTACCCGACGAGTACGAGGAGGAGCGGCAGTGCAGCAGACGATCGACCGCCCGACGTCCCACCGCCGGCCCGGGCTCTCCCGGACCGGAGGCCCCGTCCCGCGGCGACCCCGTCCGTCCCTGCCCCCCGCCCCGGTCCGGCGCCCCCTGCCGTGCCGGGTGGAGGACCCCGAGCTGTGGTTCGCCGAGAGCCCGGCACAGCTGGAGCTCGCCAAGAGCTTCTGCGGCGACTGCCCGGTCCGGGAGGCGTGCCTGGCCGGCGCGCTCTCGCGCGCCGAGCCGTGGGGCGTCTGGGGCGGCGAGATCTTCGACCGGGGCGCCGTGATCGCCCGCAAGCGGCCACGTGGCCGACCCCGGAAGGTCGTCGCGGCGTGAGCCCGCGGTCATCCGGGTCCGGTAACCACACCACCAGCAGTTCCGTGCTCCCGTGGGGGAGCCGATCAGAGGAATCAGCCATGTACATGCTCGAGCACGAGATGGCCTGCAGCCGCATGACCGAGCTGCAGGCCGAGGCGATGGCCGTCTCGCGCGCCCGTCGTCTCTACCTGGCACGGCGGGCCGCCCGTCGCGCCGAGCGCGCGGTCCGCCGGGCCGCCCGCGCCAGCGCCGCCGTCTACTAGAAGGACCCCGTCCTCCTCACCCCTCGCACGCTCGGGGTGAGCCTCGGGACGGGGCCGCCGTCCTGCTCACCCCTCGCACGCTCGGGGTGAGCCTCGGGACGGGGCCGCCGTCCTGCTCACCCCTCGCACGCTCGGGGTGAGCCTCGGGACGGGGCTGCCGTCCTCCTCACCCCTCGCACGCTCGGGGTGAGCCTCGGGACGGCGCCGGCGGTCCTCCGGACCGCACCGCCACCACGAGCCGTCCCGGCGCCGTGGGGCCGGCGGTGCGGTCCGGAAACCGTCCCCCCGCGTCGGTCGGGGGTCTCAGTCGGCGAAGCCGGGGAGCCACTCCTCGAGGACGGCCCGCCAGTCGGCCGCGGCATCCAGCTGGCAGAGCACCCCGATCGATCCGATCGAGACCCGGTGGATCAGCAGGTACGCCGGTGGCAGGTTCAACTGCCTGCCCAGCCGGTTGGCCTCCGTCCGCGGATCGGCGATCCGCGTGGCCTGCTCCTGCATCCAGGCGCGGGTGAAGTGGAAGTGCCGCCCGGCGATGGGCTCCAGGAGGGGGAGCAGGTAGTCGAGCACCGCCTCGGGGTCGACGTGCACCCCCGGCCGCACGAAGCCCTCCGCGCGCAGATCGGCCAGCACCTCCGCCGCACGGCCGGCCAGGGCCCAGCGCAGCAGCCGCCCGATCGGCTCGGGGTGGCCGTCGGGGAGCCGGGCGATGGCCCCGAAGTCGATGACCCCGAGGCGGCCGTCGGGCACGAGCCGGAAGTTGCCCGGGTGCGGGTCGGCGTGCAGCAGCCCGGCGCGCTGCGGCGCGGAGAAGTGCAGCGTCGCCAGCAGCCGGCCGGCGCGGTCCCGCTCCTCACGGTTCCCCGAGGTGATGACCCGGGACAGCGGCGTGCCCTCGAGCCACTCGGAGACGATGACCTTGGGTGCGCTGGCCACCACCCGCGGGACCGCGATGTCGGCGTCCCCGGCGTAGGCGGCGGCGAACGCCCGCTGCGCGTCGGCCTCCAGGCCGTAGTCCAGCTCTTCCACCACGCGCGCCTTCAGCTCGGCGATCAGCGGCTTCACGTCCAGCCCGGGGAAGACGGCGGCGAACAGCCGGGCGAACCGGGCCAGCTGGTTCAGGTCGCTCATCAGCGCCGTCGCCGCGCCCGGGTACTGGATCTTCACCGCCACGTCGCGGCCGTCCCGCCACGTCGCCCGGTGCACCTGGCCGATGCTCGCCGCCGCGGCCGGGGCGTCGTCGAAGTCGGCGAAGCGCTGGCGCCACGAGCCGCCCAGCTGCTGCGCGAGGACCGCGTGCACGGTCCGCACGGGCATCGGCGGCGCCTCCTCCTGCAGCTTGGTGAGGGCCTCGCGGTACGGCGCGGCCATCTCCTCGGGCACCGCCGCCTCGAACACCGACAGGGTCTGGCCCAGCTTCATGGCGCCGCCCTTGAGCTGCCCCAGCACCGCGAACAGCTGCTCGGCGGTGCGCTGCTGCAGCTCGGCGTTCACCGTGTCCGCGGACTGCCCCGACAGACGCCTGCCCAGGCCCATGGTCGCGCGGCCCGCGGCGCCCAGGGGGAGGGAGGCCAGGCGCGCGGTCCGCGCGACCGACCCCCGGGGCATGGCCGGTCGCTCGTCACTCACACGTCCTCCTCGCCGGCGTCTGGTCGGAGCGGCGCCGTGTCGTGTCCGGTGAGCCCGTGAGCTCGCTCAGCGGCCATTGTCGCCCGACGAACCGGGATCCCGCCGGGAGGGCGTCCCTCGCCGTCCGTGGAGTCGGTCTCCCCGCCCGCCGCCGCGCCGCAGCCGCAGGACGGGTGCGGCGGCCATCGGCGCAGGCGGGGCAGCAGGTCGGGTGGGCGCAGCTCCACGGTGGCGTCCAGGGTGACCGGTGCACCGCGTCCGTCGACGCAGGCGAGCACCTGACCGGCCGCCAGCAGCGCGGTCAGCAGGCAGGTGAGCGTGTCCCCGCTGGCGGGCGGCTCCGCGGCGGTCAGCTGGGCCGCCAACCGGGGCCAGCGCGGATCGGCGTCGCGCCGGTGGAGGTCGCCGCAGCGCAGGCAGCTGGTGGCACCCGGGATCACCAGCGGCCCGACGACGCCCGTCTCACCGCGCACCGTGGCCACCAGGTGCGGTCCCGGCACGGCGGGGACCAGGGGGTCCGATGCGTCCCAGGGGCGGGTGAGGACGACGACGTCGGGCCGCAGCCCCGCCGGGAGGGGCCCGAGATCGGTCTGCGGGCTGGCCCGGCGGACGGCGTCCGCCGCCGCGACGGCGCGGGGTCGCCCCTCGTCGGCGGCGGTCAGGCCGCCGACCATCGCGTCTGCGGCGGTGACCACGCCCGCGTCCCGCACCACGACGCGGCCGATCCCGCTCGCGGCCAGGACAGCGGCCAGCGGGGTGCCCACACGTGTCGCACCCTCGACCACCACGGTGGCTCGCCGCCTGGTCCGCCAGCCGGCCGTTCCCGGGGTGGAGCCGGCCGCCGGCAGCTCGACCGCCGCGCGGGCGGCGGCGGCCGGACCGGGACCGATCGCGAGCAGATCGGCCGGGTCCAGCTGCCGCACCAGGCCCGCCGAGGTGAGCGCGTCGAGGGCTGCGTCCACGAGGCCGGGCGCCAGGCCCGCGCGGGCGGCCTCGGCCCGGACGACCCGCCGCGATCGACGCCCGTCGAGCGCGCGGAGCAGCGGAGCGAGCCCCGCGGCCGGGTGGAGGAGCAGCCCGTCGGTGGAGTCGACCCCGCCGATCTGGACGCCCTCGTCGTCACCGACGAGCAGCGGCGTCGCCGCCGGGAGGAGGGGATGGGCGTTGTCGCTCACCCCGGCAGGGTGGCAGCTGCGCGGCGGCGGCGCGCTCGTCGTCCACAGGGCCGGAAAGGACGACGACGGCGGCGCCCCTTCCCGGAACGCCGCCGACCGCAACTGCCTGGAACGGCCACCCTCCAGGGGCCCGCGCCGAGCCTGAGAGGTGCGGGGAGGAGGGTGGTCCTTCTAGGCCTTGCCGAGGATCCGGTTCATCTTGGTGCCGCAGACGGGGCAGGTGCCCTGCGCCATCCGGCGGCCGGACTCGCTGACCTTGACCTCACCGTCGAAGTCGCGCTTCTCCTTGCACTTCACGCAATAGCCGTTGTAGCTCTCCGCCACGGGATCTCCTCGTCTCCGGGGTGCCGCGGCTCGCACGCCGGGCACCGTTGGGCGAGCACGCTACCCGTGCCCGGTGGTCGCCATCCCCGTCGGCGGCCGCCCGGCGGCGAGTTCCCCGGCGGTCGGGGGCCCTCCCTTCCCCACAGCTGTGGACGACGCTGTGGATGCCATGGGGACGGCATGGCGTGTCCCTGTGCGGAACCGAGGGAGGGGCCGGGGACGGATCGCCCGCGGTGACCCCCGCCGCCCCGCCGACCAGCACAGACGTCCCCGTACGGGTGTGGACGCCCGCGTCCGGCCACCGTGGTCACCGGCTGGAGCGGCGGCGATGTCCACCGTCCGTGCGACCTGCACCCGAGCGGGTGTCTCCGCGCAGGCGCCACGCCGAGGCGGTGTCCTACGGTCTTCCCGTGCCCCGAACGCCCCCTGACGCGAGCGCCCTGCCTGGACCGGGGGACGGCGACGTCGTGGAGGTCCGGCGCAGCAGCCGTCGGCGGCGCACGGTGACCGCCTACCGGGAGATGGGCCGGACCGTGGTGCTCATCCCGGCGGCCTTCAGCCCGGCCGAGGAGCAGCGCTGGGTCGCCCAGATGGTCGCCAAGCTCCGCACGCGCGAGGAGCGCCGCAAGCGCTCCCTCGGTGGTGACGCCGAGCTCCTGGCGCGGGCGCGGGCGCTGTCGGCGGCGCACCTCGACGGCCTCGCCGAACCGGCGAGCGTGCGCTGGGTGGACAACCAGCACCGGCGCTGGGGGTCCTGCACCCCGGCCGACCGCACCATCCGCCTGTCGAGCCGGTTGCGCTCCATGCCGGAGTACGTCGTCGACTACGTGCTGGTGCACGAGCTGGTGCACCTGCTCGAGCCGGGTCACGACGAGCGCTTCTGGGCGCTCGTCGCCCGGTACCCCCGCGCGGAGCGCGCCCGCGGCTTCCTGGAGGGCGTCGAGCTGGCGGCTACCGCAGGCGCGGCGGGAGCCGAGCCGCCGCTCGACGTCGACGGCTGAGCCGGCTACCCCTGGCCGCCCGGCTCGCGCCGGTCCTCGCCCTCCTCGGGGTCGGAGCCCCTCTCGGTGTCGGAGCTCCCTTCGGCGTCGGACGCGCGGTCCGGAGCCCGCTCCGCGTCGTCGGCGGTCAGCGCGGCGAGCTCGTCGTCGAGGCCCTGACGGGCGACGAAGTCCAGCGGCTCGTCCAGGTCCTCCGAGGTCGGCAGGAGGTCCGGGTGCGACCACAGCCGGTCCCGCTCCGCGCTGCCGTGCTGCTGCCCCATGGCGCCCCAGACCGTGGCCGCGTCGCGCAGCCGGCGGGGACGCAGCTGCAGCCCGACCAGGGTGGCGAAGGTCTGCTCCGCCGGCCCACCGGAGGCCCGTCGGCGGCGCATCGTCTCGGCGAGAGCGTCGTGCCCGGGCAGCCGGTCGCCCGCCGCGGCGGCGACCACGGTGTCCACCCAGCCCTCGACCAGGGCCAGGAGCGTCTCGAGACGGCGCAGCGCCATCTGCTGCTCGGGCGTCTCCTCGGGCTCGAGCACGCCGCTGCCGAGGAGGCGCTGGATGCTCTCCGGGTCGCTGGGGTCCAGCCCCGCGCCCATGCCGCCGGACATCGCCTCGTTGATGCCCCGCTCGATCGCCTCGCGGTCGATGGTGATGCCGCGGGCGTAGGCGTGCACGGCGTCCTGGAGCTGCTGGCGCAGCCAGGGGACGTGGGCGAACAGCCGCTGGGAGGCCGCCTCGCGCAGCGCCACGAAGAGCCGGACCTCGTCGGCCGGGCGGTCGAGCCCCTCGGCGAACGTGGCCAGGTTCTGCGGCACGAGCACGCCGGTGCCGGCCGGCGCCAGCGGCAGCCCGACGTCGGTGCTGGTGAGCACCTCGCCGGCGAGCGTGCCGAGGGCCTGCCCCACCTGGGCGCCGAACATCAGCCCGCCCATGCGGCCCATGATCCCGGCGACCGGCCCGAAGGACATGGCCGCCTCCTGCGGCAACGCGCTGGTCATCGCCGCCACCACGCGCTCGGCCAGCGGATCGATGAGCGCAGCCCACGCCGGCTGGGTCTGCTCGACCCACTCCACCCGCGACCACGCGGCGGTGCGCTCGATCCCCGACGGCAGCTCGGTCACCTGGTCGAGCCACAGGTCGGCCAGCCGGAGCGCCTCGGCGGTCGCGGAGCGCTCCTGCTCCGACGACGGCTGGTGCCCGGCCGCCAGCTGGCTGATCGCCCCTTGCCGGGCCAGGTCCCAGTTGACCGGGCCCCCCGACCAGTTCATGAGCTTCTGCAGCTCGGCGAACAGCGGCATCTTGCCGAGCACGTCCTCGGGCGACCCGCCGCCGGCCATGCCGCCGAAGAGGGCGCCGAGGCCGAACGGGTCGCCGCCCTGGTCACCGCCCTTGCCGGGCTCCCGGCGCTCGGGGTCGCGGTCGGGCAGGCCGAAGCCGAACGGGTGGTCGCTCATGCGTCCACGGTAGACGCGTGATCTTCGGCCGTGGGGCGGGATCGCGTTCGCCAGGAGCGCACCAGGTCGCGCGGGCGCCCCGCCGGCGCGCGGTGGGGGACGGCCGGAGGGCTCCCACCGGCCCCGCTGCCGCGGGCTCGCGACGCGCCCCGGCGACGGGGCCCTAAGCTCGCCGGTCGTGACCCGTCGGATCGCCGTCCTCAGTGTCGGCGCCGTTCTCCTGCTGCTGTTCGGCGTGCTCGGCACGAGCGTGCCGGTGCCCTACGTGGCACAGGTCCCCGGCCCGACGTTCGACACGCTCGGGGAGGTCGACGGCGAGCCGATCATCGCCGTGGAGGGCAGGGAGCGCAACGAGGTCGAGGGCGACCTCACCCTCACCACCGTCGGGGTCAGCCGTGGCGGGCTGAGCCTCGTGCAGGCCGTGCGCGGCTGGTTCGACGACGAGGTCAGCGTCGTCCCCGAGGAGTCCGTCTACCCGCCCGACCGCACCGAGGAGGAGACCCGGCAGGTCAACCGCCAGGCCTTCCTCACCTCGGAGCAGGCGGCCGAGAGCGTCGCCCTGGGCGAGCTCGGCTACCCGCAGAAGGTGGTCGTGCGGGAGGTCCCCGAGGGCTCGCCGTCGCAGGGGCTGCTCGAGGAGGGCGACGCGATCGAGTCGGTCGACGGGCAGCCGGTGCCCGACTCGGAGGTCCTGACCGACGTCCTCGCCGGCATCCCGCCCGGGACGCCGGTCACGGTCGGCTACACGCGGCTGGGCGAGCCGGGTACCGCGACGGTCACCACCCAGGCGGCCGAGGAGCGGGAGGGCTCGCGGCTGGGCGTCAGCGTGCTCGACCAGCCGTCCGCGCCGTTCGACGTGGACATCCAGGTGGCCGATGTCGGCGGCCCGTCGGCCGGGCTCATGCTCACCCTCGGCATCCTGGACCTGGTGGGCGAGGAGGATCTGACCGGCGGCGCGGTCATAGCCGGCACCGGGACGATCGACCTGGCGGGGAACGTGGGACCGATCGGCGGTGTCCCGCTGAAGATGGTGTCCGCCCGCGACATCGGCGCCGAGCTGTTCCTGGTCCCCGCCGACAACTGCGCCGAGGCGCTGGCCGCTCCCGACACCGGCGTCCCACTGGCCCGGGTCGCCACCCTCGACGACGCGCTGGCGGCCCTTGCCGACGTGCGCGCCGGCCGGACACCGGAGAGCTGCTGACCCGAGCTCACACGGCGCCGACGCGCCCCCACCGGGAACCCCGCGCCGTCCGGTGCGTTGTCCTGGGGGCCGGGTCCGCCCGGCGCCGCACCACCCGACCCCACGGTCGATCGTCGCGTGGCCGAGAGACCACGCCTGCAAGTGAAGGAGACCGCTCGTGGCCATGCGGCCCCCCGTGCCGGTGCCGACGCTGTCCCGGCGCGCGAAGCTGGTCATCGGTGCCATCGCCGTGCTGCTGGTGCTGTTCACCGCCGTCGGCACCCTCACCAACGTCTACGTCGACTACCTGTGGTTCGACGAGACCGGGTACACCGAGGTCTTCTGGACCGAGCTGCAGTCACGCGTGCTGCTGTTCGCCGTCGCCGGCGTGGCGACCGGCGGGCTCACCGCGCTGGCCGTGTACCTGGCCTACCGGTTCCGGCCCACCTTCCGGCCGATGTCGCTCGAGCAGCAGAACCTGGAGCGCTACCGCCAGTCGCTGGAGCCGCGGCGCGGCCTCGTGCTGACCGGCATCGCCGTCGTCCTCGGCCTGTTCGCGGGGTTCACCGCGCAGAGCAGCTGGGAGACGTGGCTGTCGTTCCGCAACAGCACCGACTTCGGCCGGACCGATCCCCAGTTCGGCATCGACCTGTCGTTCTTCGTCTTCGACTACCCCTTCTACCGGCTGCTGCTCGGTTTCGGGTTCGCGATCGTCATCCTGGCGCTCATCGGCTCGCTGCTGACGCAGTACGTGTTCGGCGGGCTGCGGCTGCAGACGCCCGGGCAGAAGCTGACCGCCGCGGCGCGGGTGCAGCTGTCGGTGCTGCTGGGCTTCTTCCTCGCCCTCAAGGCCGTCGCCTACTGGCTGGACCGCTACGGGCTGGTCTACTCCAACCGCGGTGGCGTCTTCACCGGTGCCAGCTACACCGACGTCAACGCGCTGCTGACGCCCAAGACGATCCTGGTCTTCGTGGCGGCCGTGTGTGCCCTGGCGTTCTTCGCCAACATCGTCGTCCGCAACTTCCTGCTGCCGGCCGCGGCCCTCGTGCTGCTCCTGGTCTCCAGCCTGGTCATCGGCGTGGCCTACCCGGCGATCGTCCAGCAGTTCGTCGTCAACCCGAGCGCCAACGAGAAGGAAGCCGACTACATCGAGCGGGCCATCCAGTCGACCCGGGAGGCCTACGGTCTCGACGACATCGACTACGTCCAGTACGCGCAGGAGACCACCGGCAACGAGGTGGACCCCGACGTCGCGCTGGCCGAGCTGCGGAACGACACCGAGACCATCCCGAACGCCCGGCTGCTCGACCCGAACGTCCTGACCGACACGTTCACGGCCCGCCAGCAGATCCGGAACGTGTACGGCTTCCCCGAGAAGCTCGACATCGACCGCTACACCATCGACGGCGAGACCGGGGACTACGTCGTGGCGGTGCGCGAGCTGGACAGCGCCGGGCTGTCGGAGAACCAGAGCACCTGGATCAACCGGCACACCGTCTACACCCATGGGCACGGCTTCGTCGCCGCTCCGGCGAACGAGGTCGTGGCCGGCTCCGAGGGCGGCGAGCCGAACTTCACCACCGGCGACCTGCCGACCCGGGGGAACATCCCGGTCGAGCAGAGCCGGATCTACTACGGCGAGCTGATCCAGGACTACTCGGTGGTCGGGGCTCCGGAGGGCAGCGCGCCGCGGGAGTTCGACCTGCCGGAGGGCGGATCCGAGGATCGGCAGATCAACAACACCTACGACGGCGAGGGCGGTGTCTCGGTCGGCAGCTTCTTCCGGCAGCTGACGTACGCGATCTACTACCGCGAGCGCAACTTCCTGCTCTCCAGCGCGGTGAACGAGGAGTCGAAGGTCCTCTACGTCCGGGACCCGCGCGAACGCGTGGAGAAGGCGGCGCCCTTCCTGGAGGTCGACGGCGACCCGTACCCCGCGGTGATCGACGGCCGGGTGACCTGGATCCTCGACGCCTACACGACGTCGGACTCCTATCCCTACTCCGAGCAGATGCAGCTCGGCGAGGCGGTGGCGGACGCGCTCACCGGCACCGGGACGACCGCGCTGCCGAACGAGACGGTGAACTACATCCGCAACTCGGTGAAGGCCACCGTCGACGCCTACGACGGCACGGTGACGCTGTACGCCTGGGAGGAGGAGGACCCGGTCCTCCAGACCTTCATGAAGGCGTTCCCCGGCGTGGTCGAGCCGAGGAGCGAGATGAGCGACGAACTGATCAGCCACGTCCGGTACCCGGAGGACCTGTTCAAGGTGCAGCGGGACATCCTGACCCGCTACCACGTCGATGACCCGATCGCCTTCTACGAGGGCAGCGACCGGTGGCAGATCCCCGACGACCCGACGCGGAACATCGAGGAGAACCAGCCGCCGTACTACATCCTGGCCCAGCGACCAGGTGACGACGAGGCGACGTTCCAGCTGACCAGTGCGCTGAACGCCTTCCAACGGGAGAACCTGTCGGCGTTCGTCTCGGCGTCGAGTGCGCCGGAGACCTACGGCGCACTCCAGGTGCTGCAGCTACCCGGCAACACTCCGTTCCGGGGTCCCGGGCAGGTGCAGAACGCGTTCATCACGAACAACCAGGTGCGGCCCGACCTCACGCTGTTCGACAGCCAGAACTCCGCTGCCGTGTTCGGCAACCTGCTGACGCTGCCGATCGGTGACGCCGGGTTGCTCTACGTGGAGCCGCTCTACGTGGAGAGCACCGGGGAGGGCGGCTTCCCGCTGCTGCAGCGGGTGCTGGTCAACTTCGGTGACCGCATCGGCTACGCCAACACCCTTTCCGAGGCGCTGGACCAGGTGTTCGGCGACGGCGCAGGGGTGGTCGCGTCCGACGCCGACGGGGTGCCGACCGAGGCGGAGCAGGGGGAGGACAACCCCGGCGTGGAGCAGCCGGCCGATCCCACCGACGTGCCGATCCCGCCGGACGGCACGGACGGTCTGCCGGCCACGCCGGACATGGAGCAGGCCGTCCAGGACATCAACGCCGCGCTCGAGGCGTTGGCCACCGCCCAGCGGTCCGGTGACTTCGCCGCCCAGGGGCAGGCGCTGGCCGACCTGCAGGAGGCCGTGACGGCCTACCAGCAGGCCCAGCAGGCGGCGACCGGAGGCGGGTGACCGCTGGCCCGCGGGGGGGGGGGGGGGGGGGGGGGGGGGGGGGCGCCCCCCCCGCCCCCGGCGCGGCGTGGGTCGAGATCGTCCTGAGGCTCGCCTTCGAGATCACCACGTTAGTCA
>NZ_JBJHAK010000014.1:0-105055 GCF_054050975.1 Blastococcus sp. SYSU DS0828 | reverse complement strand
CCGACCCCAAAGACCCCGATCGGTCCTGCGGCTGCCCGCTGCTCGGCGTTCCCGGGCCGGTGGACCGCTACCGGCCCTCGGCCGCCCAGCAACGGTTCCTCGCGACGCGGGATCGCACCTGCCGGCACCCCGGCTGCACCGTGCCCGCCGGCTGGGCCGATCTGGACCACGTCATCCCGCACGCCGACCGCGGGGCCACGGCCTGCGAGAACCTGTGCTGCCTGTGCCGTCGCCACCACCGGCTCAAGACCTTCGCCCCCGGCTGGCAGCACACCCTCAGCGACGACGGCGTGCTCACCGTCATCACTCCGTCCGGGGTCACCCGCACCAGCCGACCACCCGGCTACCGCGTCCTCAGCGCACCACCGCAACCGCCACCACCGCCCGAACCGGAGGAGCCACCCCCGTTCTGATCCCGTGCCGGGGCACTCGTCCGATCCGGTGACGTCCCGCGCACCCCTGCGCCGCTCGTGGTCCCCGGCGCGGGACACTGTGCGCATGACGACGACCAGCCCACCGCAGACCGGAGACCTCTCGCTCCCGGCGCGACCGGGCTGGCCGGACGCCACCGGGCACTTCGGGGTCTTCGGCGGCCGGTTCGTCCCCGAGGCGCTGATCGCCGCCCTCGACGAGCTGACCGAGGCCTACGAGGCGATGCGGGTCGACCCGGCGTTCCTCAGCGAGTTCGCCCGCCTGCAGCGTGACTACACCGGCCGGCCGAGCCCGGTCACCGAGGTGCCGAAGTTCGCGGCGCACGCGGGCGGCGCGCGGGTCCTGCTCAAGCGCGAGGACCTCAACCACACCGGCTCGCACAAGATCAACAACGTGCTGGGCCAGGCCCTGCTCACCCGGCGGATCGGCAAGACCCGTGTCATCGCGGAGACCGGCGCCGGCCAGCACGGCGTCGCCACCGCCACCGCGGCGGCGCTGATGGGGCTGTCCTGCACCGTCTACATGGGCGAGGAGGACACCCGACGCCAGGCGCTGAACGTCGCCCGCATGCGGCTGCTCGGCGCCGAGGTCGTCCCGGTCACCACCGGCTCGCGCACCCTCAAGGACGCGATCAACGAGGCCTTCCGCGACTGGGTCACCAACGTCGAGACCACCAACTACGTCTTCGGCACCGTCGCGGGGCCGCATCCGTTCCCGGCGATGGTCCGCGACTTCCAGCGGGTGATCGGCGACGAGGCCCGTGCCCAGGTGCTCGAGCGCGAGGGGCGCCTGCCCGACGCCGTCCTGGCCTGCGTCGGCGGGGGGTCCAACGCCATCGGCATCTTCACCGCCTTCGTCCCCGACGACGGGGTGCGGCTGATCGGCCTGGAGGCCGGCGGCGACGGCGTCGACACCGACCGCCACGCGGCCACGATCACCGGGGGCTCGCCCGGCGTCCTGCACGGCGCCCGGTCCTTCCTGCTGCAGGACGAGAACGGCCAGACCGTGGAGTCGCACTCGATCAGCGCGGGGCTGGACTACCCGGGCGTCGGCCCGGAGCACTCCTACCTGCACGACATCGGGCGGGCGGAGTACCGGCCGGTCACCGACGCCGAGGCGATGGAGGCCTTCGCGCTGCTCTGCCGGACCGAGGGCATCATCCCGGCGATCGAGTCGGCGCACGCCCTCGCGGGGGCGCTCGCGCTGGGGCGCGAGCTGGGTCCGGACTCGCTGCTGCTGGTCAACCTCTCCGGCCGCGGCGACAAGGACGTGGAGACCGCGTCCCGGTGGTTCGGGCTGGGCGACCGGGACGACGCCGCCCCGGGCCCGGGCCTGGACACCGATCAGCAGCCCACCGAGGGTGGGGTCACCAACGACGAGGCCGTGGCCGGCCCGGACGCAGGGGAGATGGCGTGAGCAGGCTGGCCGAGCGGCTCGGCGCGGCGAGGACCGAGGGCCGGGCGGCGCTGATCGCCTACCTGCCGGTCGGCTATCCGGACGTCGAGGGGTCGATCGTCGCCATGGTGGCGGCCGTCGAGGCGGGGGCGGACGTGATCGAGGTCGGTGTCCCGTACAGCGACCCCGGCATGGACGGACCCGTCATCCAGCAGGCGGTGGACGTCGCCGTGCGGGCCGGGGTGGGCATGCGCGACGTCCTGCGGGCCGTCGAGGCGGTGGCCGCGGCCGGCGCCGTCCCGGTGGTGATGAGCTACTGGAACCCGATCGAGCGCTACGGCGTCGAGCGGTTCGCGACCGATCTGGCCGCGGCCGGGGGAGCGGGGGCCATCACCCCCGACCTCATCCCCGACGAGGCCGGTGCGTGGATCGCCGCCGCCGAGCGGTCCGACCTCGACCGGGTGTTCCTCGTCGCCCCGTCGTCGACCGACGCCCGGTTGCGGTCCACCACCGCCGCCTGCCGCGGGTTCGTGTACGCGGCCTCGACCATGGGGGTCACCGGCACCCGTGCCACCGTCGGCGACGCCGCCGAGCGGCTCGTGGCCCGCACCCGGGAGGCCGCGCCCGACCTCGCCGTCTGCGTCGGCCTCGGCGTCTCGGACGGCGACCAGGCCGCGGAGGTGGCCGCGTTCGCCGACGGGGTCATCGTCGGCTCCGCGTACGTGCGGGAGCTGCTCGAGGGGCGGGGGACCGAGGGCGTCCGCGTGCTGACCCGGGACCTGGCCGACGGCGTCCGCCGGGCGGAGGTGCGCGCGTGAGCGTCCTCGCGGCCATCCCCAGCCCTACCCAGGCCGTCTGGCACCTCGGTCCGCTGCCGATCCGCGCCTACGCGCTGTGCATCATCGCCGGGATCGTCGCCGCCATCGTGCTGACCCAGCGGCGCTGGGTCGCCCGGGGCGGGCACGCCGACGACGTGCTGGACATCGCCATCTGGGCCGTCCCCTTCGGCATCGCCGGCGGCCGGCTCTACCACGTGGTCTCCAGCCCCCGCCCGTACTTCGGCGAGGGTGGCGACCCGCTGCGCGCCTTCGCCATCTGGGACGGCGGCCTCGGCATCTGGGGCGCGATCGCGCTCGGCGGGGTGGGGGCGTGGATCGCCTGCCGGCGGCGCGGCATCCCGCTGCCCGCGTTCGCCGACGCCCTGGCGCCCGGGCTGCTCGTCGCCCAGGCGATCGGCCGGCTGGGCAACTGGTTCAACAACGAGCTCTACGGCGGCCCGACCGACCTCCCCTGGGCGCTGACCATCTACGAGTGGAGCGGGGGCCAGGCGGTCACCGGCGCGGATGGTGAGCCTGTCGTCCTCGGGACGTTCCACCCGACGTTCCTCTACGAGATGCTGTGGAACCTCGCGGCCGCGGCGCTGGTCATCTGGGCCGATCGCCGCTTCCGGCTCGGCCACGGCCGCGCGTTCGCGCTCTACGTGGCGTCCTACTGCGCCGGGCGGCTGTGGATCGAGTTGCTGCGCACCGACCCCGCGGAGACCTTCTTCGGAGTCCGGGTCAACGTCTTCACCTCGATCGTCGTCGGCCTGCTCGCCGTCGCCTACTTCGTCTGGCAGCGCGGGCGCCCCCGGGAGGTCGTCGACCGCGGTCCCCGCCCGTCCTCCGGGCCGGCGGCCGAGGCGTCCGGCGAGTCGTCCGGGGCCTCGGCGGCCGGGGCGCGTGACGACGATCACCGACCGCCGGCCACGGGCTGACGGCGGCACCGCCGGTCCGGTGCGACGACCCGCGGCCGGTGGGCGTGTGCACCGTCACGGATCGGCTTCGGACGTGTCAGGACGGTGTTACGGCTGTGTACTCTTCCGGCTGACCCGCCAGCGATCCTGGTCGGGTCGTAGTGTCGGACCGGGCCAGCGCTGCCCCGCGGACGACGGCCTGCCGGCACCAACCGGTGGGCTCGCGCGCCGCTGCCGGTCGGGGCCACCTGTGTCCGGCCGGTCCCCGCGCCTCCGCACGTGCCGCCCCTGACCGCCGCCCTTGACCCCCGGCCCGGGCCCCCGCCCCCCGTCCACCCCTCGCTCCGAGGGACGACGGTGCGCCGACGACGGGAGTGACATGACCGACCTTCCCGCCACCGCCACCGCGGCAGCCCCCGCCAGCGCTGTGCCGTTCTCCGCCGTGCCCGCCCCCAGCGGGCTCTACGACCCGGCCAACGACAAGGACGCCTGCGGTGTCGCCTTCGTGGCCGACGCCCGTGGCCGCCGGAGCCGCCGGATCGTCGCCGCCGGTCTCACCGCGCTGCACAACCTCGACCACCGCGGCGCCGCCGGCGCCGAGCCGAACTCGGGTGACGGGGCCGGCATCCTCACCCAGATCCCCGACGCGCTGCTGCGCGCCAGCGTGGGCTTCGACCTGCCGCCGCTCGGCGAGTACTCGGTCGGCATCGCGTTCCTGCCGACCGACGAGGCCGAGCGCGCCGCCCGGTACGACGACGTGGCCCGCCTCGCCGAGGAGGAGGGGCTCACCGTCCTCGGCTGGCGCGACGTCCCGGTCGAGCCCGAGGGCGCGGACCTCGGCCCCACGGCGCGGGCGGTGATGCCGCACTTCGCCCAGGTCTTCGTCGCCGAGACCATGGGCGGCCGGGCCGACGAGAAGGCCTTCGGCGGGAACGTCGTCTGCAACGGGGTCACCCGGCTGGAGCGGCGCTCCTTCGTGCTGCGCAAGCGTGCCGAGCGGGCCGCCGTCGACGCGGGCAGCTCGCTGTACATCGCCTCGCTGTCGTCGCGCACGATCACCTACAAGGGCATGCTCACCACCGACCAGCTGCCGCTGTTCTTCACCGACCTGCGCGACGAGCGCTACGAGTCGGCGATCGCGCTGGTGCACAGCCGGTTCTCCACCAACACCTTCCCGAGCTGGCCACTGGCCCACCCGTTCCGCTTCATCGCGCACAACGGCGAGATCAACACGATCAAGGGCAACCGCAACCGGATGCGCGCCCGCGAGGCCAAGCTGGAGACCGAGCTGTTCGACGGCCCGGCCGGCCCGGCCAGCGAGCTCGGCCTGGACCGGATCTTCCCGGTCACCGCCAGCGACTTCAGCGACTCGGCGACCTTCGACGAGGTCCTCGAGCTGCTGCACCTGTCCGGCCGCTCGCTGCCGCACGCGGTGCTGATGATGATCCCCGAGGCGTGGGAGAACCACGCCGAGATGGACGCCGCCCGCCGGGCCTTCTACCGCTTCCACTCCTCGATCATGGAGCCGTGGGACGGCCCCGCCGCCGTCTGCTTCACCGACGGCACGCTGATCGGCGCGGTGCTCGACCGCAACGGCCTGCGCCCGGGCCGCTGGTGGCACACCAAGGACGACCTGGTGGTCATGGCCAGCGAGGTCGGCGTGCTCGACATCCCGGCCGCCGACGTCGTGGCCAAGGGCCGGCTGCAGCCGGGCCGCATGTTCCTCGTCGACACCGCCTCGGGGCGGATCGTCTCCGACGAGGAGGTCAAGGGCGCCCTGGCCGCGGAGCACCCCTACGACGACTGGCTGCACGCCGGCCTGGTGCACCTGCCGCAGCTGCCCGAGCGCCGTCGCTCCCGGCCCAGCCACGAGTCGGTCGTGCGCCGTCAGCTCCTCTTCGGCTACACCGAGGAGGACCTGCGCATGCTGGTCACGCCGATGGCGGCCAGCGGCGCCGAGCCGATCGGCTCGATGGGGACCGACACCCCCATCGCCGCGCTGTCGGACCGCTCCCGGCTGCTCTACGACTACTTCGGTCAGCTGTTCGCGCAGGTGACCAACCCGCCGCTGGACGCCATCCGTGAGGAGCTGGTGACCAGCCTGAGCCGCACCTTCGGCCCGGAGCAGAACCTGCTCGCCGCCACCCCGGCGTCCTGCCGGCAGGTCTACCTGCCCTTCCCGGTCATCGACAACGACGAGCTGGCCAAGATCCTGCACATCGACGACGACGGCGACCTGCCCGGGTACGCCGCCGTCCGGATCACCGGTCACTTCGACGTCAACGGCGGCGGCACGGCGCTGGCCGAGGCGATCGAGCAGCTGCGCACCAAGGTCTCCAAGGCCATCTCCGCCGGCGCCCGGATCATCGTGCTCTCCGACCGGGACTGCGACGAGCAGCGCGCTCCCATCCCGTCGCTGCTGATGACCGCCGCGGTGCACCACCACCTGGTGCGGGAGAAGACCCGCATGGAGGTGGGCCTCGTCGTCGAGTCCGGCGACTGCCGCGAGGTGCACCACGTCGCGCTGCTGCTGGGCTACGGCGCCGCAGCGGTCAACCCCTACCTGGCCTTCGAGTCGATCGAGGACCTCATCCGCGACGGCGTCCTCACCGGCGTCGAGCCCGCCCAGGCGGTGCGCAACGTGGTGAAGGCGCTGGGCAAGGGCGTCCTGAAGGTCATGAGCAAGATGGGCATCAGCACCGTCGGCTCGTACACGATGGCGCAGATCTTCGAGGCCGTCGGCCTCTCCCAGGAGCTCGTCGACGAGTACTTCACCGGCACCTCCTGCCCCCTGGGCGGCGTCGGCATCGACGTGCTGGCCGAGGAGGTGGCCATGCGCCACCGCCGCGCCTACCCGGAGAACCCCACCGAGACCGCGCACCGTCGCCTCGAGGTCGGCGGCGAGTACCAGTGGCGCCGCGAGGGCGAGGTGCACCTGTTCAACCCCGAGACGGTGTTCCTCCTGCAGCACGCCACGCGCTCCCGGCAGTACGACGTCTTCGAGAAGTACACGCAGACCGTCGACAAGATGTCCGAGGAAGCCGCCACGCTGCGCGGCCTGTTCACGCTGAAGACCGGCGTGCGTCCGCCCGTGCCGCTCGACGAGGTGGAGCCGGTCAGCGAGATCGTGAAGCGCTTCAACACCGGCGCGATGAGCTACGGCTCGATCTCGCAGGAGGCGCACGAGACCCTCGCCATCGCCATGAACCGCCTCGGCGGTCGCTCGAACACCGGCGAGGGCGGTGAGGACCCCGACCGGTTCACCCCCGACCCGAACGGCGACCTGCGCCGCTCGGCGATCAAGCAGGTGGCCTCCGGCCGGTTCGGCGTCACCAGCGAGTACCTGGTCAACGCCGACGACATCCAGATCAAGATGGCGCAGGGCGCCAAGCCCGGCGAGGGCGGGCAGCTGCCCGGCGGCAAGGTCTACCCGTGGGTCGCCCGGACCCGGCACTCGACGCCGGGCGTCGGCCTGATCAGCCCGCCGCCGCACCACGACATCTACTCGATCGAGGACCTCAAGCAGCTCATCCACGACCTGAAGAACGCCAACGACCAGGCGCGGGTGCACGTCAAGCTCGTCGCCGAGGTCGGCGTCGGCACGGTCGCGGCGGGTGTCAGCAAGGCGCACGCCGACGTCGTCCTGATCTCCGGGTTCGACGGCGGCACCGGTGCCGCGCCGCTCACCTCGCTGAAGCACGCGGGCTCGCCGTGGGAGCTCGGTCTGGCGGAGACCCAGCAGACCCTGCTGGCCAACGGGCTGCGCGACCGCATCGTGGTGCAGGTCGACGGCCAGATGAAGACCGGTCGCGACGTGATCGTCGCGGCGCTGCTGGGGGCCGAGGAGTTCGGCTTCGCGACCGCGCCGCTGGTGGTCTCCGGCTGCGTCATGATGCGGGTCTGCCACCTCGACACCTGCCCGGTCGGCGTCGCCACCCAGAACCCGGAGTTGCGCAAGCGGTTCACCGGGCGGCCGGAGTTCGTGGTCACCTTCTTCGAGTTCCTCGCCGAGCAGGTGCGCTCCTACCTGGCCGAGCTGGGCTTCCGGTCCATCGACGAGGCCGTCGGCCACGCCGAGCTGCTGGACACCCGCCAGGCCGTCGACCACTGGAAGGCGCAGGGCCTCGACCTCGCACCGGTGCTCGTGGTGCCCGAGCTGCCCGAGGGCACGCCGCGGCGGGCCGTGCGCGGCCAGGACCACGGCCTGGACGTGGCGCTGGACCAGACGCTCATCCAGCTGTGCGAGGGGGCGCTGCTCGACGCGCGACCGGTGAGCCTGGAGCTGCCGGTGCGCAACGTCAACCGCACCGTGGGCACGATGCTGGGGTCGATGGTCACCCGCCGCTTCGGCGGCGAGGGGCTGCCCGACGGCACGATCGACCTCACCTTCGGCGGATCGGCCGGGCAGTCGTTCGGCGCGTTCGTACCGCGCGGCATCACCATGCGGCTGTTCGGTGACGCCAACGACTACGTCGGCAAGGGGCTGTCCGGCGGCCGGATCATCGTGCGGCCGTCCCGCGAGGCGTCGTTCGCGGCCGAGGACAACGTCATCGCCGGCAACGTCATCGGCTACGGCGCCACGGGCGGGGAGATCTTCCTCCGGGGCCGGGTCGGCGAGCGGTTCTGCGTGCGCAACTCCGGCGCGCTGGCCGTCGTCGAGGGCGTGGGCGACCACGCCCTCGAGTACATGACCGGGGGGCGCGCGGTGATCCTCGGGCCGACCGGCCGCAACATCGCCGCCGGCATGTCCGGGGGCATCGCGTACGTGCTGGACCTCGCCCGGCACCGGGTGAACCCCGAGATGGTGGACGTCGAGCCGCTGGACGGCGAGTCGGCGCAGTGGCTGCGCGACGTGCTCGTGCGCTACGCGGCCGACACCGAGTCGACCGTGGCGACCGCGCTGCTGGCCGACTGGGGCCGCTGGTCGGAGCAGTTCAGCGTGATCATGCCGCGCGACTACCGGCGGGCACTGGAGGCCCGACGGGCCGCGGAGGCCGCCGGTACGGACGTGGACCGAGCAGTGATGGAGGCGGCACGTGGCTGACCAGACCGGTTTCCTGAAGTACGAGCGCGACCTCCCGCCGCGCCGCCCCGTCGAGGTCCGCCTCCTGGACTGGAAGGACGTCTACACCCGGCGCCAGAACGGGGAGGACCCGTTGTTCCCGACGGCGGAGGTGCGCAAGCAGGCCGCCCGCTGCATGGACTGCGGCATCCCGTTCTGCCACCACGCCTGCCCGGTGGCGAACCTGATCCCGGAGTGGAACGACCTCGCCCGCCGCGACGACTGGCACGACGCGATCGAGCGGCTGCACGCGACGAACAACTTCCCGGAGTTCACCGGGAAGCTCTGCCCGGCGCCGTGCGAGGGCTCCTGCGTGCTGAACCTGCAGGAGTCGCCGGTCACCATCAAGCAGATCGAGTGGGAGATCATCGACCGCGCCTGGGACGAGGGCTGGGTGCAGCCGCAGACCTCGGTCGAGCGCACCGGCAAGAAGGTCGCCGTCGTCGGGTCCGGCCCCGCCGGGCTGGCCGCCGGCCAGCAGCTCACCCGGGCCGGCCACGACGTGACCGTCTACGAGCGGGCCGACCGCATCGGCGGGCTGATCCGCTACGGCATCCCCGAGTTCAAGATGGAGAAGTCCGTCCTGGACCGGCGGCTGGACCAGATGCGCGCCGAGGGCACCCGGTTCGTCACCGGCGTCGAGGTGGGCGGTAGCGGCGAGGGTGACCTGTCGGTCGAGCAGCTGCGCGGCGACTTCGACGCCGTGGTGCTCGCCGGCGGCGCGACCATCGGCCGCGACCTCCCGGCTCCCGGCCGTGAGCTGGCCGGCATCCACCTGGCCATGGAGTACCTGCCCTACGGCAACCGCCAGGCTCTCGGCGAGCTCGACGACCCGCCGATCAACGCCCACGGCAAGCACGTCGTGATCATCGGTGGCGGTGACACCGGTGCCGACTGCCTCGGCACCGCCCACCGCCAGGGCGCGGCCTCGGTCACGCAGCTGGAGATCATGCCGGCGCCGCCGGACCGTCGCGACCAGGCCAGCAACCCGTGGCCGACCTACCCGATGATCATGCGCGTCTCCAGCGCGCACGAGGAGGGCGGCGAGCGGCTGTACTCGGTCAACACCGAGCGGTTCCTCGGCGACGAGAACGGCAACGTCCGCGCGCTGCTCCTCCACGAGGTCGAGCGCGTCGACGGCCGGTTCCAGAAGATCGAGGGGACCGAGCGAGAGCTCCCCGCCGACCTGGTGTTCCTCGCCATGGGCTTCACCGGGGCGCAGCGCGAGGGCCTCGTCGACACCCTCGGCGTCGAGGTCGACGGCCGGGGCAACGTCTCCCGTGACGGGGAGTTCATGTCCACCGTGCCCGGCGTCTTCGTGGCCGGCGACATGGGCCGGGGCCAGTCGCTCATCGTCTGGGCGATCGCGGAGGGCCGCGCCGCTGCTGCCGCCGTCGACACCTGGCTGACCGGGGAGTCCATGTTGCCCCGGCCGGTCACCCCGACGGCGGTCGCGCTGCGGTAGCAGCACCCGCTCCAGCCCCGGGCCCGGTTCCTACCGGTCGGTATCACCGACACGCGGGAACCGGGCCCGGGTCGCTCCGCCACCGAGTTCGTCGTGGCACTAGCGTTATCCCCATGTCCCGCCGCGCGAAGATCGTCTGCACCCTCGGTCCGGCCACCAGCTCCGCCGAGCAGGTCACCGCCCTCGTCGAGTCGGGGATGGACGTCGCCCGCCTCAACTTCAGCCACGGTTCCCACGAGGACCACGCGACCGCCTACCACCTGGTGCGGCAGGCCTCCGACAGCACCGGCCACGCCGTGGCCATCCTGGCGGACCTCCAGGGGCCCAAGATCCGGCTGGGCACCTTCGCCGACGGTCCGGTCACCTGGGCGACCGGCAGCGAGGTCTGCATCACCGTCGAGGACGTCGAGGGCACCGCGGAGCGGGTCTCGACCACCTACAAGGACCTCGCCAACGACGTCCGGGTGGGGGACCGGCTCCTGGTCGACGACGGCAACCTCTCCCTCAGCGTCGTCCGCGTCGAGGGCCCCGACGTCTTCTGCCTCGTCGTCGAGGGCGGCAAGGTGTCGAACAACAAGGGGCTCTCGCTGCCCGGGGTGGCGGTGAGCGTGCCGGCCCTGTCGGACAAGGACGAGCGCGACCTGCGGTTCGCCCTGCACCTCGGCGTCGACTTCATCGCGCTGTCCTTCGTGCGCTCGCCCGCGGACGTGGCGCTGGTCCGCGACATCATGCGCCAGGAGGACATCTCCGTCCCGGTCATCGCCAAGCTGGAGAAGCCCGAGGCGGTGCGCAACCTCGATGCCATCGTCGAGGCGTTCGACGGCATCATGGTCGCTCGCGGGGACCTGGGCGTGGAGCTCGCCCTCGAGCAGGTGCCGCTGGTGCAGAAGCGGGCCATCCAGGCGGCCCGCGAGCGCAACAAGCCGGTCATCGTGGCGACCCAGATGCTCGAGTCGATGATCACCAACTCGCGGCCGACCCGCGCGGAGGCCTCCGACGTCGCCAACGCCGTGCTCGACGGCGCCGACGCGGTGATGCTCTCGGGGGAGACCTCCGTCGGGGCGTACCCGATCGGCGCGGTCCGGACGATGGACCGGATCATCGAGGCGGTCGAGAGCGACCACCTGTGGGTGCCCGAGGTGGCACGGCGGTCGCGGTCCCGCTCCGGCGCGATCGTCCGGGCGGCGCGGGACATCGGGGAGTCCCTGGACGTCAAGGCGCTGGCCACCTTCACGCAGACGGGGGAGACCGCCCGGCGGCTCGCGGCGCTGCACCCCAGGCAGCCGCTGCTCGCGTTCACCGTCGACGCGAGGGTGCGCAGCCAGCTCGCCCTGTCGTGGGGCGTGGAGACCTTCCTGGTGCCCATGGTGGAGCACACCGACGACATGGTGGCGCAGGTGGACTTCTCGCTGCTGTCCATCGGCCGGCTGAAGGTGGGCGACCGGGTGGTCGTGGTGGCGGGCAGCCCGCCCAACACGGTCGGGTCCACGAACCTCATCCGCGTGCACGAGGTGGGGACGGACTCGTGACCGGGGGGCCGCAGGACACCCAGGCGGCGGCGCTGCTGTCGGTGCTCGACCTCGCCGAGCGCGAGCCCGACGTGTTCGTCGGCAAGACGCCGAGCAGTGAGCGGCAGCGGATCTTCGGCGGGCAGGTGGCCGGCCAGGCGCTCGTGGCCGCGGGCCGCACCGTGCCCGGCGAGCGGGGCGTGCACTCGCTGCACTCCTACTTCCTCCGGCCCGGCGACCCGTCGGAGGAGATCCGCTACTCCGTCGACCGGATCCGCGACGGGCGCTCGTTCTCCACCCGGCGGGTCATCGCCTGCCAGCGGCGCGGGGGCGAGGACGTGGCGATCTTCGCCCTCACCGCCGACTTCCACGCGGGGGAGCCCGCCGTGGCGGAGCACTCCCTGCCCATGCCGGAGGCGCCCGGCCCCGACGAGATGATGGGCACCGACGAGGTCGTGGCCCGGCACGGCGAGCGGGCCGCGTTCATGGCGGCGATGGGGCGGGTCGTCGAGCAGCGCTTCCAGCAGGACCCGTTCGCCGCGCCGCCCAAGTCGCCGCCGCACACGCAGTCGTGGACCTGGTTCCGCGTCGCCGGCGAGCTGGGGGACGACCCGGTGGTGCAGGCGGCGGCGCTGACGTTCGTCAGCGACCTGACCCTGCTCTCGGCGGGGTTCGCCCGGCTGGGCGGGGGGTGGCCGGACTTCATCGGCGCCAGCCTCGACCACGCCGTGTGGTTCCACCAGCCGGTGCGTGCCGACGACTGGCTGCTCTACGAGACCGACAGCCCCGCGGCGTCGGCAGGGCGCGCGCTCTGCTTCGGGCAGATCTGGTCCGCCGACGGCCGGCACGTGGCCACCGTGGCGCAGGAGGGGCTCATCCGGTCCCTGGACCGGTGAGCCCCGGCCCCGCCGCTCAGGCGGGGCCCGCGCCCGCCGTGTCGCCGGTGCGCTCCCCGTCCGGCTGCGCAGCCGGCTGCTCGGCCCGTTCGCGCTCGGCGGCGCGTGCCGCGGCCTGCTCGGCGGCCTGGGTGGCGAAGTCGGCGGCCAGCCAGTCGTGGCCCTCGGTCAGCAGGGCCCACACCCGCTCGACGTGCGCCCGCGTCGTCGCCGGCGAGCCGATCGCGACGCGCAGGACCACCTCCCGACGCACGGTGGTGTGGGTCAGGAAGACCTCGCCGCCGTCGTTGAGGCGGTCGAGCAGCGTCATCGTCGCGACGTCGGCGTCGACACCGGCCGGCCAGCGGGGCTGGAGGCAGACCAGGGACAGCGGGTGCGGTGCGACGACGTCGAACCGGTCGTCGGCCGCGGCCCAGCCGGCCAGCTCCTGGGCCAGCGCCACGTGCCCACGGACGTGGGCGCGCAGCCCTTCCGCGCCGTACCAGCGGAGGACGAACCAGAGCTTGAGCGCGCGGAAGCGCCGGCCGAGCTCGATCTGCCAGTCGCGGTAGTCGACGACGGCGCCGGCGTCGGTGGCGGCGTTGCGCAGGTAGTCGGGGAGGATCGCCAGGGCGCCGGTGAGGGCCGCCCGGTCGGCGACCCAGAAGAGCGTCGCGTCGAAGCCGGTGAGCAGCCACTTGTGGGCGTCGGTGGTGTAGCTGTCGGCCCACTCGACGCCGGCCTGCAGCTCGCGCAGCTCGGGGGCGACCGCGCTCACGCCGGCGTACGCGGCGTCGACGTGCAGCCAGACGCCGTGCTGCTGGCAGATGGGACCGATGGCGGCCAGCGGGTCGACCGCGGTGGTCGACGTCGTGCCGATGGTCGCGCAGACCAGCACGGGCCGGTACCCGCGGGCGACGTCCCGCTCGAGCCGGGCGGCGAGCGCCCCCGGGTTCATCGCGAGGTCGCCGTCGACCTCCACGATCCGGACCGCATCGCTGCCCAGGCCGGCGATGCGCACGGCCTTCTCCATCGACGAGTGCGTCTCGGCGGACACGTAGACGGTGGCGCGGTCGGGCTGCACCCCGCCGCGGACGGTGGCCCCGCCGGAGGCGCGGTGGAGGGCGGCCAGCAGCGCGACGAGGTTCGCCCCGGAGCTGGAGTCCTGGACGACGCCCCCGCCGCTGCCCGTGGAGAGGAAGGACTCCGGCAGGCCCAGCAGGCCGGCGAACCAGTCCATGACGTGCTGTTCCAGCTCGGTCGCCGCCGGGCTGGTCACCCAGGACATGCCCTGCACGCCCAGGCCCGCCGAGACCAGGTCGCCGAGCACCGACGGGCCGGAGGTGTTGGCCGGGAAGTAGCCGAAGAACCCCGGGTGCTGCCAGTGCGTGATGCCCGGCATGACCACGCGGTCCAGATCGGCCAGCACCGCGGAGAACGGTTCACCCGACTCCGGGGGATCCGCGGGCAGCGCCGTGCGGACGTCGCCGGGGGAGACCTGCGAGCGCACCGGGAAGGAGGCGATGCGCGTCCAGTAGTCGGCGATCCAGTCGACCACCTCGTGGCCGTGCTGCCGGAACTGCTCGGGCGTCATGTGCGGCGCGGGCTCGGTCACGGTGCCACCGTATTGCGTCGCTCAGCGCGACCGGGGAGGGCACCCGGGCGCGGTACCGGGGCCGTCCGGCCCGCTGCCGGCGACGAGCCGGTCGCCGAGGTCGGAGCGGCGGTAGAGCACCGAGCGCCCGTGCCGGGCGGAGAGGAGCAGGCCGGCGGCGCGCAGCGCGCGCAGGTGCTGGTTGACCGCGGGGGTGGTGACCCCCAGGCGCACCGCGAGCTCGGTGGACGACGACGGGGTGGCCAGCTCGGTGAGCAGCCCGGCGCGGACAGCTCCGACCAGGCCCGCGAGCGCCGCCGGGGAGGTCAGCCGCCGGCTCTCCCACAGCGTGCCCACCCCGCGGGCGGCGTACATGACCAGCGGCGGTTCCTCGGGCGAGATGGGGGCGGAGGCGGTGCGCCCGAACAGCGTGGGCACGAGCGTCAGCCCCTCCCCGCTGGTCGACCGGGTGTAGCTGATCGCCGCTTTCAGGCGCACCGAGACGACGCCGTCGGCGAAGCTCACCGTCTCGCCGAGGTGGGCGAACGTGTGCGCCATCCCGCGCTGGGCCAGTTCCCGTCCGCGGTGGACGACGTCGGCCTCGAGCACCGCGCGCATCCGCGGCCACGCGTCCTCGGCGAACGATCGCTCCCAGTACCCGAGCAGCGCGTCGACGATCCGGGCGCGCACCGCCTGCGGCCTCCCGCGCAGCGCCGGCGGCAGGGGGTCGTGCAGCACGCGGAGGTCGCGGACGACGACCGCGGGGTCGGTGTCCGCCACTGCGCGGAGCTCCTCCTCGATCCGGGTCAGCGGGGAGTGCGGCCGCGGGGTGAGGAAGTCCGGCGTCCACAGCTCCTCGTTGGTCAGGGCCAGCAGCAGGTCCCCGTCGAGGTCCGGGCGTGCGGCCTCGACGCGGTGCAGCCAGGGCAGGTGCAGCGGGTAGCGGCCGGGGTCGCGCCAGGCCCGCAGGGAGAAGACCAGCTCGTTGAGCGGTGAGATGGCGAAGCGGACGTCCGCCAGGTCCATCCCGGCCAGCTCGTAGCGGATCATGAAGTACAACGCTACATCGATCGGTCTTCCCGTCTCCGGCTGGCAGAACTGCCCCGTGCCCTCCGCGATCGCGGCGGCGCCGGCGAGATGGTCGGCGGCCGCCTCCTCCACCCTGCGCCCGTCCGACCCGCTGGCCCGGGCGCTGAACTGGTCCACCATGGCCGGGTCGCTCAGCAGCGGGTTGTTCTACAGCGTCAGCGCGCTCTTCTTCACCCGGGTCATCGGCCTGGCGCCCACCACGGTGGGGCTGGGGCTCGTCGTCGCCGGAGCCGTCGGCGTGGCCGGCAGCTTCGGTGCCGGCTACCTCGCCGACCGCGTCGGCGCGGAACGCGTCCTGCTGGCGGCGACCGCCGCCCAGGGTGTCGCGCTGCTGGCGTACGGCATCGCGACGAGCGCGGTCGCGTTCGTCCTCACCGCCTGCTGTGCGGTCGGGTTCCGCGAGGTCCAGGGCACCGCCCGCTCCGCACTGCTGGCCAGGTGCTTCCCCGGCGCGGACCGCGTCGGCGTGCGGGCGCGGCTGCGGGTGGTGACCAACGTCTTCATCGGCCTGGGCACCTGCCTGGCCGCGGGTGCGCTGCTGCACGACACCGCGGGCGCCTACCGGGCCACGCTCGCCGCGGTCGGCGTCCTCGTGCTGCTCTCCTGCCTGCCGCTGCTCGGCCTCCCGGCGCTCGTACGGGGGCGCTGCGGCGACACCCCGGCCGTCACGCTCGCGCAGGCGCCGGGAGGTCGCTCGCCGCTGCGGGACGGGCGCTACCTGGCCGTCGCCGGCCTCAACGCGGTCCTCGCCATGCACTTCGGGTTGCAGACCGTCGGCGTCCCGCTCTGGGTGGCCGGCGGGACGGCCGCGCCCCCGGTGACCGTCTCGGTGCTCCTCGTGCTGAACACGGTGCTCGTCGCGCTCTTCCAGGTCCGGGCCGCGCGCGGCACCCACGACATCCCCACCGCAGGGCGCGCCGTGGCGCTGGCCGGGGCCATGCTGGCGGTGGCGTGCGCGCTGTACGCGGCGGCCGGCCTCGGCGGCGTCGTGGTGGCGGTCGGCGTGCTGGTGCTCGCGGCCCTCGCGCACACCGCCGGCGAGATGTGGGGTGAGGCCGGCAGCTGGGGGCTGGCCTTCGAGCTGGCCGACGAGCGCCGCGCCGGGGCGTACCAGGGGGTGAGCCAGACCGGCTACGCCCTCGGTGCGATGGCCGCGCCGCTGGTGGTCACCGCGACCGCCGTCGAGCACGGCGCGGCGGGGTGGGCGGTGCTCGGTGCGACCTTCCTCGTCGCCGGGCTGCTCACGCTCGCCATCGCACGCCGGGCGGCCGACCCGGTGGAACGGTGACCGCTCGGTGCCCCCGGTGCGACTCGAACGCACACTGCGCGGGTTTTGAATCCGCTCCCTCTGCCGATTGGGGTACGGGGGCGTGCCGGCCAGGTGCGACCGGCGCCCGAGAAGAGTAGCCGGGCGGTGGGCCGGCGCCCACGCCGATAGGCTGCCACCCCGTGAGCAGCGAGCCGATCCGGGTTCTGATCGCCGAGGACGAGGCGTTGATCCGTCTCGACCTCAAGGAGATGCTCGAGGAGGAGGGGTATCTGGTCGTCGCAGAGGTCGGTGACGGCCAGCAGGCCGTGGAACGCGCCGAGGAGCTCCGCCCCGACCTGGTCATCCTCGACATCCAGATGCCGGTGCTCGACGGGCTCTCCGCCGCCGAGCAGATCGCCTCGGCCCGCGTGGCGCCGGTCATCGTGCTCACCGCGTTCAGCCAGCGCGAGCTGGTGGAGCGGGCGCGCGACGCCGGGGCGATGGCGTACCTGGTCAAGCCGTTCTCCAAGAACGACCTCGTGCCGGCCATCGAGGTGGCGCGGGGCCGGTTCGCCGAGATGACCGCGCTCGACGGCGAGGTGAAGTCGCTCGAGGAGCGGCTGGAGACCCGCAAGGTCGTCGAGCGGGCGAAGGGCCGGCTGATGGCCGACCAGGGCATGACCGAGGCCGAGGCGTTCCGCTGGATCCAGCGCACCGCCATGAACCAGCGGACCAGCATGAAGGCCCTCGCGGAGTCGATCCTGACGGCCACCGCGACGCCCGACGACAGCACCGCCTGATCCCGGACGGCGTTCCGGCAGGTCTGTCGCGCCGCAGCGTCGCCTGGCGATCACCGACCGTGCCCGCGGTTCCACCATGCGGACACCGAGGTCACGACCTCATCACGGTCCCTCTCGGGCCGGGTGCAACCTTCCGGACGGCAGCTAGGTTCTGCGCACCGATCGGCGCCCGGTCGGCGGTCGTCGCGTACGCGCGCCGGCGCCGGGCGCACTGATGACACTGGGAGTCATTTGATGCGCACTGGCACTACTGCCCGCAGCATCGCCGTCACCGGTGCTGCCCTGCTCGCGCTGACCGCCTGCGGTGGCGGCGACGAGGACGGTGGCACGTCGGCCGAGGGCGGCGGCGACAGCGGCGAGAAGCAGGTCAACGTCTACGGCACCGACGGCAACATGGGCAACGCGCTCGGGGAGTCGTTCACCGAGGAGGGCGCGCTCGCCGGGATGAAGGGCACCACGCCCCTGACCGACCTGGGTGAGGACTTCACCAACCGGCTGCTCGAGGTCGACCCGAACCTGGTCGACTTCAACTACGCCGGGGAGACCTACGACGCGATCATGATCTCCGCGATCGCCGCGTCGCTGGCGGGCAGCACCGACCCCGCCGTGTTCGCCCCCTACATCAACGGCGTGACCTTCGGCGGGGAGACCTGCACGGACTTCGCCTCCTGCCAGGAGATCGTCAACGCCGGGGGCAACCCCGACTACGACGGTGTCTCCGGCCCGCTGGCCTTCGCCGCGCCCGGTGAGCCCTCCGTGGCCAGCTTCGGCATCCTGCAGTTCGGCGACGACAACACGATCGCCGCCGACGAGACCGAGTTCGTGCTCGCCGGCGACGAGGCGAACGCCGCGGAGGACGAGGGCCCTGCGCCGGCCCCGCCGGGCGCCACCTCCGACGACCCGCTCGTCATCGGCACCCTGCTCCCGCAGACCGGCGACCTGGCCTTCCTCGGCCCCCCGGAGATCGCCGCCGCCGAGCTGGCCGTCCAGGAGATCAACGGGGTCGGCGGCGTGCTCGGCCAGCCGGTGCAGCTCATCCAGCGTGACTCCGGTGACACCTCGACCGACATCGCGACCCAGTCGGTCGACGCCCTGCTGCAGCAGAACGTCGACGTGATCGTCGGTGCGGCCTCCTCGGCCGTCACCCGGACGGTCATCGACAAGGTCACCGGTGCCGGTGTCGTGCAGATCTCGCCGGCGAACACGTCCGACGAGTTCACCAACTACGACGACGGCGGGCTGTACTTCCGCACCGCCCCGCCGGACACGCTGCAGGCTCGCGCCCTGGCCGACGAGATCATCGCTGACGGTGTGAGCACCGTCGGGATCCTCGCCCGCAACGACTCCTACGGCACCGGGCTGGCGGAGAACACCGTCGACAACCTGGTGAGCAGCGGGCTGGCGGAGGACAGCATCGAGCTGGTCATCTACGACCCCACGGCGGCGAACTACGACGCCGAGGTGCAGCAGATGGTCGACCTCAACCCCGACGCCATCGTGGTCATCGGCTTCGACGAGTCCGCCCGGATCATCGAGGGGCTCAACGCGCAGGGCATCGGCCCGGCGCGCGGCTGAACCCGGCGAGCGGATCGCTGATCCGCTGACAGCCACCAGGGGCCCGGCACCGCATCGGTGCCGGGCCCCTGTGCGTCTGCCCGGTCGCAGTGCACACCGCTGCGCGCCGTCGCCGCAGCCGTGCGGTCGTCGCCGCGGTGGTAGACGCCTGGGGTCGCGACCACGGGCCCGGGGCCACCCGGCGGCGCACCGGTCAGGACGACGACGGCGCCGGCACCGGCTGCACGGATACCCGCTCCGGGCGTGCGTCGTCGCCGCAGCTGCACACGCCTGGGGTCGCGACCACGGGCCCGGGGCCACCCGCGGCGCACCGGTCAGGACGACGACGGCGCCGGCAGCCCGTGCGGGGTGCCGGCGCCGTGTGCGTGCCGAGCGGGGGTCAGTGCGCCTTGGCCAGCGTCCCGAGGTAGAGCTCGATGACCTTCGGGTCGTGCATCAGCGACTCGCCGGTCGCGGTGTAGGCGTTGCGGCCCTGGTCGAGCACGTAGCCGCGGTCGCAGATCTGCAGGCAGCGCCGGGCGTTCTGCTCGACCATGATGATCGAGACCCCGGTGGCGTTGATCCGGCGGCACCGGATGAACACCTCGTCCTGGTAGACGGGGGAGAGGCCGGCCGAGGGCTCGTCGAGCAGCAGCACCGACGGCTCCATCATCAGCGCCCGGCCCATGGCGACCATCTGCCGCTCGCCGCCGGAGAGCGAGCCCGCCTTGATCCGACGCCGCTCACCGAGCATGGGGAACAGCTCGGCGACGTAGTCGAACCGCTCCTTGAACACCTTGGGCCGCAGGTAGGCGCCCATCTGCATGTTCTCCTCGATGGTGAGCGAGGGGAACACGTTGTTGTTCTGCGGCACGTAACCCACACCGAGGGACACCAGCCGGTGCGCGGGCGCCGAGGTGATGTCCTCCCCGCGCAGCGTCACCGTGCCCGAGCGCACCGGGATCAGCCCGAAGAGGGTCTTGAGCAGCGTCGACTTCCCGGCCCCGTTGGGGCCGATGATGCCGACCAGCTCGCCCTCCTGCAGGTAGAAGTCGCACCCGTTGAGGATGTTCACCCCGGGGACGTAGCCGGCGACGAGCTCGTCGCCCCGCACCAGGGCGCCCTCGGCCAGCCGGGTGTGCTCGGGCCGGGTGGCGGCGAGCTCGGCGGGGGAGAGGCCGGCCGTGGGGCCGTCCTCTCCCGCGGCGACCGGCGCGCCGGTGCCCTGGTCGACCGGCCGGTCGAACTCGTACTCGGGGTTCGTGCTGGTGCGCGGGTCCCCGCCCGCGCCCGGATCGATCGTCATCGGTCGCCGCCCTTCCGGTGCGTGCCGTCGGAGCGGAGGGTGTCCCCGCCCCGGCCCTGCTGCCGGGCGATCGTGTCCTCGGCCTCGGCGAGCTGCGCGTCCTCCTCCTCGATGCTGAGGGGGGCGTCGTGGTGGGCGCCGAGGTAGGCGTCGACCACGGCCTGGTTCTGGCTGATCGACTCCGGCGGCCCCTCCGCGATCACGTTGCCCGCGGCCATCACCACGACCCAGTCGCTGATGTCGCGGACCACGTCCATGTCGTGCTCGACGAAGATGACCGTCATGCCCTGCTCGCGCAGGTCCTTGACGTGCCCGAGCAGGCTCTGGGTCAGGGCCGGGTTCACGCCGGCCATCGGCTCGTCGAGCATGACCACCTTCGGGTCGCTCATCAGCGCCCGGGCCATCTCGAGGAGCTTGCGCTGACCACCGGACAGGGTGCCGGCGAACTCGTCCTTCTTGGCGTCGAGCTTGAACCGTCGGAGCAGTTCCAGCGCCTTCTCGGTGTTGGCCCGCTCCTGCGCCCGCCACAGCCCGGGGACGAGCGCCGAGAAGAAGCCCTCGCCCTTCTGGCCCTGGGCGCCGAGCAGCATGTTCTGCAGCACGGTGAGCCGGGACAGCGCCTTGGTGAGCTGGAAGGTGCGCACGACACCGAGCCGGGCCACCTGGTGCGACGCCAGCTTGCCCAGCGGTCGCCCGTCGAAGGACCAGGTCCCGCCGTCGGGCTGGTCGAACCCGGTGAGCAGGTTGAACAGCGTGGTCTTCCCGGCCCCGTTCGGGCCGATCAGGCCGGTGATGCCGCCGCGCTGGATCTCCAGGTGGTCGACCGAGACGGCGGTCAGCCCGCCGAAGGTGCGGGTCACGCCGTCCACGACGATCGTCGGGTCCGGCTTGGCGACGCCGATCTCCCAGGGGACGTCGCGCAGCGCCTCGCGGGCCAGCATGCGGGCGCCGGACGCCGTGGCGCCGGACGCCGTGGCGCCGGTGGGGATGGGCTCAGCGGGCATCGAGCATCACCTCTCGTCGGTCGCCGAAGATCCCCTGCGGGCGGAACACCAGCAGCAGGATCAGCCCGAGACCGATGATGACGAAGCGGATCTGGGCGACGTCGGTCGTCGACAGCAGGCCCTCGGGGATGACACCGGTCTCGATCATGCTCCGGAGACCGGAGTCGGCGAACTGGATGATGAAGTACATCAGCATGGCGCCCACGACGGGCCCGAGCACGCGCGCGGCGCCGCCCAGGATGAGCGCCACGTAGGCGAGGAACGTGTTGGCGTTCTGGTACTGGTCCGGGGTCGCCGACCCGGTGCCGAGGGCGTAGACCATGCCCCCGAGGGCACCGAAGACGCCGCCGAGGACCAGCGCCTGCATCTTGTAGACGTACACGTTCTTGCCGAGCGCGCGGACGGCGTCCTCGTCCTCGCGGATCGACTTCACGACCCGGCCCCACGGGCTGCGGACCAGGCCCCACACCAGCAGGCAGCCGAGGGCGACCAGCGTCCAGCCCACCGCCGTCACCCACAGGTCCGCACCGCTCCAGAAGGTGCCGAGCAGGCGGTAGCGGCGGCTGGTGTCCCACGGGGCCAGCTCCACGAAGCCGCGGTTGAAGCCGGAGATGCCGCGGGAGCCGTTGGTGACCGGCGTCGCCGACACCGAGCGGAACAGCAGCCGCAGCCCCTCCGCCGTCGCGATGGTCGCGATGGCGAGGTAGTCCGCGCGCAGCCGCAGCGTGGGGAGGCCCAGCAGGAGCGCCAGGACCACCGCGGCGGCGAGCCCGATGGCGACCCCGACCCAGAAGTTCAGCCCCCACTGGCTGACCGAGACCGCGATCCCGTAGGCGCCGACCATGGCGAAGGCGATCTGGCCGAAGTTGAGCAGGCCGGCGTAGCCGAACTGCATGTTGATGCCGAGCGCCAGGAGGGCCAGGAAGACGGCCTGGAAGCCGATCCCTGCCTTGACCGCGATCGCCAGCGCGTCGATGAACTCACCCATTGCTCAACCCACCCGAACCCGGCTGCCGAGGATGCCCTGCGGTCGGACCATGAGGATCACGATCAGCAGCAGGAGCCCGCCGACGTACTTGACGTCGTTGGGGATGACCAGCGTGGACATCTGCACGAAGACGCCCACGACGATGCTCCCGACCAGCGCGCCGTAGGCGGTGCCGAGCCCGCCCAGGGTCACCCCGGCGAACATCAGGAGGAGCAGCCGGAAGCCCATGTCCCACTGGACCTCGTCGGACAGCCCGAGCAGTACGCCGCCCAGCGCGGCCAGCGCGCCGCCCATCATCCAGACGACCAGGATCACCCGGTTCACGTCGATGCCCGACGACGCCGCGAGATCGCGGTTGTCGGCCACCGCGCGCATCGCCTTGCCCATCGTGGTCCGCTGCAGCATCAGCGCGACCAGCAGGAGCACGACCAGCGCGATGACGATCGAGTAGAGGTCCTTGTCGGTCATGTTGAACGGGCCGTAGTCGACGGCGCGCTGCCCGCGGTAGTCGGCGTACGCCTGCGAGCTGCCCCCGAAGAAGATCTGGTAGGCGTAGCGCAGCAGCAGCGAGAGGCCGATCGAGATGACCAGGGCGGCCACCAGGCCGGTGCCCCGGCGGCGCAGCGGCCGCCACAGCAGGCGCTCGTTGAGCAGGCCCACGACGGCGCCGATCACCATCGCCAGCAACGCGGCCGGGATCAGCGGCACCCCGCCCTCGACGTTGATGAACCAGGCGGCGATGGCGCCGATGGTCACCAGCTCCCCGTGCGCGAAGTTGGTCAGGCCGGTCGTCCCGAAGATCAGCGACAGGCCGACCGCGGCCATGGCGATCAGCAGGCCGAAGCGCAGGCCGTCCACCAGCAGCTGGACCCACCGGACCGTGCCGCCGCCGGAGTTCCGGCTGCCGTCGTCGAGGCCGATGATGACGCCCTGGTTGCGACCGGGGTCGACGGTGACGGTCCGGCTGTTGCCCGAGTTGAACTCGACCCCCTCGGGGAGCGCGTCCTCGGGGACGGTGACCGTGTACTCGCCGGGGCCGGGCAGCTCGACGGCGAACCGGCCGTTCTCGTCGGTCTCGTCGGTGCCGACCTCGTCGCCGTCCGGCGTGGTGACGACGACCTCGACCCCCTCGATGGGGCCGCTGAGGCTGGTGCGCAGGGTGCCGGAGACCTGCTCGCTCGCGGTCTCCGCCGGGTCCTCCGCTGCGTGCGCGGCGCCCGGGGTCAGCGTGGCGAGGCCGGCGGTGAACAGCGCGACCAGCAGCAGGCGCAGGGCCGTGAGGCCGCCGCTCCCCGGTGTGCCGGCCGGCTTCCCAGACCACGCGCGTGCGGGCCTGCATCGTCGACCGTGCCGGCGGACACGGTCCGTCGGGTGCGTCACTCGACCTCCTCGGCGGATTCGTTGAGGCAGGAACCTAACGCAGTTGCGCGGTCAAGCCGCCACCGTGCGCCGAGCTGTGACCTTTCCGCGACACGCCGTGCTGCGGGCGTTGCGGACAGTCGCGAGATGTAGACCGGGCGGGGGACGCGGCCGATCCGGCGGGCTCAGCCCCGCGCGGCCATCGACATGCAGGTCAGCCGCGCGGTGGCGGTCCGACGGCCCTGGTCGTCGGTGATGTCGATCAGGAAGGTCGAGAGCGTCCGCCCACGGCGCACCGGCGTGCAGACGGCCGTCACCGTGCCGGCCGTCGCCGCGCGGAGATAGCTGACGTTGAGCTCGATGCCGACGACCTGCCGGTCCGGGCCGGCGCCGACGGCCGCGGCCATGGACCCGATCGTCTCGGCGAGCGTGCAGGTGGCCCCGCCGTGCAGCAGACCGAAGGGCTGCTCGTTGCCGGCGACCGGCATCGTGGCGACCAGCCGGTCGGGGTTCCAGTCGGTGATCCGCACGCCGAGCTTGTCGTCGAGAGGGCTGCTGATGCCGTCGGGCAGCCAGTCCGGGGGAGGGGTGGTCACGGCTGGCACCGTAGCCAGCGGTCGGCGCCCCGGTTCTGTCGGGAGCCGCCCCTAGGATCGTCGACGATGTCCGCTCCGGTTGCCACCTCCGCGCCCGCCGCCCCCTCGAGCACGGGCACGCGCCCGCGCCTGCTCCTGCTCGACGGGCACTCGCTGGCCTACCGCGCGTTCTTCGCGCTGCCGGTGGAGAATTTCTCGACCACCACGGGCCAGCCGACGAACGCCGTCTACGGCTTCACGTCGATGCTGATCAACATCCTGCGCGACGAGCGGCCCACCCACCTCGCCGTCGCCTTCGACGTCGGCCGGAAGACCTTCCGCAGCGAGATCTACGCGGAGTACAAGGCCAACCGGGCCGAGAGCCCGACCGACTTCCGCGGCCAGGTGAGCCTCGTCCAGGAGGTGCTCGGCGCGCTCCGGGTCCCGGTGATCACCGCCGAGGGCTACGAGGCCGACGACGTCATCGCCACGCTCACCGTGCAGGCGGTGGAGCACGGCATGGACGTGCTGATCGCCACCGGCGACCGCGACGCGCTGCAGCTGGTCAACGAGCACGTCACCGTGCTCTACCCGCGCAAGGGCGTCTCGGACATGACCCGGTTCACGCCGGAGGAGGTCGAGGCCAAGTACGGGCTGAGCCCCGTGCAGTACCCCGACTTCGCCGCCCTCCGGGGGGACCCGAGCGACAACCTGCCCAGCATCCCGAGCGTCGGTGAGAAGACCGCCGCCAAGTGGGTGCGGGAGTACGGCTCCCTCGACGCCCTGGTCGACCAGGTCGACACGGTCAAGGGCAAGGTGGGGGAGAAGCTGCGCGAGCACCTCTCCTCCGTGCTGCAGAACCGGCGCCTCACCGAGCTCGACCGGCAGGTTCCCCTCGAGGTCGGGCCGCAGGACCTCGCCGTCCAGGCCTGGGACCGCAACGAGGTGCACACCCTCTTCGACAACCTGCAGTTCCGCGTGCTGCGCGACCGGCTGTTCGCCACGCTGACCAGCGCCGAGCCGGAGGTCGAGGGCGGCTTCGACGTCACCGTCGACGAGGTCCCGGCCGGCGAGCTCGGCTCCTGGCTGGACGCCCACGCCCGCACCGGGCAGACCGGCGTCATCTTCCGCGGCACGTGGGGTCGCGGCACCGGTGAGCTCACCGGGCTGGCGCTGGCCGCCGCGGACGACCACACCGCCTTCGTCGACCTCGGCCCGGCCCTGGACGTCGCCGACGAGCAGGCGCTCGCCGCGTGGCTGTCCGACGCCGAGCGCCCCAAGGTCGTGCACGAGGTGAAGGGCCCGCTGCTGGCCATCTGGGCACGCGGGTGGGAGCTCGCCGGGGTCGTCAGCGACACCGCGCTGGCCGCCTACCTCGCACTGCCCGGGCAGCGCTCGTTCGACCTGGGCGACCTCGCGGTGCGCTACCTGCGCCGGGAGCTGAAGGACGCCGCCGAGGCCGATGGTCAGCTCACCCTAGACGGGCTCGGGCCCAGCGAGGACGACCGGGCCGCCGAGGCCGCGAAGGCCGACGTCCTCAAGGCCGTCGCGGTCAACGACCTCTCCGATGCGCTGGAGCAGGTGCTCGGCCAGCGCGGTGGCGGCCACCTGCTCGGCGAGATCGAGCTGCCGCTCACCCGGGTGCTCGCCGCGATGGAGTACCGGGGCATCGCCGCGGACCTGGAGTTCCTGCACGACCTGCAGAAGGAGTTCGCCGACGGCGTCGCCGCGGCGGCGGCCGAGTGCTACGCCGTCATCGGCCGGGAGGTGAACCTCGGTTCCCCGAAGCAGCTGCAGGCGGTGCTCTTCGACGAGCTGGGTCTGCCCAAGACCAAGAAGAACAAGACCGGCTACACCACCGACGCCGAGGCGCTGACCGGCCTGCTGGCCACGACCGGGCACCCGTTCCTGGAGCACCTGCTCCGCCACCGCGACGTCACGCGGCTGCGCACCGTCATCGACGGCCTCATCCCGATGGTCGACGACGCGGGCCGCATCCACACCACGTTCCAGCAGACGATCGCGGCCACCGGCCGGCTCTCCTCGACCGACCCGAACCTGCAGAACATCCCGATCCGCACCGCCGAGGGCCGCCGGATCCGGCAGGCGTTCGTGGTGGGCCAGGGCTACGAGTCGCTCATGACGGCGGACTACAGCCAGATCGAGATGCGGATCATGGCGCACCTCTCCGGCGACGAGGGGCTCATCGAGGCGTTCACCTCGGGGGAGGACCTGCACTCCTTCGTCGCGTCCAGGGCGTTCGACATCCCGATCGAGAAGGTCGACCCGGAGATGCGGCGCCGGATCAAGGCGATGAGCTACGGCCTGGCCTACGGCCTCTCCGCCTACGGGCTGTCCGGGCAGCTGCGCATCTCCGTGGAGGAGGCGCGCGAGCAGATGCACGCCTACTTCGAGCGCTTCGGCGGCATCCGCGACTACCTCGACGGCGTCGTGGACGACGCCCGGCAGACCGGCTACACCGAGACCACCCTGGGCCGCAGGCGCTACCTGCCCGACCTCACCAGCGACAACGGGCAGCGCCGGCAGATGGCCGAGCGGATGGCGCTCAACGCGCCCATCCAGGGCTCCGCCGCCGACGTGATCAAGGTTGCGATGCTCAACGTGGAGAAGGCGATCGCCGCCGAGGGCCTGCGGTCCCGGATGCTGCTGCAGGTCCACGACGAGCTCGTGCTCGAGGTCGCGCCGGGGGAGCAGGACGCCCTGGAGGCGCTGGTCCGCCGGGAGATGGCCGGGGCGGCCCAGCTCTCGGTGCCGCTGGAGGTCTCGGTCGGCGTCGGGCCGAGCTGGGACGCCGCCGCGCACTGAGGCCCTCCCGGGCCGATGTGTCAGCTGCCGCGCTGCTGATCATGTCGGAGGCATGAGCTCTCCACGCCCGCCCGGTCCCGGGCAGCAGTCGGTCCCGCCCTGGCTGGCCCGGTCGGCGGCCGTGGGTGGTCGGCTGCTCGTGCTGGCGGTCCTGCTGTGGTTGCTCGCCGGGTTCGCGGTCCGGCTCACCCTGCCCCTGGTGGCCGTGGCCGTGGCGCTGCTGCTGGCCGGTGTCGCCGCGCCCGCGGTGGGGTGGGCCGAGCGCACGGGCGTTCCGCGCTGGCTGGGCGCCCTGGGCGCCCTCGCCCTGCTGCTGGCGGCGGTGGCCGGGATCGCCGCCGGGCTGGGCGCCCGCATCGTCGGTCAGCTGCCCCAGCTGCGCGACCAGTTCCAGCAGGTCACCGCCCAGCTGTCGGAGCGGTTCGGCATCCAGGTGCCGTGGGCGAACTCCTCCGGTGGCGGCTCGGGGGCCGGGGGCGCGAGCGCCGGCGATCTCCTCGGCCCCGCCCAGACCGTCGCCGAGGTGCTGATCGCCGCCTTCCTCACCCTGGTGCTGGCCTTCCTCTTCCTGGCCGGCGGGGCCGGCATGTGGGGCTGGCTGCTGGGCAAGTTCGGCGGCCAGGTGCGCGAGGACGTCGACGCCGCCGGTCGTGCGGCCTGGACGACGGTCGGCGGGTACGTGCGCGGGCTGACGGTCGTGGCGCTGTTCGACGCGGTCGGCATCGGCGCCGGGCTGCTGCTGATCGGCGTCCCGCTGGCGCTCACGCTGGCCGTGCTGCAGTTCCTCGCCTCCTACATCCCCACGATCGGTGCCTTCGTCGCCGGCCTCCTCGCGGTGGCCGTCGCCTACGGCTCCGGCGGGCTGACGACGGCGCTGCTGGTGTTGGCGCTGGTGGTGGTGGTCCAGCAGATCGGCAACGACGTCGTCGAGCCGTGGGTGATGAAGAACCGCCTGCCGCTCAACGCCGCCACCGTGCTGATCGCCGTCACGGCGGGCGGCGTCCTGTGGGGGATCGCCGGCGCGCTGCTGTTCGTCCCGCTGGCGGCCGCGATCACGGCCGCGGCGCACGAGCTGTGGGTGCGGCGCGGGTGCCCGCCCATCGCGGGGGAGCCGGCGGAGGCGTGACCGGCGCGGGGATCAGGCCGCCGGCTTCCCGCAGACGATGATCAACGTCCCGGGCACCAGCGCGCCGCGCTCGGGGGACCACTGGCCCCAGTTCTCGGTGCGGCCCGGCGTCCACTCCGGCTCGACCAGGTCCTGCAGCGCCAGGCCCGAGCCGACGACGGCGCGCGCCCAGTCGCCGACCGTGCGGTGGTGCTCCACGTAGACGGCCCGGCCCGCACCGTCGGTCTCCACGTACGGCGTGCGGTCGAAGTAGGAGGCCACGATCCGCAGGTCCTCGGGATCGGGCGAGTCCGGGAACGGCCAGCGCATCGGGTGGTTGACCGAGGCCACGAACCGGCCGCCGGGTCGCAGCACCCGCGCCACCTCGCTCAGCGCCCCCTCGACGTCGGCGACGAAGGGCAGCCCGCCGAACGCGGAGCACACGACGTCGACGCTCGCGTCGGCGACCGGGAGGGCGCCGACGTCGGCCTGCAGCAGCGGGACGGCGATGCCCGTGGACCGGTTCAGCTCCGCCGCGCGGGCGAGCATGCCGCCGGAGAGGTCCATGGCCACGACCTCGGCCCCGGCCGTCCGCAGCCACCGGGCGCAGGGCGCGGAGCCGCAGCCGATCTCGAGCACCCGCCGGCCGGCGACGTCGCCCAGCAGGTGCGCATCGGCCTCCCGCAGCCCCTCGGGGCACCAGAGGAAGTCGGCGTCCCCCAGGTCGGGGCCGTGCTCCGCGAGGTAGGCGGGCGCGGCCGCGTCCCACCAGCGGCGGTTGGCGCGCACCGACTCCGCGGTGCCCGCCGGGCGGCGGGCGACGCCCCCGGCGGCCGGGTAGCCGTCGCTGCCGAGGGGGAGGGGCGGGCCGGCGGAGGATGCGTCCATGACACGCCGATGGTGACACGCCGCCGACCGGGGAAGACCGCTCCCACCCAGGTGGACCGGACGCGCCCGGCGTCCGTACCATGGAGACGCGCCAGAGGTCTGTCGTGCCCTTCCCTTTCCGGGAATGCCCGCGCCGGTTCTCCCCGCTGTACCTCCCCGCGGTCCGACGGCCGCGGGTCGTCCTGTCCCTACGCATAAACCGTCCGGAGCAACCAACCACATGACCTCCACTCAGGTCCGTCCTTCCAGCACTCCCCAGGTCGCCATCAACGACATCGGTACCGCCGAGGACTTCCTCGCGGCGATCGACCAGACGATCAAGTACTTCAACGATGGCGACATCGTCGAGGGCGTCATCGTCAAGGTGGACCGGGACGAGGTGCTGCTGGACATCGGCTACAAGACCGAGGGCGTCATCCCCTCGCGCGAGCTGTCCATCAAGCACGACGTCGACCCGAACGAGGTCGTCAGCGTCGGCGACGAGGTGGAAGCCCTGGTCCTCCAGAAGGAGGACAAGGAAGGGCGGCTGATCCTCTCCAAGAAGCGCGCGCAGTACGAGCGCGCCTGGGGCACGATCGAGGCCAAGAAGGAAGCCGACGAGGTCGTCACCGGCACCGTCATCGAGGTCGTCAAGGGTGGCCTCATCCTGGACATCGGCCTGCGCGGGTTCCTCCCGGCGTCGCTGGTGGAGATGCGCCGCGTCCGCGACCTGCAGCCCTACGTGGGCCGCGAGCTCGAGGCGAAGATCATCGAGCTGGACAAGAACCGCAACAACGTGGTCCTGTCCCGCCGCCAGTGGCTGGAGCAGACGCAGTCCGAGGTCCGCAGCGAGTTCCTCAACAAGCTCGCCAAGGGCCAGGTCCGCTCGGGTGTCGTCTCCTCGATCGTCAACTTCGGCGCATTCGTGGACCTGGGCGGCGTCGACGGCCTGGTGCACGTCTCCGAGCTGTCGTGGAAGCACATCGACCACCCGTCCGAGGTCGTCGAGGTGGGCCAGGAGGTCACCGTCGAGGTCCTCGACGTCGACCTGGACCGCGAGCGGGTCTCCCTGTCGCTGAAGGCGACGCAGGAGGACCCGTGGCGTCAGTTCGCCCGCACGCACCAGATCGGGCAGGTCGTCCCCGGCAAGGTCACCAAGCTCGTCCCGTTCGGTGCGTTCGTGCGCGTCGACGAGGGCATCGAGGGTCTGGTGCACATCTCCGAGCTGGCCGAGCGCCACGTGGAGATCCCGGAGCAGGTCGTGCAGGTCGGCGACGAGATCCTGGTCAAGGTCATCGACATCGACCTGGACCGCCGCCGGATCTCGCTGTCGCTCAAGCAGGCCAACGAGGGCGTCGTCGGCGACGAGGAGACCTTCGACCCGGCCGCCTACGGCATGGCTGCGTCCTACGACGAGCAGGGCAACTACATCTACCCCGAGGGCTTCGACGCCGAGACCGGCGAGTGGCTCGAGGGTTACGACGAGGCCCGCGAGGCGTGGGAGCGGCAGTACGCCGAGGCCCAGGCGCGCTACGAGGCGCACCGCAAGCAGATCGCCGCGGCCAAGGAGGCCGACGCCGAGGCTGCGGCGGGCGGCAGCTACTCCAGCGACGACGCTGCTGGCCCGGACGCCCCGGCCAGCACCGGCGGCACGCTGGCCAGCGACGAGGCGCTCGCCGCGCTGCGTGCCAAGCTGGCCGGCGGGGAGTGACCTGAGGGTCTGACCCGCCAGCGCTGAACGTCAGAGGCCCAGGACCCGAGCGGTCCTGGGCCTCTGACGTTCGCGGCCGCTGCCCGAGCCCCGCGGGTGCGTCGGCGCGGGCGCGAGCACGACGAAGGGCCCGTGGACGGTGTCCACGGGCCCTTCGCATCGTGATCGACCCGGCTGGGGTCGGCCCGCCCTCCCTGCAGGAGGGGCCTCTTTCAGAGGCTGAGGATGATGGCGAACGCCGTGCGGGGGCGGCCGCCAGAGCCGGCGAGGAAGCTCCAGGTGTGACGGCCGGTGGTCGGCGTGGAGAACATCCAGCGCAGCAGCGAGCTGCGGTGGGCGACGGCGGGGCGCTGGTACTGCATCCGCTCGCGGACGGCGGGGATGTCGGCGCAGCGCACGCCCGAGGCAGCACCGAGCCGGTGCCGGCCGGCGGCGCGGGACGACGGGGATGCGACGGGCGTGTGACGTGACATGTTCTCGTTCTGCCTCTCTCGGCGGGGAAGATCGCCGGGGCAGACGTTAACGGTGGTGCGCGTGTGACTGCTGCGACGCGCCCGGCGCGTCGGCGGCGTGTTACCTCTCCGTGATCTGCGTCCGGGCGGTCGCTACTGTCCGTGCGTGCTGAGGATCGGACTCACGGGTGGCATCGGTTCGGGCAAGAGCACCGTGGCCCGGTTGCTGGCCGAACGGGGCGCGGTGGTCGTGGACGCCGACCGGATCGCGCGGGAGGTGCTCGAGCCGGGCACCCCGGGGCTCGCCGCGGTCGCGGCCGCGTTCGGCGACGGGGTGCTCGCGGCCGACGGCTCCCTCGACCGCGCCGCACTGGCGGCGATCGTCTTCTCCGACGAGGAGGCCCGCCGTCGGCTCGATGCACTGGTCCACCCGATGGTGCGGCAGCGGTCCGCCGAGCTGGTCGCCACGGCGCCGGACGACGCCGTCGTCGTCAACGACGTCCCCCTGCTCGTGGAGACCGGGCAGGCGGGAACCTACGACCTCGTCGTCGTCGTGGAGGCAGACCTGTCGACGCGCCTCGCCCGGCTGGTCGGGCGAGGTCTCGCCGAGGCCGACGCGCGTGCCCGGATCGCCACGCAGGCGAGCGACGAGCAGCGGCGCGCGGTCGCCGACGTCGTCCTGGACAACAGCGGGTCCCTCGAGCAGCTGGCCGAGCAGGTCGAGCGCTTCTGGGCCCAGCGGGTCGAGCCGCTGCGGAGCTGAGCGCCGGCCGCCCGGGGAATCGTCACCGTGCGGTGGTGCGAGCTCGATCACGTGCGCCGACCACGGGCACGCCGTCCCGAGACGCAGCAGAGCCCCGGGCCGCGGCCCGGGGCTCTGCTGTCGTGGTGGGCGATACTGGGATCGAACCAGTGACCTCTTCCGTGTCAGGGAAGCGCGCTACCGCTGCGCCAATCGCCCTTTCCGGCCTGACGACCGGACCCTCCTCCGCGCTCGTGCCCCGCGAGGAAGCGACGAGGTGGAGACGGGATTTGAACCCGTGTAGACGGCTTTGCAGGCCGTTGCCTCGCCTCTCGGCCACTCCACCGCACGCGGGCACCGATCTCTCGACCGGTGCCCGAGGTTCCGAGCGGACGACGGGATTCGAACCCGCGACCCTCACCTTGGCAAGGTGATGCTCTACCAGCTGAGCCACGTCCGCGTTACGAGAAGAACTCTAGCGGACGTCCGGAGGGGGTGTGCAGGGGGGGTCCCCCACCCCCTTCCCCCGGGGGGCCGCCGGAGCGTTCTCGCAGGTCAGTGCCCTGGCGAGTCCGGCCCGCCGTTGGACAGCAGGGCGTCGAGCTCCGCGTCCAGCTGCAGCAGTGCGCCCTCCGACCCGGACGGCACCAGGGCCTCGGTGTGGCGGAGGAAGGCGGCGACCGTCGCGCGGGAGAGCTCGAAGAGCGCCTCGCCCGAGGGGGCCCGCAGGTGCAGGTACAGCAGGTCGGCCGTGGCGCGCGCGGGCCACACCCGGACGTCGCCGTCGCCGGCGGGGTGCTCGAGGCCGGCCTGGAGCAGTTCCCGGCTCACCAGCCAGGCGATGCTCTCCTCGCCGTCGACCGCGTCGTCCGAGTCCCCGGCGTCACCGAAGGCGATGCGCACCGCGTAGGGATCGGTGGGGTCGTAGCAGAGCAGGGCCGGGACCTCCGTCCACGAGCGCGGGCCGACCAGCTGCAGGGTGACGGGGGAGATGTGGCCGGGAGTCCATCGGCTGGTCATGACAGTTCCAACGACGGCGCTTGTGAGAAGTGACGTGCTTCGTGTGCTCTGGTCACACCCGCATCATGCGCCACGGACGGGTGTTCCGAACCTGCTGGGCGTGTCGCACCGGCCGGGTCGCCACCGCCGCGACGTGCGTCGTGCGGGGGGCTCGGCGACCCGGTGGCGCTCGCCACGTGCGACGTCGTGCGGTCACAGATCGAGATCGGCGCCGTAGGCTCCCAGGTGACCGGCCTCGACGGCTTCCCCGGATACGGCATCTGCTCGAGCCCGGTCGGCAGGCTCCGTCGGCACCGACGGAGGTAGTCGCGACCGGGCAGGTGACCAGCTGAGCGGATCAGAGACCACGACGGCACCGGCGGCGGGCGTGCGCCAGCACTCGGAGACCCCGGACGAGCGGCGCGCGCGCTACGACGCCGATGACGTGCGCAGCCTGCGCGAGCGCGTGGCCGAGGCGCGCTGGCGGAGGCGGCTGGCCGTGCGCCGGAGCCTCAACCACGGCTACCGGGTGGGCGTGGGGATCGTCGGCGGCCTCATCGTGGCCATCGGCCTGGTCACCATCCCGCTGCCCGGACCGGGGTGGCTGACGGTCATCGCGGGCCTCTTCATCCTCGCCACCGAGTTCACCTGGGCCGAGCGGCTGCTCGAGTTCACCAAGCGCCACGTCGCGCGCTGGACCGACTGGGTCGCCGCGCAGCCGGTCTGGGTGCGGCTGCTGCTCGCGCTGGCGACGGCGGCCCTCGTGTACGGCATCCTCGTCGTCAGCCTGCACCTGGTGGGCGTCCCCGACTGGGTGCCGGGGTGGGTACCGCTCTGGCGATGAGCGTCTGGCACAATCAGAGGCGCAACGGGCGATTGGCTCAGTGGTAGAGCGCTTCGTTCACACCGAAGAGGTCACTGGTTCGAACCCAGTATCGCCCACCGCACGCGAAGGGCCAGGTCGTCCCGGCAGGGAGGCCTGGCCCTTCGGCGTTCCGCGGCGGCCCGGCCCGGATCGCGGGACGATGGGTGCGATGAGCGCCCAGCCCGACCGCGCCGCCCGGCTCCAGCTGCTCCTGGACCGCGACGGGCCGACCTGCATGTGGTGCGGGCGCCGGTTCTCCCCGCTGGTCCGCCCCACCACCGAGCACGTCGTGCCCCGCGTCAAGGGCGGGCCGTCGTGGCTGGAGAACGAGGTCGCCGCCTGCTCGCGCTGCAACGGCGAGCGGGGCCACCGCAGCCCGGTCGAGTGGCTGGAGGAGTGCCGCCGCCGGGGCTGGCCGGCCGACGAGGCGCGCCTGGCCCGAGCCCTGGGCGATCTCGCCGCCGCGATCACCCGGACCGGTGGGCAGCGGCGCGCCCGGCCCTACCTGGACGCGCAGCTCCGCCGCCTGCGCCGATCGCGGTCGGCGGCCTAGGGTCGGGCCGTGACGACGACCGGGCGCGTGGCGCGGATCTGGATCTACCCCGTCAAGTCCCTCGGCGGCACGGCCCGGAACTCCGTCCGCGTCGGTTGGGCCGGCCCGGAGGGCGACCGGGCCTGGACGGTCGTCGACGCGGAGAGCGGGGAGGTGCTGCGCGGCAAGCACGCACCGGGCCTGGCCGCGCTCACGCCCGCCGGCGCTCCGGAGGCCGACGCGGCGGCGGTGAGCGGTGCGCTGGGCCGGCCGGTGCGCATCGAGCGGGCACCCGGGGGCTCCGGTGCCGACGCGGCCCCCGTGCACCTCGTCTCCCGCCAGGCGATCGACCGGGCGGCGGCCGGCGACGTCCCCGAGGGCTGCTCCGCCGACGACCCGCGCGCCAACGTGCTCCTGGACCTGCCCGACGACGACGAGCGGAGCTGGGTGGGCCGCACGGTGCGGATCGGCACCGCCGAGCTGGCCGTGGTCCGCACCCCCAAGCACTGCCTCGGCGTCTACGCCGAGGTGCGACAGCCCGGCGAGCTGACCGTCGGCGACGCCGTCCTGCTCTAGCGTCGGCGCCATGCGTCGCTGGCGGGCCGCCGGGGCGGCCGTGCTCCTGCTGGCCGGCTGCGGTGGCGGGGCCGGTGCGCCCGCCGAGCCGGCCGACGTCTCCGGGCCCGGGGCGTCCGCTGCGGCCCCGGAACCGCCGCCCGAGCCCGAGCCCGAGAGCTTCACGCTGCTCGCGACCGGCGACGTGCTGGTGCACCAGGGCCGGGCGCTCACCTCCGGTGCCCGGCAGCCCGACGGCTCGTACGACTTCAGCGGGGTGTTCGCGCCCGTCGCCGACCTGATCGGAGACGCCGACCTGGCCATCTGCCACCTGGAGACGCCGGTCGCCCCGGAGGGTGGCCCGTACCGCGGCTACCCGAGCTTCAGCGTCCAGCCGGAGATCGTCGACGCGCTGGCCGGCGCGGGGTACGACCTGTGCTCCACGGCGTCCAACCACTCGCTGGACGCCGGCTTCGACGGGCTCACCCGCACGATCGACACGCTGGCGGGGGCCGGCATCGGGCACACCGGCACGTACCGCAGCCGGGAGGAGAGCGGCCGGCCGACGCTCGTCGACGTGGACGGCGTGCGCGTCGGCCACGTCGCGGCGACGTTCAGCCTCAACGGCGTGCCGCTGCCTGCCGGCCGGGAGTGGTCGGTGGACGTCGCCGCCCTGCCGGACGTGCCCGGCATGCTGGCCGCCGCGGCGCGGGCGCGGGCGGCGGGCGCCGAGGTCGTCGTCGCGAGCCTCCACTGCTGCCAGGAGTACGACAACGACCCGACGCCCACCCAGGAGGCGGCCGCGCGGGCGCTGCTGGGCTCCCCGGACGTCGACCTCGTGCTCGGCCACCATGCGCACGTGGTGCAGCCGGTCGAGCAGATCGGCGGCGAGTGGGTCGCCTACGGCCTCAGCAACCACCTCGCCGAGCACGCCACCCGCGGGTACCCGACCGAGGACTCGGTGGCCGCCCGCTTCACCTTCACCCGCGGCGCCGACGGCCGGTTCGCCGTCTCCCGGGCGGAGGCGGTGCCGCTGCGCATCGAACTGGGGGAGGACGCCGTGCGGATCGTCCCGGCCGACCCCGAGAGCTTCGCGCGGATCGCCGGCGTCCTCGACCGGCGGGGTGCGGTGGCCGCGGGGCTGGGCATCGTCCCGGGGTGAGCGCGGGGGCGCACTAGGCTCAGGGCGCCCGTTCCTCGATCCCCTGGAGCATGCTCGTGTCCACCCAGCCCTCGCCCACCGCCGTCGGACCGATCCGGGTGCCGGCCGGGACGACGGCCCAGGACGCGCTCAAGGCCGCCGGCGTCCCGCTCAAGGGCCCCGACGGCGCCGTCGTCGTCCGCGACGTGGCCACCGGCAACCTCAAGGATCTCGCCTGGGCCCCGGACGCCGACGCCGAGGTCGAGGCCGTCGCGGCGTCCAGCGCCGACGGGCGCGCGGTCATCCGGCACTCCGCCGCCCACGTGCTCGCCCAGGCGGTGCAGGACCTCTTCCCGGGCACCCGTCTGGGCATCGGCCCGCCGGTCGAGAACGGCTTCTACTACGACTTCGACCCCGAGCGGCCGTTCACCCCCGAGGACCTGAAGGCGCTCGAGAAGCGCATGCAGGAGATCGTGAAGGCCGGGCAGTACTTCGCCCGGCGCGAGATCAGCGACGACGACGCCGAGGGGGAGCTCGCCCACGAGCCGTACAAGCTCGAGCTCATCGGGCTGAAGGGCGGCGCCGGCGACGACGTCGGGGCCGCGGCCGAGGGCGCCGACGTCGAGGTCGGCGGCGCGCAGCTGACGATGTACGACAACCTCGACCCGCGGTCGGGCGAGCGGGTCTGGACCGACCTGTGCCGCGGCCCGCACCTGCCGCGGACGTCGAGCATCCCCGCCTTCAGCCTCACCCGGAGCGCGGCGGCGTACTGGCGGGGCAGCGAGAAGAACCCGCAGCTGCAGCGCGTCTACGGCACCGCCTGGGAGAGCAAGGAGGCGCACAAGGCCTACCTGGAGCACCTCGCCGAGGCCGAGCGACGCGACCACCGCCGGCTCGGCGTCGAGCTGGACCTGTTCAGCTTCCCGGACGAGATCGGCTCCGGGCTGCCCGTCTTCCACCCCAAGGGCGGGGTGATCAAGCGGGAGATGGAGGACTACGTCCGGCGCCGGCACCTGGAGGAGGGCTTCGACTACGTCGGCACCCCGCACATCAGCAAGAGCGGGCTGTTCGAGACCTCCGGGCACCTCCCGTACTACGAGGAGACCATGTTCCCGGGCATGGACCTGGACAACGCGAAGTACTACCTCAAGGCCATGAACTGCCCGATGCACAACCTGATCTTCCGGTCGCGCGGGCGGTCCTACCGCGAGCTCCCGCTGCGGCTGTTCGAGTTCGGCTCGGTCTACCGCTACGAGCAGTCCGGCGTCGTGCACGGCCTGACCCGGGTGCGGGGCTTCGCCCAGGACGACTCGCACAGCTACGTCACCCCCGAGCAGGCGCCCGGGGAGATCCGGCACCTGCTGGCGTTCGTGCTGGGCCTCCTGCGCGACTTCGGGCTGGACGACTACTTCCTGGAGCTGTCCACCCGCGACGCGTCCGACAAGTTCATCGGGTCCGACGAGGAGTGGGCGGTCGCCACCGCCGTCCTCGAGGAGGCGGCGAAGGAGACCGGCCTGGAACTGGTGCCCGATCCGGGCGGGGCGGCCTACTACGGGCCGAAGATCTCCGTGCAGGCCCGCGACGCCATCGGCCGGACCTGGCAGATGTCGACGATCCAGTACGACTTCAACCAGCCGGCCCGCTTCGGCCTGGAGTACACCTCCGCCGACGGCGGCCGCCAGCAGCCGGTGATGATCCACTCGGCGAAGTTCGGCTCGATCGAGCGCTTCTTCGGCGTCCTCACCGAGCACTACGCGGGCGCCTTCCCGGCGTGGCTGGCCCCGGTCCAAGTCGTCGGCATCCCGGTCACCGACGAGCAGGTGCCCTACCTCACCGACGTCGCGCTGAAGCTGCGCGCCCGCGGCCTGCGGGTGGAGATCGACGACTCCGACGACCGGATGCAGAAGAAGATCCGGACGGCGAGCAAGCAGAAGGTCCCCTTCGTCCTCATCGCCGGGGCCACCGACGCCGACGCCGGCGCGGTCTCCTTCCGCTTCCGCGACGGCAGCCAGCGCAACGGTGTGCTGGTCGACGACGCCGTCGAGTTCGTCGCGGCCTGGGTCGCGGCCCGCACCAACGCCGACCCGACGGCGGACACCGCGGCGGTCCCCGGATGACCGGAGAGCCGCACGAGCCGTACCGGGTGGCGGTCTCCTCCGACGACGGCGGTCCGGCGACGGTGTTCGAGCACCTGTGGACGCCCTACCGCATGGCCTACATCCGCGGGGAGGGGAAGCCGACGGGCGCGCACGACTGCCCGTTCTGCGTCATCCCCACCCTGGAGGACGCCGCCGGGCTGGTCGTGGCGCGGGGGGAGACGGTCTTCGCCGTCCTCAACCTGTACCCCTACAACGCCGGCCACCTCATGCTGGTGCCGTACCGGCACGTGCCCGACTACACGGACCTCACGCCGGCGGAGGTCGCCGAGCTCGGCGCCTTCACGCAGACGGCGATGCGGGTGGTGCGGGCGGTGACCGGTGCGCACGGCTTCAACATCGGGATGAACCAGGGTTCCGTCGCCGGCGCCGGCATCGCCGACCACCTGCACCAGCACGCCGTGCCGCGTTGGGGCGGGGACACCAACTTCATGCCGGTCATCGGGCTCACCCGCGTGCTCCCGCAGGTGCTGGGGGAGACGCGCGCCCTGCTCGCCGCCGCCTGGGCGGATCACCACGCCACGAGCCCGGAGGCCTGAGTGCTCGGCGTCAACGCCCGCCCCGTGGTGGCCAAGGTGGTCAACCCGCTGGCCGTGCGGCTGGCCCGGCTCGGGGTCACCCCGGACATGGTCACGATCACCGGGACCGTCGGGGCGATCGCCGGCGCCGCCGGGCTCATCGCGACCGGGCACCTCTTCTGGGGGGCGTTCACCGTCACGGTCTTCGTGCTGCTGGACATGCTCGACGGCGCGCTGGCCCGCCTGCGCGGCGGCGGCTCGGTCTTCGGTGCCGTGCTGGACTCCACCGGTGACCGCGCCGCCGACGCCGCCATCTTCGGCGCGCTGATCTGGTGGTTCGCCGGGAGCGGGGACAACCGGCTCCTCGTCCTGCTCGCGCTGCTCTGCCTGGTGCTGGGCGTCCTCACCTCCTACATCAAGGCGCGGGCCGAGGGGATGGGGCTGTCCTGCGACGTCGGCGTCGTCGAGCGGACGGAGCGGCTGATCCTGGTGCTGACCGGCACCGGCTTCACCGGGCTGGGCATCCCGTACGCCGTCCACGTGGCGTTGTGGGTGCTGCTGGCCGGCAGCGCCGTCACGGTGGCCCAGCGGGTGCTGGCGGTGAAGCGGTCCGCGGACGGACGGCGGATCGAACCGTGAGCGGCGCTCGGGAGCGGCTGGCCGGTCGGCTGTCCGACGCGGGGTACGCAGCGGGGTGGCGGGCGGTGCGCATGCTCCCGGAGCCGGCCGCGCGGTCACTGTTCGACCGGGCGGGGGAGTGGGCCGCCGGTCGCGACGGCCGGGGCGTCCGCCAGCTGCGCGCCAACCTGCGGGTGGTGACCGGCGGGCGGCTGTCCGAGCCGGAGCTCGCGGAGCTGACCCGCCGGGCGATGCGGTCCTACGCCCGCTACTGGCAGGAGGCCTTCCGGCTGCCGACGCTGACCGCGGAGCGGATCCGGCGCGACAGCGTGGTCCCCGGGATCGAGCACATCGCGCGCGCCCGCGCCGAGGGGCGCGGGGTGATCGCCGCCCTGCCGCACAGCGGCAACTGGGACGCGGCCGGCGCCTGGTTCACCGATTGGCTGGACGGCCCCTTCATGACCGTCGCCGAGCGGCTGCGCCCCGAGTCGCTGTACCGGCGGTTCCTCGACTACCGCGAGTCCCTGGGCTTCCGGGTGGTGCCGCTCACGGGTGGGGAGCGGTCGAGCTCGGAGGTCCTGCGCGAGTGGCTGGCCGACGGCGGCGTGGCCTGCCTGCTGGTCGACCGCAACCTCGGTGCCGGCGGTGTCCCGGTGACGTTCTTCGGCCGGGCGGCCACCATGCCCGGTGGCGCGGCGCTGCTGGCCGAGCGCACCGGTGCCGCCCTCGTGCCGGCGGTCTGCCAGTTCACCGCGACCGGGTGGCGGATGTGCATCTCGCCCGAGGTGCCGGTCCGGGGTCCCGGCCGGCTCGCCGACCGGGTGGGGACGGCGATGCAGCAGGTGGCCGACGTGTTCGCCGCCGGGATCGCCGAGCGTCCCGAGGACTGGCACATGCTCGGCCGGATCTGGCCCGACGTGCCGGCCGATCCGGTCGCGCCCGGCCGGGGGGGCGCGGACTGATGCGCATCGGCCTGGTCTGCCCCTACCGCTGGGACGTCCCCGGTGGTGTCCAGTACCACGTGCGCGATTTCGCCGTGACGCTGCGCGGGATGGGCCACCACGTGGAGGTGCTCACGCCCGCGCAGCACGAGGAGTCGGTCACCGACCCCTTCGTCACCTTCGCCGGCCGCACCGTCCCGGTCCCGTACAACGGCTCGATGGCGAGCCTCCAGTTCGGCCCCGTGTCGGCCGCGCGGGTGCGCCGCTGGCTCCGGGAGGGCCGGTTCGACGTCGTCCACGTGCACGAGCCGGCGACCCCGTCGGTGTCCCTGCTGGTCTGCATGATCGCGACCGGGCCGATCGTGGCGACCTTCCACGCGGCGACGACCCGCTCCAAGTGGCTGGCTGCCGTCGGCCCCATGACGCGGCCCTGGCTGGAGAAGATCAGCGGCCGGATCGCCGTCTCCGACTTCGCCCGGCGCGTGCAGGTCGAGCACCTGGGGGGCGACGCCGTCATCATCCCCAACGGCGTGCACGTGCCGTTCTTCGCCGACGGGCCGCCGCTGCCCGGCTACGGCCGGGGGACGGGCGCCCCGCCCACCATCGGCTTCGTCGGGCGGTTCGACGAGCCCCGCAAGGGGCTGCCGGTGCTGCTGGCGGCGCTGCGCACCGTCGTCCGGACCCACCCGGCGGTGCGGCTGCTCATCGCCGGACGCGGTGACGCCGACCAGCTGTGGTCCATGGTGGGCACCGAGCTGCGGCCGCACGTGACCCTGCTCGGGGAGGTCTCGGAGGCGGACAAGGCGGCGCTGCTGCGGAGCGTGGACGTCTACTGCGCACCCAACCTGCTCGGTGAGTCGTTCGGCGTGATCCTCATCGAGGCGATGGCCGCCGGGGCGCCCGTCGTCGCCAGCGACCTGGACGCCTTCGTCCGGGTGCTGGACGACGGGGCCGCGGGAGTCGTGGTGCGACGCGACGACCCGGCCGCGCTCGGCCGGGCGCTCGCGGACCTGCTCGCCGACCCCGCCCGGCGCGCCGAGCTCGCCGCGCGCGGCTCCCAGGTGGCCGCGCGCTACGACTGGCAGGTGCTCGCCCGCCGCGTCCTGGCGGTGTACGAGACCGTCCTGCCGCCCGGCGGCGGCGTGGTGACCGCGGCGCCCGAGGACGAGTTCCCCGGCGTGCCGCCGACAGGCACCGCGGCCGGACCTCCCCGCATACGGCGGCCGCGCCGCTAGCCTCGGGGACCGTGACGTCCCTGGCCTGGTTGCTGCTCGCCGCCGGAGTGCTCCTGCTCCTGGTGGTCTGGACCGGCTGGACGCTCACCCGGCTGCGGCGGCTGGACGCCCGGGTCGACCGGGCCTGGGCGACGCTGGACGCCCAGCTGCAGCGCCGCGCCGGGCTCGCCGAGGAGCTGGCCCGCCACCACCCAGCGGCCCTCGCCGCCGAGGTCCGGCTCGGCCTGGTGTCGCACGCAGCGGAGGCGCGCGCGGCCCGCGACGCGGGGGACCGCGAGCTGGCGGAGAACGCGCTCGGGCACCAGCTGCGCGAGCTGCCGCCCGGCCTGCCGGGCGTCCCCGCGGCGCTGCGCGCGGACCTGGCGGGCACCCAGACGCGGGTCGCCCTGGCCCGCCGGTTCTACAACGACGCCGTGCGCGACACCCGCGAGCTGCGCGGCCGGCGCTTCCCCCGTTGGGCGGGCCTGCACCGCACGCGCCCGCTGCCGCGCTACTTCGACATCGACGACCGCCTGGGCGACGTGACCAAGGACGCCGACGTGGCCGGCCGCCTCGCCGGCTGACGCCCGTAGGGTGGGGGACCCCCGTTCTCGACCCCAAGGCGGAAACCTGTGACGACGCAGCCCGACCCGTCCGTCGCCCGGACCGGTACCGACCGCGTGAAGCGCGGCATGGCCGAGCAGCTCAAGGGCGGCGTCATCATGGACGTCGTCACGCCAGAGCAGGCCCGGATCGCCGAGGACGCCGGCGCCGTGGCGGTGATGGCGCTGGAGCGGGTGCCGGCCGACATCCGCGCCCAGGGCGGCATCGCGCGGATGAGCGACCCGGACATGGTCCAGGGGATCGTCGACGCCGTCTCCATCCCCGTGATGGCCAAGGCCCGCATCGGCCACTTCGTCGAGGCGCAGGTGCTGCAGTCCCTCGGTGTGGACTACATCGACGAGTCCGAGGTGCTCACCCCCGCGGACGAGGCGCACCACATCGACAAGCACGCGTTCACCGTGCCGTTCGTCTGCGGCGCCACCGACCTCGGCGAGGCGCTGCGGCGCATCTCCGAGGGCGCGGCGATGATCCGGTCCAAGGGCGAGGCCGGCACCGGCAACGTCGTGGAGGCCACCCGGCACATGCGGTCGATCCGGGCCGGCATCAAGGCGCTGGGCACCCTCGACGAGAGCGAGCTCTTCGTGGCCGCCAAGGAGCTGCGGGCGCCGTACGACCTGGTGGCCGAGGTGGCCCGGCTCGGCAAGCTGCCGGTGGTGCTGTTCACCGCCGGTGGCATCGCCACCCCGGCCGACGCGGCGATGATGATGCAGCTGGGCGCCGAGGGCGTGTTCGTCGGCTCGGGCATCTTCAAGTCCGGCCACCCGGCGCAGCGGGCGGCGGCCATCGTGCAGGCGACGACGTTCTCCGACGACCCCGACGTGATCGCCAAGGTCTCGCGCGGGCTGGGCGAGCCGATGGTCGGGATCGACGTCTCGACGCTGCCGGCGGCCGAGCGCTACGCCACCCGCGGGTGGTGACCGCCCCCGTCATCGGGGTGCTGGCGCTGCAGGGCGACGTCCGCGAGCACCTCGCGGTGCTGCGGGCCGAGGGGGCCGAGCCGCGGCCGGTGCGCCGGCCGGAGGAGCTGGCCGGCGTCGACGGGATCGTCGTCCCCGGCGGGGAGTCGACGACGATGGGGACCCTGGCCGGGCGGTTCGGTCTGCTCGAGCCGCTGCGCGCGGCGGTGCGCGCGGGGCTGCCCGCCTACGGGACCTGCGCGGGCATGATCCTGCTCGCCGACCGGCTGGTCGGCGCCCCGCCGGGGCAGCCGACCGTCGGCGGGCTGGACGTGACCGTCCGGCGGAACGCCTTCGGCCGGCAGGCCGACTCCTTCGAGACCCGGGTCGAGCTGGACGGGCTCGGCGGGGGCCCGCTGCACGCCGTCTTCATCCGCGCGCCGTGGGTGGAGGAGGCCGGCCCGGGGGTGCAGGTCCTCGGGCGGGTCGTGGGCGGTGCGGCCGACGGTAGGATCGTCGCGGTCCGCCAGGGCGACGTGGTGGCCACCAGCTTCCACCCCGAGCTGACCGGGGACCGCCGGGTGCACGCGCTGTTCGTCGACATCGTGCGCGCTCACCTGGCCGACGCAGAGAGGGGAGAGCCGTGAGCGGCCACTCCAAGTGGGCGACGACCAAGCACAAGAAGGCCGGGATCGACGCCAAGCGCGGCAAGCTCTTCGCCAAGCTGATCAAGAACATCGAGGTCGCCGCCCGCACGGGCGGCGGTGACCCCGCCGGCAACCCGACGCTCTTCGACGCCATCCAGAAGGCGAAGAAGAGCTCGGTGCCCAATGACAACATCGACCGTGCGGTCAAGCGCGGATCGGGCGCCGAGGCCGGTGGCGTCGACTACCAGGGCATCACCTACGAGGGCTACGCGGCCGGCGGTGTCGCGGTGCTCATCGAGTGCCTCACCGACAACAAGAACCGCTCGGCCATGGAGGTCCGCACCGCCATGACCCGCAACGGCGGGTCGATGGCCGACCCCGGCTCGGTCTCCTACCTCTTCTCCCGCAAGGGCGTGGTCGTGGTGCCGAAGTCCGGCGACGTCGACGAGGACAGCGTGCTGATGGCGGTGCTGGACGCCGGCGCCGAGGAGGTGCGCGACCTGGGCGACACGCTCGAGGTCATCTGCGAGCCCGGTGACCTGGTGGCCGTGCGCACCGCGCTGCAGGAGGCCGGTATCGAGTACGACTCGGCCGACGCCGGCTTCCTGCCCAGCGTCCAGGTGGAGCTCGACGAGGACGGGGCGACCAAGGTCTTCAAGCTCATCGACGCCCTCGAGGACCTCGACGACGTGCAGAACGTCTACGCCAACTACGAGGTGCCCGACGACGTCATGGAGAAGGTCACCGCCGACGCCTAGAAGGACCCCGGTGCCGATTCGTCAGATCACCTGGCGTGTTGACGGGGTCCGGTCGGGGGCTGCGGTTAGCCTCGGTCGAACACCAGTTCGGCTGACGGGAGCGTGACGATGCGGGTGCTCGGTATCGACCCGGGCCTCACCCGGTGCGGGTGGGGCGTGGTCGACGGGCGCCCGGGGGCGCGGCCGACGGCGGTCGGCGTCGGCGTGGTCCGCACCATGGCCGAGCTCGACCTCGAGCTGCGGCTGCTCGAGCTGCACACCGCCGTCACGGCGCTGTTGCGCGAGCACCGTCCCGACGTCGTGGCGATCGAGCGGGTGTTCACCCAGAACAACAAGGGCACGGCGACGGGCACGGCGCAGGCGGCGGGCGTCGCCGCGCTGGCCGCCGCCCAGGCCGACCGCCCGGTCGCCTGGCACACGCCCAGCGAGGTGAAGGCGGCGATCTCGGGCAACGGCCGCGCGGACAAGGAGCAGGTCACCCTCATGGTCACCCGGGTCCTGGGGCTCGCCACCGCCCCCAAGCCGGCCGACGCCGCCGACGCCCTGGCGCTGGCGGTCTGCCACGCGTGGCGCGGCCCGGCGCAGCAGCGGCTGCGGACCGCCGCGATCGCCGGCGGGATCGGCGCGCCGGTGCGGTCCACCGGCACGCTGCCCCGGTGGACGGGGGTGGCGGCCCGATGATCGCCAGCGTGCACGGCCGGGTGGCCGCGGTGGGGCCCGACGGCGCCGTCGTCGAGGTCGGCGGGATCGGCCTGGCGGTGCAGTGCACCCCGGGGACGATCGCCCGGCTGCAGGTGGGGGAGGCCGCCCGGCTGGCCACCAGCCTGGTCGTGCGTGAGGACTCGCTCACCCTCTACGGCTTCGCCGACGACGACGAGCGCCAGCTGTTCGAGCTGCTGCAGACGGCGAACGGCGTCGGGCCGCGGCTGGCCCAGGCGGTGCTGGCCATCCACCCGCCACGGGAGGTCCGCCGCGCCGTCTCGATGGCCGACGTCAAGGCGCTCATGCAGGTCCCCGGCATCGGCAAGAAGGGGGCCGAGCGGCTCATCCTCGAGCTGCGCGACCGCCTCGGCTCGACCAGCACCGACACCTCGCTGGACGCGCCGGCGCCCGCCGGGCTGCCGTCGGTCACGCCGGTGGCCCCGTGGCGGGACCAGCTCACCTCGGCCCTCGTCGGGCTGGGGTGGAGCGGCAAGGAGGCCGAGGGGGCGGTCGCCCAGCTGGCCCCGGTGGCCGACGAGCAGCTCGCGGCGACGGGGAGCGTGGAGGTCGCGGTGCTGCTGCGGCGGGCGCTCCAGCTGCTGGGTAGGTCGTGACCGCGCCGTTCGACCGGTCGCTGACCGGTGAGCTGGCCGCCGAGGCGGCGCCGGAGTGGTCGGTGTCGCCGCAGGCGGGGGACGAGGAGCGGGTCGTCGAGTCGGCGCTGCGCCCGCACTCGCTCGACGACTTCATCGGCCAGCCCAAGGTCGCCCGCCAGCTGGCGCTGGTGCTCGAGGGGGCGCGCCGCCGTGGCCGCACGCCCGACCACGTCCTGCTCTCCGGCCCGCCCGGGCTGGGGAAGACCAGCCTGGCGCTGATCATCGGCTCCGAGCTGGGCACCTCGGTGAAGATCACCAGTGGGCCGGCGATCGAGCGGTCCGGCGACCTCGCCGCGATGCTGTCGAACCTGGCCCCCGGCGACGTCCTCTTCATCGACGAGATCCACCGCATCGCCCGCCCCGCCGAGGAACTGCTCTACATGGCGATGGAGGACTTCCGGGTCGACGTCGTCGTCGGCAAGGGCCCCGGGGCGACGGCGATCCCGCTGGAGATCAACCCGTTCACGCTGGTCGGCGCCACCACCCGCGCCGGGCTGCTCACCGGCCCGCTGCGGGACCGGTTCGGCTTCGTCGGCCAGATGGAGTTCTACGAGCCGGCCGACCTGCAGCGGGTGCTGGCCCGCAGCGCGGCGCTGCTCGGGGTGGAGCTGACCGACGAGGGGTCGGCGGAGATCGCGGGGCGCTCCCGCGGGACCCCGCGCATCGCCAACCGGCTGCTGCGCCGGGTGCGCGACTACGCCGAGGTGGAGGCCGACGGCCGGGTGACCCGCGAGGTCGCCGAGGCCGCGCTGGCCCTGTACGACGTCGACCACCTGGGCCTGGACCGGCTGGACCGGGAGGTGCTGGACGCGCTGGTCGGCAAGTTCGGTGGCGGGCCGGTCGGCGTCGCCACCCTGGCGGTGGCCGTCGGCGAGGAGCCGCACACGGTGGAGGAGGTGTGCGAGCCGTTCCTGGTGCGCGCCGGGCTGCTGGCCCGCACGCCGCGCGGGCGGGTCGCGACCGAGGCCGCCTGGGCGCACCTCGGCCGGCCGCTGCCGGCCGGCGGCGGCGCGCTCGGCCGGGTCACAGCAGACCCACAGGCACCGGGGTCGTCGTCAGAGACCCTGTTCGACGCCTAGACTCCCGGACGCTGGCGCGCAACTCGCAGGCCGGGCCGTGCGCGTCCCGCCTGGTCGCCGTGCGTACGGCAACCGATGCACCCGAGCGGTCCCGTCCCGGGCCGCACCCACCGCGAGCAACCGGTCGCGGAAGAGAGGCACACCTGTCGTGGAGTACTTCCCGCTGATCATGCTGGCCCTGCTGGCCGTCGTGCTGTTCGTGCTGCCCGCGCGACAGCGCAAGAAGATGCAGGAGCAGCACGCGGCTCTGCTGGCCTCCCTGACCGTCGGCACCCCGGTCATGACGACCAGCGGCATGCACGGCACGGTGGCCGGGGTCGGTGAGACCACCATCGACCTCGAGATCGCGCCGGGTGTCGTGGCGACCTTCGCCCGCCAGGCGATCCTCGAGGTCCGCCGCCCGGCCGGGACCGCGCCGTCCGACGAGGACCCCGCGCGCCCGGCCGACGGCACGGTCTGACCCGGGGGACCTCCGTGGCCAACCGCACCCTCCCCGCGGGGCGCTACTTCGGCGCGTTCGTGCTGATCGTCGCCCTGCTCTACGGGCTGGTCTTCTTCACCGGGGACACCCGGACGCCGCAGCTCGGCCTCGACCTGCGCGGCGGCACGACGGTGACCCTGACCGCCCGCACCCCCGACGGCCAGGCGCCGGCCCAGGAGGACCTGGAGCTGGCCCGGCGGATCATCGAGCAGCGGGTGAACGGCCTCGGCGTCGCCGAGGCCTCGGTGGTCACCGAGGGCGACTCCAACATCATCATCTCGGTGCCCGGGGACGACGGCGAACAGGCCCGGGAGCTCGGTGCCACGGCGCAGCTGCGCTTCCGGCCCGTGTTGGAGGTGGCCCCCGCCGGCCCCGCCGAGGAGGAGCCCGGCACCGACGCCGAGGCGACCGAGGGGGAGACGGCCGACGGGAGCGCCGCGGAGGACACCGGCGACGCGGCGGAGGACCCGGCGACCGGCGACGGCGCCGTCGCCGACCCCACGCTGCCCGACCCGGACGCCCCCGCCGTCACGCAGGAGGAGGCCGCCGCCGAGTTCGCGACGCTGACCTGCGACGCGGAGGAGCTGCTGGGCGAGGTGACCCGGCCCGAGGACTTCGTGGCCGCGTGCAGCGAGGACGGCACCGTCAAGTACCTGCTCGGCCCCACGATCATCGAGGGCACCGAGATCGACGACGCCAACGCCGCCACCCACCCGACCGACGGCAGCTGGATCGTCCTGCTGGACTTCCGGTCCGGCGGGCGGGAGACGTGGGCCAACTACACCGCGGCCAACGTGGGGTCGAACGTGGCCTTCACCCTGGACGGCCGGGTCGTCTCCGCGCCCACCATCCAGGGCGCCATCAACGGCCAGACCACCATCCAGGGCAGCTTCGACCAGGAGTCGGCCACCGAGCTGGCCAACCAGCTCCGGTACGGCGCCCTGCCGCTGACCTTCACCCAGGCCACCGCCCAGTCGATCTCCACCGAGCTCGGCGAGGAGCAGCTGGAGGCAGGCCTCATCGCGGGCGCCCTCGGCATCGCGCTGGTCTTCGTGTACGCGCTGGTCTACTACCGGCTGCTCGGCCTCGTGATGATCGCCAGCCTGATCCTCTCGGCGGTGGTCGTCTACGCCTGCCTGATCCTGCTGGGGCGGGAGATCGGCTTCACCCTCAGCCTCGCCGGCATCGCCGGGTTCATCGTCTCGATCGGCATCACCGCCGACTCCTTCGTCGTGTACTTCGAGCGGCTCAAGGACGAGATCCGCGAGGGCCGGTCGCTGCGGTCGGCGGTTCCCCGGGCCTGGGTCCGGGCGCGGCGCACCATCCTGTCCGCGGACGCGGTCAGCTTCCTGGCCGCGGCGATCCTGTACCTGCTCGCCATCGGCGACGTGAAGGGCTTCGCCTTCACCCTCGGCATGTCGACGGTGCTCGACCTCGTCGTCGTCTTCCTCTTCACCCACCCGCTCATGGCCGTGCTCTCCCGGTTCAAGAACTTCGGCAAGAACCGGTTCTCGGGCCTCGGCCGGGTGGAGCACACCCGTCGCACGGGCCCCGCCGCACCGGCGCGGGAACTCGTCGGTGCCACCGCCGCGGTCGGCGGCCGGCAGGACAGGAGCACCTCATGACCCGCCCGACGGACCCGGCCGAGCCGACCTCCGAGCAGCCGCCGGTGAGCACCGGCGAGGAGGCGCTCGCCGACGCCGGGCTGCCCCAGGACCCGGGCAGCGACGACGACGCCGCCACCCCGGCCGCGCCCGGCGGACGCGGCGGACGCGGCGGACTGGCCCACCGGCTCTACAACGGCGAGGCCGGCCTGGACGTCGTCGGTCGCAGCCGCCTGATCTACCGGATCACCGCGGTCGTGGTGCTGCTGTGCCTGCTCTCGATGGTCTTCCGCGGGTTCAACTTCGGCATCGACTTCGAGGGCGGTAACAGCTTCCGGCTGCCCGGCACCGAGCAGCAGCTGCAGCAGGCGCGCGCCGCCGCGGAGGACGCCGGCGCCGATGTCGCCTCCGCCCAGGTCGTCGGCGGCAACACGCTGCTCATCCGCACCTCGCAGCTGGACAACGAGACCGAGCGCGCCGTGGTGGAGGAGATGGCCGAGGCCGTCGGCATCGCCCCGCAGCAGGTCAGCCCGGAGTCGGTCAGCGCGGAGTGGGGCCAGGACATCACCGACCAGGCGCTCGTGGCGCTGGCGGTCTTCCTCGTCGCCGTCGTGCTCTTCCTCGCCGTGCGCTTCCAGCCGAAGATGGCCGTCGGCGCCATGGCCGCGCTCGTGCACGACATCGTCGTCACCGCCGGGGTGTACGCCCTGGTCGGCTTCGAGGTCACGCCGTCGACGGTCATCGGCTTCCTCACGATCCTCGGCTTCTCCCTGTACGACACCGTCGTCGTGTTCGACAAGGTCGACGAGAACACCCGCGACCTGGAGCGCAGCGCCCGCATGACCTGGGGCGAGGCGGCCAACCTCGCCGTCAACCAGACGTTGATGCGGTCGATCAACACCTCGGTCATCGCGCTGCTCCCGGTCGCCGGCCTGCTCTTCGTGGGTGCCGGCCTGCTCGGCGTGGGCACCCTCAAGGACCTGGCCCTCGTGCTCTTCGTGGGCCTGGCCGCCGGTACCTACTCGTCGATCGTGCTCGCCACGCCGATCGTCGCCGACCTCAAGGAGCGCGAGCCGGCCCAGCAGGCGCTGCGCCGGCGGGTGCTGGCCAGGCGCTCCTCGGCCGCGCGGGCCGACGGCGCCGCCGTCCCGGCCGGTCCCGTGGCCAGTGCCCGCCGGCGCCGGAGCACCGGCGCGGCCGCGGCCTCCGAGCTGCCCGGTGCCGTCACCGCCGACGTCGTCGTCGAGTCGCCGCCGTCGGTGCGGCCGGACGCGCCACGGGGCGCCAGCGCCGCCCCGCGGCCGGGTGCCCGCCCGCAGCGCCCCGGGTCCAGCCGGCCGTCGGGCAAGCGGCGCCGGTGAGCGCGGCGCCGGTCGAGCAGCCGCTCGACGAGCTCATCGCCTCCCTCACCGTCGACGTCCCCGACCACCCGGAACCGGGCATCGTCTTCCGCGACCTGACCCCGGTCTTCGCCGACGGGCCCGCCTTCCGGCGCATGGTCGACGGGCTGGCGGCGCCGCACGGGTCCGGTCCGCGGCCGTTCGACGTCGTCGCCGGGGTGGAGGCGCGCGGGTTCCTGCTGGCCGCGGCGGTGGCGCTCGACGCCGGGGTGGGCGTGGTGCCCATCCGCAAGGCGGGCAAGCTGCCGCGCGAGCGGGTGTCAGCCGACTACACCCTGGAGTACGGGACGGCGACGCTGGAGCTGCACGCGGACTCGGTCCGCCCCGGTCAGCGGGTGCTGCTCGTCGACGACGTGCTCGCCACCGGCGGCACGCTCGGCGCCGCCGTGGCGTTGGTCGAGCAGCTCGGCGGCGTGGTGGCGGCGATCTCGGTGGTCGTCGAGCTGGCGGCCCTCGGGGGGCGGCAGCTCCTGGCACCGCACCCGGTGCACGCACTCTGGACCACCTGACCGAGGGAGAACCCGCTCGCCGCCCGGGCGGCGGCGGGCGTGGTCCGGCTAGCATGGTGGGGGTCCCCCCTCTGCCAGCCGCAGGAGTCGCCCGTGGCCTCCGAAGTAGCCGCCGACGCGGCTGTGGCGCGGCCCGGTGCGGTCTCCGGTGGGGCCGTCGCTGATGCGGTGGGTGAGGCGCCGGTCCGCAGCCCGCTGCCCGAGCGGCCCGCGGTCCGCCGTCCCGACGACGTCGGCGCCGACCCGCCCGACGCCGACCTCGGCACCCCCCGCCGGCGGGTGCGCGACCGCCTCGCCCGGCGGATCGTCGCCGGGCAGCGCAGCGGCCTGGTGCGCCCCGTGCTCGAGCCACTGGCGTCGCTGCACCGGCAGAGCCACCCCAAGGCCGACCTGGCGCTGCTGCAACGCGCCTACGACGTCGCCGAGACCGCGCACAGCAGCCAGAAGCGCAAGAGCGGCGACCCCTACATCACCCACCCGCTCGCCGTCGCCACCATCCTGGCCGGCCTCGGGATGGACACGACCACCCTGATCGCGGCGCTGCTGCACGACACGGTCGAGGACACCGGCGTCACCCTGGAGACGATCACCACCGACTTCGGCTCGGAGGTCGCCCACCTGGTCGACGGGGTCACCAAGATCGACAAGGTGAAGCTGGGTGACGCCGCCCAGGCCGAGACGATCCGCAAGATGATCGTGGCGATGTCCCGCGACCCGCGGGTGCTGGTCATCAAGCTGGCCGACCGGCTGCACAACATGCGCACGCTGCGCTTCCTCCCGCCCGAGAAGCAGGAGAAGAAGGCGCGCGAGACGCTCGAGATCCTCGCCCCGCTGGCCCACCGGCTGGGCATGAACACGATCAAGTGGGAGCTGGAGGACCTCGCGTTCGCCACGCTCTACCCCAAGCGCTACGACGAGATCGTGCGGCTGGTGGCCGAGCGGGCCCCCTCCCGCGACACCTACCTGGCCGAGGTCGCCGCGTCGGTGACCGAGCAGCTGAAGGCGGCCAAGATCGACGCGGTCGTCACCGGGCGGCCGAAGCACTACTACTCGATCTACCAGAAGATGATCGTCCGCGGCCGGGACTTCACCGACATCTGGGACCTCGTCGGCATCCGCATCCTGGTCGACTCGGTGCGCGACTGCTACGCCGCGCTCGGCATCATGCACGCCCACTGGCAGCCGGTGCCGGGCCGCTTCAAGGACTTCGTGGCGATGCCGAAGTTCAACATGTACCAGTCGCTGCACACGACGGTCATCGGGCCGCAGGGCAAGCCGGTCGAGCTGCAGATCCGCACCCACGACATGCACCGCACCGCCGAGTACGGCATCGCGGCGCACTGGAAGTACAAGGAGAAGGCCCGCGCCGGGGGCAAGCCGGCCGCGGGGGAGAGCGGTGCGCCGCCCAAGGCCGGCTCGCCCGACGACATGCTGTGGCTGCGCCAGCTGCTGGACTGGCAGCGGGAGGCCCAGGAGCCGGGGGAGTTCCTCGAGACCCTGCGCTACGACCTGGGGCCGCAGGAGGTCTTCGTCTTCACGCCCAAGGGCGACGTGGTGAGCCTGCCCGGGGACTCCACGCCCGTCGACTTCGCCTTCGCGGTGCACACCGAGGTCGGCTACCGCACCATCGGCGCCCGCGTGAACGGCTCGCTCGTGTCGCTCGACAGCAAGCTCAGCAACGGCGACGTGGTCGAGATCTTCACCTCGAAGTCGCCCACGGCCGGCCCCTCGAAGGACTGGCTGACCTTCGTCGGCTCCTCCCGCGCCCGCACCAAGATCCGTCAGTGGTTCACCAAGGAGCGCCGCGAGGACGCCGTCGACGCCGGCAAGGAGTCGCTGACCCGCGCGATGCGCAAGGCCGGGCTACCGCTGCAGCGGCTGCTCGGCGGCGAGGCGCTGTCGACGCTGGCCAAGGACCTGCGGTTCGCCGACGTCACCGCCCTCTACGCCGCGGTGGGGGAGAACCAGCTCTCCGCGGCCTCCGTGGTCGAGAAGCTCATGGCCGCGCTCGGCGGCAGCGAGGGCGCGACCGAGGACATCGCCGAGACCGCGATCCCCACCCGCCGGCCGGTGGCGCGCCGCTCGGCCGGTGGCGACCCGGGCATCGTCGTGCACGGCATGACCGACGTCTGGGCCAAGCTCGCCAAGTGCTGCACCCCGGTCCCCGGCGACGACGTCCTTGGGTTCGTGACCCGCGGCGGCGGCGTGAGCGTGCACCGGACCGACTGCACCAACGCCGGGGACCTGCGCAGCAAGCCTGAACGTCTGGTCGAGGTCGAGTGGGCGTCGTCGCCGGGGTCGGTGTTCCTCGTGGCCATCCAGGTGGAGGCCCTCGACCGGCACCGGCTGCTCTCCGACGTGACCAAGGCGCTGGCCGACGAGCGGGTCAACATCCTCTCGGCGTCGGTGCAGACCAGCCGCGACCGCGTGGCCATCAGCCGGTTCACCTTCGAGCTGGCGGACCCGGCGCACCTGGGCGCGGTGCTGCAGACGGTGCGCAACGTGGACGGCGTCTTCGACGTCGAGCGCGTCACCGCGTAGCCGCAGCCCGCACGGCGACCGCCGGACCGGGCCGTCCCCTGATGATCAGGTCACCTGATCGTTCGGGGTCCTGGCTCACTGTCGACGCTGAGCCAGGACCCCGCCAGGTGAGCCAGGACGTGCCGGCGCCCGACGGCGGCGCCGCGCCTCAGCCGACGACGGCCATGTCCTCGATCGTCACCGGGATGTTCGGCGCGCCGTCGCCGGGGCCGTCCGCGCCCTGGACCCCACCGGCGGCCACCTCGTCGAGCACGGCCAGCCCCGCCTCGTCGATCGAGCCGACCACGGTGTACTCCGGCGGCAGCTCGGTGTCGACGAAGGTCAGGAAGAACTGACCGCCCGTGCTGTTGGGCGCGGCGGTCTTCGCCATGGCGACGGTGCCCCGCGGGTACGTGGTGTCCGGGGTGACCTCCTCGGCGTACTTGTAGCTCGGGCCGCCGGCGCCGGTGCCGGTCGGGTCGCCGCACTGCAGCACCCCGAACGTCTCGGCGTTCACCAGCCGGTGGCAGGAGGTGTCGTCGTAGAAGCCCTGCTCGGTCAGGTACACGAAGCTCGCCGCCGCGCACGGGGCCTGCGCCCGGTCCAGCGTGAGGGTGAGATCCTCCTGGTTCGTGCTCATCAGGAGGGTGGCGGTGCCCTGCGTGGGGGTGGCCTCCGGGTTCGGCGGCGTCCCGACGTCGGTCAGGTTGGTGTTCCCCGACTCGTCGGGCAGGTACTCGCAGGTGACGGTGCCGTCGGCGTTGGTGGTGCGCGCCGCTGACGAGGTGGCCGCCGGGGTCGTCGGGTCGGCCGCCAGGTCGTCGGTCTCGTCGTCCCCGCCGAACACGTTGGTGATGAGCAGCGCGGCGCCCACGATCGCGACGACGGCGATCGCGGTGAGCAGCAGCCCCAGGTTGCGGCGGCGCTTCTTCGCCTGCTCGGTGCGGCGCTCCAGCTGGCGCTGCAGGTGGCGCTGCGCGGCTTCCCGGCGCTGCTTGTTCGTGGGCACGGGGGCGGACTCCTCGGCGGACGGGGCGCGGTGCACGGCCGGGTGCGGCGGGCGGCGGCGCTGGTCGGGGTGCGAGTCTAGGTGCCGGGGCTGGGCGATCCCTGGCAGCGCCGGGTGCGGCGGGGAGCCCCGCGTAACCTGCACGGGTGCTCATCCGCTCGTTCCCCGCCGGCGCGTTCGGCACCAACTGCTACGCCGTCGCCTCCGGGCCGGGCCAGGAGTGCGTCGTCGTCGACCCGGGCATGGACGCCGTCGAGCCCCTGGCCCGCATGCTCGCCGACGACGGTCTCAAGCCGGTCGCGGTCGTGCTGACCCACGGGCACCTGGACCACACCTTCTCGGTGCTGCCGGTGTGCGACGGCTACGACATCCCCGCCTACCTGCACCCCGACGACTTCGGGATGCTCTCCGACCCGGTGCGCTGGCACGGGCCGCAGCTGGCGCCGCTGATCACGGGGGTCCGGCTCCCGGACCCGTCGGAGGTCCGCACGCTGGACGACGGCGCGGTGCTGTCGCTGGCCGGGGTGGATCTCACCGTCCGGCACGCGCCCGGGCACACCCAGGGCTCGGTGATGTTCTCCCTCGACCTCGGTGAGGCGCCCGGGCTGCTGGCCGGGGACGTGCTGTTCGCGGGCTCGGTGGGCCGCGTCGACCTGCCGGGCGGCTCGTGGGACGCGATGCTGCGCTCGCTGCGCGACGTCGTGCTGCCGCTGGACGACGAGACCGTGGTGCTGCCCGGCCACGGCCCGGCGACCACGATCGGTCGGGAGCGGGCGACCAACCCCTACCTGGCCGAGGCCGCGCAGGCGCCGAAGGGGCGCGGGCTGTGAGCGGGCTGACCGCCCCGAAGGGCACCTTCGACACGCTGCCGCCGGACTCGGCACGGTTCCTCGCCGTCCGGGACGCGCTGACCGCGCCGCTGCGCCGGGCCGGCTACGGGTACGTCGAGACGCCGGTGTTCGAGGAGACCGCCGTCTTCTCCCGCGGGGTCGGTGAGTCCACCGACGTCGTGACCAAGGAGATGTACACGTTCGAGGACCGGGGCGGCCGGTCGCTGACCCTGCGCCCCGAGCTGACCGCCGGGCTCATGCGGGCGTTCATCGAGCACCGGCTGCACGCCGCCGCACTGCCGGTGAAGCTGTGGACGGTCGGCTCGGCGTTCCGGTACGAGCGCCCGCAGGCCGGCCGCTACCGGCACTTCACCCAGGTGGACATGGAGGCGCTCGGCGTCGACGACCCCGCGCTGGACGCCGAGGTGGTGGCGCTGGGCGTGCAGGGGTTCCGCGACCTCGGGCTCACCGACTTCGAGCTGCTGCTGACCTCGCTGGGAGACGCCACCTGCCGGCCGCAGTACCGCGAGCTGCTGGTGGCCTACCTGGCGAAGCTCGACCTCGACGAGGAGACCCGGCGCCGGGCGGCGATCAACCCGCTGCGGGTGCTCGACGACAAGCGGCCCGAGGTGCAGGCCCAGCTCGACGAGGCCCCGCTGATGGTCGACCACCTGTCGGACACCACGAAGGCGCACTACGACGCCGTCCGCCAGCACCTCACCGACCTCGGCGTGACCTGGACCGAGGCGCCGCGGCTGGTGCGCGGGCTGGACTACTACACGAAGACGACGTTCGAGTTCGTGCACAACGGCCTCGGCGCGCAGTCGGCCATCGGCGGCGGGGGGCGCTACGACGGGCTCTCGGCCGCGCTCGGCGGCCCCGACGTATCCGGCATCGGCTACGCCGTCGGGGTGGACCGCACCCTGCTGGCCGTCCAGGCCGAGGGGCTCGACGTCGGCGCGGTCGCGGGCGTGCAGGCGTTCGTGGTCCCGCTGGGCGCCGAGGCGAAGCGGGTGGCCGTGCGGCTGGTCGGTCAGCTGCGCGCCGCCGGGGTCGCGGCCGACACGGTCTACGGCGACCGCGGCCTCAAGGGCGCGATGAAGGCCGCCGACCGGTCGGGTGCCTCGCACGTCGTCGTCATCGGGGAGCGGGACCTCGCCGACGGCGTGGGCCAGCTCAAGGACATGCGCACAGGTGAGCAGGTCGCCGTCCCCGTGGGTGAGCTGTTCGACCGGGTGCGTGCGAGTGTGGAGGGGTGACTTCTTCGATGGAGCAGCGACCGCTCGGGAAGACCGGGGCCGACGTCAGCGTGATCGGGCTGGGCACGTGGCAGCTCGGCGGTGACTGGGGCGACGTCGACGAGGACACCGCCGCCGAGGTCCTCGACGCCGCGCTCGACGCCGGGGTGACCCTGCTCGACACCGCCGACGTCTACGGCGACGGCCGCTCGGAGGAGCGCATCCGCAAGGCGCTCGCGCCCCGGGCCGACCGGCCGTTCGTCGCCACCAAGGCCGGCCGCCGTGCCGACCCCTTCACCGCGGAGCAGTACACGCCCGAGAACCTGCGCGCGTGGATCGACCGGTCGCGTCGGAACCTGGGCGTGGACACCCTCGACCTGGTCCAGCTGCACTGCCCGCCCACCGCCGTCTACTCCGACCAGCGCGTCTACGACGCCCTCGACGGGTTCGTGGCGGACGGCTCGATCGCGGCCTACGGCGTCTCGGTCGAGACGGTGGCCGAGGGTCTCACCGCGCTGCAGCACGAGGGGGTGGCCACCATCCAGGTCATCCTGAACATCTTCCGGCGCAAGCCGCTGGAGGAGCTGCTGCCCGCGGCTGCCGACGCCGGCGTGGGCATCCTGGCCCGCGTTCCGCTGGCCAGCGGCCTGCTCAGCGGCAAGTACGACGAGTCGACGACGTTCCCGGAGAACGACCACCGGAACTTCAACCGGCACGGCGAGGCCTTCGACGTGGGCGAGACCTTCGCCGGCGTGCCTTTCGACGTCGGTGTCGCGGCCGCCCGCGAGGTGGCCGAGATCGCCGGCGACGCCGTGCCCACCGCGGCTTTCGCGCTGCGCTGGGTGATCGACCAGCCCGGCGTCACCACCGTCATCCCGGGGGCGCGCAACGTCACCCAGGTGCGCGGCAACGTCGCCGCAGCCACCATGGCGCCGCTGTCGGACGCCCAGCTCGCCGACCTCGAGCGGGTGTACGACGAGCGCATCCGCGCCCACGTGCACGACCGCTGGTAAGCCACCCCCTCCTTCCGCTCCACCGAAAGGCCCGACGTGCTCCGCACCCACGACGCCGGAACGCTGCGTGCGTCCGACGCCGGCACCACCGTCACCCTCGCCGGCTGGGTCGCCCGCCGCCGCGACCACGGCGGCGTGGTCTTCCTCGACCTGCGCGACGCCTCCGGCTACGTGCAGGTCGTCGTCCGCGAGGAGGAGGCCCACCACCTGCGCAACGAGTACTGCGTGCTCGTCACCGGCGAGGTGCGCCGGCGGCCCGAGGGCAACGAGAACCCCGAGCTGCCCACCGGCGAGATCGAGGTGGCCACCTCCGAGCTGCGGGTGCTGTCGACGTCGGCCCCGCTGCCGTTCCCGATCGAGACCGACCAGGCCGCCAGCGACGACGTCCGCTACCGGTACCGCTACCTCGACCTGCGCCGTCAGGGCCCGGCGCGGGCGATCCGGCTGCGCTCGGAGATCAGCCGCATCGCCCGCGGCGTGATGGCGGAGCACGGTTTCGTCGAGGTGGAGACGCCGAACCTCACCCGTTCCACGCCCGAGGGCGCCCGGGACTTCCTCGTGCCGGTGCGGCTGCAGCAGGGCAAGTGGTACGCGCTGCCGCAGTCGCCGCAGCTGTTCAAGCAGCTGCTGATGATCGGTGGGCTGGAGCGCTACTACCAGATCGCCCGCTGCTTCCGGGACGAGGATTTCCGCGCCGACCGGCAGCCGGAGTTCACCCAGCTGGACTTCGAGATGAGCTTCGTCGAGCGCGACGACGTGCTCGCGATCGCCGAGGACGTCGTCCGCTCGCTGTGGCGGGAGCTGGCGTCGTACGAGATCCCCGAGATCCCGCGGATGACCTACCGCGAGGCGATGGACCGGTTCGGCTCGGACAAGCCGGACCTGCGGTTCGGCGTCGAGCTGACCGAGCTGACCTCCTACTTCGCCGACACGCCGTTCCGCGTCTTCCAGGCGCCGTACGTCGGCGCCGTCGTGATGCCCGGCGGCGGGTCGCAGCCCCGGCGGGCGTTCGACGCCTGGCAGGACTGGGCCAAGTCCCGCGGTGCCCGCGGGCTGGCCTACGTGACGATCGCCGAGGACGGCACGCTCGGCGGCCCGGTGGCCAAGAACATCTCCGACGCCGAGCGCGAGGGTCTCGTCGAGGCCGTCGGTGCCAAGCCGGGCGACTGCGTCTTCTTCGCCGCCGGGGCCCGGCGCTCCTCCCAGGAACTGCTCGGCGCCGCGCGCAACGAGATCGCCAAGCGCCTCGACCTGATCGAGCCCGGCACCTGGTCGTTCCTGTTCGTCGTCGACTTCCCGATGTTCGAGGAGACCGAGGACGGCGACTGGACGTTCATGCACCACCCCTTCACCTCGCCCACCCCCGAGTGGCGGGACCGGTTCGCCGAGGACAAGGGCGCGGCGCTGTCCGACGCCTACGACATGGTGATCAACGGCAACGAGGTCATGAGCGGGTCGGTGCGTATCCACGACGCCGAGCTGCAGGAGCGGGTGTTCGAGACCCTGGGGATGTCGCGCGAGGAGGCCCGCGAGCGGTTCGGGTTCTTCCTCGAGGCGTTCGCCTACGGCCCGCCGCCGCACGCCGGTGCCGCGCTGGGGTGGGACCGGCTGTCGGCGCTGCTGTCGGGGGTGGAGTCGATCCGCGAGGTCATCGCCTTCCCGAAGACCGGCGCCGGGTTCGACCCCCTGACCGGCGCGCCGACGCCGATCACCGAGGCGCAGCGCAAGGAGGCCGGCATCGACGCGAAGCCGGAGGAGCCGGCACTGCCGGGCGAGCCGGGCGCCCCCGGCCCCTCCGACCCGACGAAGGGCTGAGCGGGCCGGTCGTGGTCCCGGTCGTGGTCGACGAGGGGCGACCGGACGGAGCGCGCCGGCCACTGGCCGGTTCGCAGCCGGGCCCCGGGCGCGGGTCCCCCGACCGGACCGCTGCCCCGGCCGTCTGGGTCGACGGTGGCGCCCGTCTGGCGATCACCACCTGGGGGAGCAGCAGCGCTCCGGGCATGCCGGTCGACGTCGAGGTCGAGGGCGGCCGCCTCACCGTGTCCGTGGCGGTGCGCGACTCCGGCGGTGGGGCGATGAGCGCCGACCTCGCCGCCCACGTCACCGTCATCGAGACGCCGGCCGGTCTGGACCCGCACGACTGGACGGTGCTCCGGATCCACGGCCGCGACCATGACCTGCCCCCGGTCGGCGCTGCACCACCGCCCCGCCTGACCCTCCGGCCCGCCGGCCCGAACCCGGTGGCCGGGCCCGACCCTGGGTAGGTTGCCCCGTATGCCGTTGCGTGCCCGCACCCTGCTCGGACCCGGCCCGTCGAACCCGTACCCGGAGGCGCAGGTCGCGCTGGCGCAGCCGCTGCTCGGCCACCTCGACCCGGAGTTCCTGCGGATCCTGGACGAGACATCCGACCGGCTGCGCCAGGTGTTCGGCACGGCGAACCGGCGCACGCTGCCGCTGTCGGCCACCGGGTCGGCGGGCATGGAGGCGGCGTTCGTCAACACCGTGGGGCCCGGAGACGTCGTCGTCGTCGCGGTGAACGGCCTGTTCGGGCAGCGGATGACCGACGTCGCCGCCCGCTGCGGCGCCGAGGTGATCGCGGTGGAGCACGAGTGGGGGCAGCCGGTCGACGCCGAGCGCGTGCTGGCCGCCCACCCGTCGCCGAAGCTCATCGCCGCCGTGCACGCCGAGACCTCCACGGGGGTGCGCTCCGACCTCCAGCCGCTGGCTGCCGGCAAGGGTGACGCGCTGCTGCTGGCCGACTGCGTCACCTCGCTCGGCGGCATCCCGGTGCAGCTCGACGAGTGGGGGGTGGACCTCGCCTACTCCGGGTCGCAGAAGTGCCTGGGCGTCGCGCCGGGGCTCGCGCCGTTCACGATCAACGACCGCGCGTGGGAGCGGCGGATCGAGAAGCCGCAGAGCTGGTACCTCGACCTGGGCATGCTCGGCGGGTACGCGGGCGAGGCGGCCGGGTCCGGTGGCCGCACGTACCACCACACCGCGCCGACCGGGATGGTCGTGTCGCTGCACGCGGGGCTCGGGCGCATCCTCGACGAGGGGCTGGACGCCGTCCACGCCCGGCACGCGGAGGCCGGGCGGCTGCTGCACGAGGGGCTGGCCGGGCTGGGCCTGGAGCTGTTCGCGGCGGAGGGGCACCGGCTGCCGGAGCTGACCACGGTGAAGGTTCCCGACGGCGTGGACTCGGCCGCCGTCCGCCGCGAGCTGCTGGAGCGCTTCGACCTGGAGATCGGCGGGGGAGTGGGCGCGTACGCCTCGACGGTCTGGCGGATCGGCCTGATGGGCCCGAACGCGGCCCCCGCGAAGGTGGCGCTCGTGCTGTCGGCGCTGAAGGCGGTCCTCGGGCGCTAGGGTCCTGGGGCGTTCCGCAACCAGGAGGTGCCCGTGGCCCAGGTCGTCCCCGCGAACCGGGCCAGGCGGCGGTTGCCCTGGTGGGCGCGGTCCCGCTCGCGGCCGCCGTCTGGTGGGTCGGCGGCTACCTGTCCTGGTTGCTCGACGGCCTGCGGATGGTGCCGGTCGGGGCCCGGACCGCGCTCCCGCTGCTGCCTCGATGATCGGTGCCCTCGTGCTGGGGGCCCTGGTCGGGGGCGTGGCCGCGGGGCTGCTCGCCCGGGCCGCGGAGCGCCGTGCGGCCGGGGTGCCGGCCACTGCGGCGGGGATGGCGCTGGCCGTCGGTCTCGCCCTGGTGAGCACCGCGTCGACGCTCCGGACGAACGCGCCGGACACGTTCGAGACGGACCCGGCGGTCGTCGGAGGCCTGAGCGTGGTCGTCGTGCTGGTCTCGGCGGCGGGCTGGGCGCTGGGCGCGCCGGCCGCCCTCGGTGCCGCCGGTGCCGCGCCGGGGCTGGCGGTGCTCGCCGGTGCCGCCTCCTGGTGGGTGTCGCAGGTCGTGCTCGCCCTCGTCGGTGTCGGCGGTGCGGGCTCCCTGGGGCGCCTCGGGTCGTGGCTGGGTGCCGCGCTACTCGGAACGGCCCTGGTGGTGGTGGGTGCCCGGCCGGTCGCCCGGCTCGCGTGGTGGCCGGCCGTGGTGCTCCTCGCGTGGTTCGTCGCCCCGGCCCTGACCGCGGTGAGCTACCTCGAGCAGCTGCTGCGGCCAGGCGCCGGGTTGCCGGCCACGCTGCCCGACGCGCTCGACGCGGCCTGGCATGTGTTCGGCCTCGCGTCGCTGCCGGCGAACCGGGACCTGGTGCCGTGGCTGGCCGCCATCGCGGGAGCGGCGGCGGTGGCCGTCGTCCTCCCGCGGCTGCGACCGCCGGCGGGCTCGCGGGCCGATCAGCCGCAGGAGCTCTCTGCCCGGCCCGGCTGACGCCTCGGACTCACCACTGGGCGCCACGCCTCCGCAGTGCGCCGGCTGCACGGTCGACGACGGTGTCCAGGCGGCCCAGGTGGCGGCCGGCGAACCGGAGGACCAGCCACCCGCCGGCTGCCATGAGCGAGTACCGGTCGATGTCGCGGCCGAACTGCTCGCGCTCGGCGTGCTGCCGGCCTTCGTACTCCAGCGCCACACTCCAGCGCTCCCACCCGTGGTCGGCGTGCGCCACCACGCGGCCCGCCCGGTCGAGGATGGGGACCTGCACGCGGGGGTGGGGGAGTCCGGCGCTGACCAGCGCATACCGGACCAGGCTCTCCGGGCGGGAGGCGGCGAACGGCGAGAGCAGCGGCGCCAGCTCCCGGGCGAGGACGATGCCCCGCGTGCCACCGGCCCGCTCGAGCCGGGAGGCAGCGCCGCGACGAGGTCGAGCCAGGTCTGGGCGCCGCTGGTCACCGGGATGCCGCGGTGCCGCACCACGTCGGCGGCTTCGAGTCGGCGTACGTGCGTGCGGATGCGCTCCCGTCTGGGTCGTGTCGACCCGGGCGGCACGCTGACAGACAGGGGCCACTCGTGCGGCACGGGTGTGCCGAGCAGGCCGGCAGCGGTCCGGTGGGAGAACGTCACGTCGGGTGGCAGCACCGGCAGGGCCGCCGCGCAGGCCGTTCGGAGCGACAGCGGTACGGCCCGGGAGACGTAGGCGCCGCGAGTCACCCGCACGCCGTCGTCCCGGAGCTGCGCGCGGGTCAGCCCGGCGGCCAGCGCCTGGCCCCGGGTGTAGGCCGGGGGGAGCTCGGTCCGGTCCACCGGCGGAGCGTCGGGCGTGGTGCGCCCGTCGCGATCGTCGCGGCGCCATCCGTGGACGGCGCCCAGCCTGTGGACGGCGCCGAGTGCGTGGTCCTTGTCGCCGCCGCCGGAGTGTCGGCGCGTGTCGGCGGCAGCAACTGCGCACTCGGCGGTCGGGATACCGCCGGCCGGCCCGTCAGGCGGCGTTCAGGCGGGCCAGCTGGTCAGGGGAGAGGGCCAGGTCGGCGGCGGCCGCGGAATCCACGATCGTCGCCGCCCGGGACGCGCCCGGGATGGGGACGACGGCCTCGCTCTGCGCCAGGTGCCAGGCCAGCGTCACCTGGTAGACCGACACCCCGAGCTCCCGGGCCACCTCCGCGAACGCCGGTGCCGACGAGCCGAGGGAGCCCGCGGCGCTCACCCCGCCGAACGGGCTCCACGGGAGGAACGCCAGCCCGTGCGCCGCGCAGTGCTCGAGCTCGCCGTGCGAGGAGCGGTAGCCCGGCGAGAACTGGTTCTGCACGCTCACCAGCGCGTCGCCCACGATCGACCGGGCGACGTCGATCTGCCCCACGTCGGCGTTGGAGATGCCGACCATCCGCACCAGCCCGTCGTCGGCGAGCTGTCGCAGCGCCCCCATCGACTCCTCCCACGGGGTCGCGGGATCGGGCCGGTGGAACTGGTACAGCCCGATGGCGTCGACCCCGAGCCGGCGCAGCGATGCCTCGCACGCCCGCCGCAGGTAGGCCGGCGACCCGTCGAGCTCCCAGTCGGTGCCGCGGCGGGTGTGCCCGCTCTTGGTCGCCACCAGGACGTCGCCGCCGCCGATGGAGCGCAGCGCCTCGGCGACCAGCTCTTCGTTGTGCCCGAACTCGGCCTCGTCGCGGGCGTAGGCGTCGGCGGTGTCGATCAGGGTCACGCCGGCGTCCAGGGCGGCTCGCACGACGCCGACCGCCTCCTCGCGGGAGGGCCGGTCCTGCTTGGTGGACAGGGGCATCGCCCCCAGCCCGATCGCGCTGACCGTCGCGTCCCCGATGCGTCGCTGCTGCATGGGAAGCGTCGTGCCCCGCGGGTAGCGTCCTCACCCGTGAGTTCGCTGTTCGACCCCGCTCCCGAGGAGGACGGCGCGCCGGTCGTCGACCCGGGGGCGCCGCTGGCGGTGCGGATGCGCCCGCGCGCGCTCGACGAGGTGGTCGGGCAGCAGCACCTCCTGGGTGACCGCGCCCCGCTGCGCCGGCTGGTCGAGTCCGACGAGCCGATGTCGCTGGTGCTCTACGGCCCGCCCGGTACCGGCAAGACGACCCTGGCCCACGTGATCTCGCTGGCCACCAAGCGCCAGTTCGTGCAGCTGTCGGCCCTCGACTCGGGGGTGAAGGAGGTGCGGGCGGTCATCTCCAGCGCGAAGCGCGAGCTCACCTACGCCGGCCGGCGCACCGTGCTGTTCATCGACGAGGTGCACCGGTTCTCCAAGACCCAGCAGGACAGCCTGCTCTCCGCGGTCGAGGACCGGATCGTCAGCCTCATCGCCGCCACCACCGAGAACCCGTTCTTCTCCGTGGTCAGCCCGCTGCTGAGCCGCAGCCTCGTCCTGGCGCTGCAGCCGCTCACCGACGACGACGTCCGCGCGCTGCTGCACCGCGCGCTCACCAGCGAGCGCGGGCTGAACGGGGAGGTCACGCTCACCGACGAGGCGCAGGAGCACCTCGTCCGGATCGCCGGCGGCGACGGGCGCAAGGCGCTCACCGCGCTGGAGTCCGGCGCCGGGGCGGCGCGGGCCGTCGGCGCGACGGAGATCGACCTCGCCACCCTGGAGACGGCGGTGGCGCAGGCGGCGGTGCGCTACGACCGGCAGGGCGACATGCACTACGACGTCGCCAGCGCGTTGATCAAGTCGATCCGCGGCAGCGACGTGGACGCCGCGCTGCACTACCTGGCCCGCATGGTGGAGGCCGGGGAGGATCCGCGCTTCATCGCCCGCAGGCTGGTGATCAGCGCCAGCGAGGACATCGGCATGGCCGACCCGACGGCCCTGCAGGTCGCGGTGGCCGCGATGCAGGCGGTGCAGTTCATCGGCATGCCCGAGGGGCACTTCCCGCTGGCCCAGGCCGTCGTGCACCTGGCGACCGCCCCGAAGTCCAACGCGGTCACAGTGGCCATGGGCGAGTCGGTGGCCGACGTCCGCGCGGGCCTGGCCGGCCCGGTGCCGCCGGGGCTGCGCGACGCGCACTACGCGGGGGCCAAGAAGCTCGGCCACGGGAAGACCTACCAGTACCCGCACGACCACCCCGACGGGATCGTGCCGCAGCAGTACCCGCCCGACGCGCTCGTGGGCAGGGACTACTACCGCCCGACCAACCGCGGCGTGGAGGCGCGGCTGGCGGAACGGCTGGGCAAGCTGCGGGCGATCCTCCGCCGAACCCGCTGACGCTCCGGCGGGGGACGGACGGCGGGGCGGGCCCGCGACTAGTGTGGCGTGGCCGGAACGTCGCTTCCCGGCGCCGATTCCCCTCAGAACAGGAGCACGCGTGTCCGTAGGAGAGATCGCCGGGCTGATCGCAGCCGGGGCCCTGGTGCTGCTGGTGGTCCTGGTGGCCGTCCCGCTGCTCAAGCTCGGCCGGACGCTCGACGAGACCACCCTGACCATCCGCCAGGTCCGCGAGCAGAGCGCGCCGATCCTCGGCCAGGCCAGCACCACGGTCGCGCACGTGAACAGCAACCTGGAGCGGGTCGACGACATCACCGGCAACGCCGCCAACGTCTCCAGCAACGTCGCCGCGCTCACCAGCGTCGTCGCCGCCACCCTGGGCAGCCCGCTGATCAAGGTCGCCGCATTCAGCTACGGCGTGCGCAGCGCCGCGAAGAAGAAGCGGGAGGGCCAGGCCATCGCCGACGCCGCCCGTCGCGACAAGGAGGCGCGCCGCGCGCGCCGGGCCGCCCGGCGGGCCGCCTGATGCGCCGGCTGTTCTGGCTCGCCATGGGGATCACCATCGGGGCGCTCGTCGTCCGCAAGCTCTCCGCCGCGGCGGAGAAGATGACACCTGCGGGGATCGGGGCCTCCATCGCCGAGGGGCTGCGCGACCTCGCCGACGCGATCGGCGACTTCGGCGCCGACGTCCGCGAGGCGATGAGCGAGCGGGAGCTGGAGCTGCGTGCCGGCACCGGCCTGGACGCGCCCCTGCCCGACGCAGGTGACGCCGCGGCCCTGCGCCGCGGATCGCACGCCGCCGACCTCTGACCCCCCGGCCCGCCGCACCCGTGGCGGGCCCCGCAGAACTGAGTAGACGATGCAGACCGCCGAGATCCGCCGCCGCTTCCTGGAGCACTTCGCCCAGCGCGGGCACACCGTCGTGCCCAGCGCCTCGCTGGTGTCCCCCGACCCGTCGCTGCTGTTCACCGTCGCCGGCATGGTGCCGTTCATCCCGTACCTGACCGGCCGCGAACCCGCGCCGTTCCCGCGGGCCACCAGCGTGCAGAAGTGCGTGCGCACCCTCGACATCGAGGAGGTGGGCAAGACGACCCGCCACGGCACGTTCTTCCAGATGAACGGCAACTTCTCCTTCGGCGACTACTTCAAGGAGGGGGCGATCCAGCACGCCTGGGAGCTGATCACCGGGCGGCTGAAGGACGGCGGGCTGGGCTTCGACCCCGACCGGATCTGGGTGACCGTCTACCTCGACGACGACGAGGCTGCCGACGCCTGGCGCCGCATCGCCGGCCTCCCGGTCGAGCGGATCCAGCGGCTGGGGAAGAAGGACAACTACTGGCACACCGGGGCGGCCGGCCCCGGGGGCCCGTGCTCGGAGATCTACTTCGACCGCGGTCCGCAGTTCGGTCCCGACGGCGGCCCGCTGGTGGACACCGCCGGTGACCGGTTCCTGGAGATCTGGAACCTCGTCTTCATGCAGTACGAGCTCACCGACGTCCGCGGCAAGGAGGAGTTCACGGTCGTCGGCGAGCTGCCGAAGAAGAACATCGACACCGGGATGGGCCTGGAACGGGTCGCGTACCTGCTGCAGGGCGTCGACAACATGTACGAGATCGACGAGGTCGCCCCGGTGCTGCGCCGGGCCGCCGACCTCGCCGGGGTCACCTACGGCAAGGACGTCGACGCCGACGTCCGGCTGCGGGTGGTGGCCGACCACGTGCGCAGCGGGCTGATGCTGATCGGCGACGGCGTGACCCCGGGCAACGAGGGGCGCGGCTACATCCTGCGCCGGCTGCTGCGCCGCGCCGTGCGCTCCATGAAGCTGCTGGGCGTCGACGAGTCGACGCTGCCGGAGCTGCTCCCGGTGTCGAAGGACGCCATGCAGGCCAGCTATCCCGAGCTGGACACCGACTTCGCCCGCATCTCGTCGGTGGCCTACGCCGAGGAGGAGGCGTTCCGCCGCACCCTCACGTCGGGGACGGCGCTGTTCGACACCGCGGTCAAGCAGGCCAAGCAGGCCGGCGCCCCGACCCTCTCCGGCGAGCAGGCGTTCTCGCTGCACGACACCTACGGCTTCCCGATCGACGTCACCCTGGAGATGGCCGCCGAGCAGGGCGTGACCGTCGACGAGGAGGGCTTCCGGGCCCTGATGAAGGAGCAGCGCGACCGCGCCCGCGCCGACGCCCGGGCCAAGCGCACCGGCTCGGTCGACGTCCTGGCCTACCGCCGGCTGCTGGCCGAGCACGGGCCCACCGACTGGCGGGCCTACGAGACGCTGCGCACCGACTCGCGGGTGCTGGGCATCGTGGCCGAGGGCGACGACGAGGGCGAGCGGCCGGCCGGCCCCGGGGAGATCACCCGGGTGGTGCTGGACCGGACGCCGTTCTACGCGGAGTCCGGCGGCCAGGTGGCCGACGCCGGACTCCTCACCTGGGACGGCGGCCGGGCCGAGGTCATCGACGTCCAGCGCCCGGTGAAGGGTCTGGTCGCCCACCAGGTGCGGGTGCTCGAGGGCGAGCTCTCCCGTGGTGCGGAGCTCACCGCCGAGGTGGACCGGGAGTGGCGCCTGTCCGCCTGCCAGGCCCACTCGGGCACGCACGTGGTGCACGCGGCGCTGCGGCAGGTGCTCGGCCCGCAGGCCCTGCAGTCCGGCTCCTACAACCGGCCGGGCTACCTGCGGCTGGACTTCGCCTGGCAGGGCGCGCTGACCCAGCAGCAGCGCACCGACATCGAGGACGTCGCCAACGCCGCCGTCCGGGCCGACCACACGGTCACCGCCTCGTGGATGACGCTGCCGGAGGCGCAGGCGTTCGGCGCCCTGGCGCTGTTCGGCGAGACCTACGGCGAGCAGGTGCGCGTCGTGGAGATCGGCGGCCCGTGGTCGCGCGAGCTCTGCGGCGGCACACACGTGCGGGGGAGCGCGCAGATCGGCACCCTCGCCCTGACCGGTGAGTCGTCGGTGGGCTCGGGCTCCCGCCGGGTCGAGGCCGTCGTCGGGCTCGAGGGGTTCCGGTACCTCGCGCGCGAGCGCGACCTGGTGCGCCAGCTGGCGGACATCCTCAAGGCGCCGCAGGACGGCCTGGTGGAGCGGGTCAGCGGCATGGTCGCCCGGCTGCGCGACCTGGACCGCGAGCTGGCCGACCTGCGGGCGCAGCAGACCCTCGCCGCCGCCGGCGAGCTGGCCGCCTCGGCCCGCGACGTCGGAGGCGTCGCCGTCGTCACCGGGTCCCCGGCCGGCCTCGGCGGCGGCGATCTGCGCACGCTGGCCCTCGACGTCCGCGGGCGGCTGGGGTCCGACCGGCCGGCCGTCGTGCTGCTGGCATCGGAGTCCGGTGGCAAGGTAGCTCTGGTGGCCGCACTCAACCCGGCCGCGGTCTCGCAGGGGCTGTCGGCCAACGACGTCCTGAAGGCGGCCTCGGCCCCCGTCGGGGGCCGCGGTGGCGGCAAGTCCGACGTCGCCCAGGGAGGCGGAACCGATCCTGCGGGTATCCCCGCGGCGTTGCAGGCCGGCGAGCAGGCGGTCGCGGCCGTCACTGGGAGGTAGAGCATCGTGTCCGGATCCGAGCACAGCCCCGAGGACACCGGGCCGGTCGGCGGCCGGCGGCGCGAGCTGCCCGCCGTCCCGCCCGCGCGTCCGCGCCCGGCCACGGGGGAGCAGCCGACGCACCACCCGACCACCGAGATCGACCTGAGCCAGGGGTTCCCGCCGGTCAAGCACGAGACCACGGAGATCGACCTGTCCGGTGGCTGGCCGCAGCACCTCAAGATCCCGCCGCGCCGCCCCGGCGCGCCGCGCGCCCGCGGCCGGGTCCTCGGCGTCGACGTCGGGACCGTCCGGGTGGGCCTGGCGCTGTCGGACGCCACGGGCACGCTCGCCAGCCCGCTGGAGACCCTCCGCCGGGCCAAGGACAAGGCAGACCTCGACCGGCTCGCCGCGCTGGTGGTGGAACACGAGGTGACAGAGGTGGTCGTGGGAGAGCCGGTGCACCTGTCGGGCGCGGCCGGTGTCTCCGCGCAGGATGCTGCCGATTACGCACAGGAACTGGCCGACCGCATCCCGGACGTGCCGGTGAACCTGATCGACGAGAGGCTCTCGACCGTGACCGCAGCCAGCCACCTCCGGGAGGGCGGCATCGACAGCCGTCGCCAGCGGGCGGTGATCGACCAGGCCGCGGCCGTGGTGATCCTGCAGCAGTACCTGGACAGCCGGAAGGCGCCCTCGTGACGGCGCCCGGCGGACGGCCGCCGCGGGGGAGGCACGCGTTCGACGACGGGACCGGTGGCATGCCGTTCCCGTTCCCGACCGGCTCCGGTTCCCCTGTCGGCGGCTTCCCGCCGGGCCGCACCGCGTACCCGCGGCACGCCGGCGACCAGACCGGGCCGCTGGGCGCGTCCGGCTGGGCGTCGCCGGGGTTCCCGATGACCTCCCGGCACGGGGACGGGGACGGGCACGGCTACGGCGCCCAGCACCCGTCCGCCCCGCTGCCGCCGCTGCCGACCGGTGCGTGGGGTCGGCTGCGGCCGCGCGAGGACGCCGTGGGCGACGACGCCACCGTCGCCGCGCCCCGGCTGTCCACCGGACCCGACGACACCCCGGACGAGACGCCGGCCGCACCCGGCCCCGCCTCGGCGGACGACCCGACCGGCGGGCTGGACGTGATCGGCGCGAACGTCGACGACGACCGGACGGGCTGGCAGGACGACGACGCCGCCCACGGGGCCACCGCGGTCGACGGGGACCACCTCGACGACGGCGCCCTGCTGCACGACGACGAGATCCCGATCGCGCCCTACGACTCGCGCAGCGACCGGGACCGGCGGCGCCGGCGCCGCCGCCCGCTGGCGATCGCGCTGGTCGTCCTGGTGCTCGGCGGCATCGTCGCCGGCATCGTCGTCGGCGGCCAGCAGCTGTTCTCCATGCTCGACCCGGCCGCGCGCGACTACACCGGCACGGGCAGCGGCAGCGTGGACGTGCGGGTGCAGCAGGGGGACACGCTCACCGACATCGCCCGCACCCTGGCCGACGCCGACGTCATCGCCTCCACCGGGCCGTTCGTGAGCGCCGCCCAGGAGAACCCGGCGGCCACCTCGATCCAGCCCGGTGTGTACACCCTCCGGGAGCAGATGAGCGGCGAGGCCGCACTGGAGCTGCTGCTGGACCCGGCCTCCCGGCAGATCTCCCGCGTGACGGTGCCCGAGGGGTTCACGGTCGACCAGATCCTCGCCCGGCTCGCGGAGCAGACCGGCACACCGCTCGCGGAGCTGGAGGCGGCGGCCGATCCGGCGGCGTTGCCGCTGCCCGCGTATGCGGGTGGGCAGCTGGAGGGCTACCTCTTCCCGGCCACCTACGACTTCGAGCCCGGCACCACGCCGCAGCAGATGCTGCAGCGCATGGTCGAGACCTTCAACCAGACGGCCGCCCGGCTGCGGCTGGAGGAGCGGGCCGCCGCCCTCGGGCGGACCCCGGGCGAGATCGTGACGGTCGCCTCCATGGTCCAGTCGGAGACCCGGCTGGACGAGGAGCGGCCCGACGTCGCCCAGGTGATCTACAACCGGCTCGACGCCGGCATCGCGCTCGGCATCGACGCGACGCTGGCCTACGGGCTGGACAAGAGCGGCAACGAGCTCACCGTCACCGATCTCCAGACCGACAGCCCGTACAACACGCGCACGCGCCAGGGGCTGCCGCCCACCCCCATCAGCTCGCCGGGGGAGGCCAGCCTGGAGGCGGCGCTGGCCCCGAGCAGCGGCGACCTCCTGTACTACGTGCTCGAGTCGGAGGACGGGTCGCACTTCTTCACCAGCGACTACGCCGAGTTCCAGCAGGCCCGCCAGCGGTGTGCCGACGCCGGTCTCGGGTGCGGTGGCTGAGCGGCCGCAGCGGGCAGCGGTCCTCGGGCGGCCGGTCGGCCATTCGCTCTCGCCGCTGCTGCACCGCGCCGCCTACGCGGCGCTCGGGCTGGCCGACTGGTCCTACGACGCGCTCGACGTGGGTGCCGGGGACCTGCCCGACCTGCTGGCCGGGCTGGGCGAGGAGTGGCGCGGCTTCTCGGTGACCATGCCGTGCAAGCAGGCCGCGGTCGAGGTCGCCGACGAGGTGGAGCCGCTCCCGCGGCTGCTGGGCGCGGCGAACACCCTGGTCCGCACCGGGGCCGGCTGGCGGGCCGAGAACACCGACGTCACCGGCGTGGGCACCGCCCTGCAGGTGGGCGGGGTCGACCAGGTGCGGCACGCCGCGATCCTCGGCGCCGGGGGGACCGCGGCTGCCGCGGCGGTGGCGTTGGCCTCGCTGGGGGCCGACCGCGTCGACGTCGTCGTGCGCGAGCCCGCCCGCGCCGGTGAGGTGGTGCGGGTCCTCGACACCCTGGGCGTGCCCACGCGGGTGCTCCCCCTGGCCGGGGTGCGCGTCGAGGCCCCGGTCGTCGTCAGCACCGTTCCGGTCGACGGTCAGCCTGCCGTCGCCGCGTTGGAGTGGCGCGGAGGGCAGACGGTGCTCGACGTCCTCTACGCACCCTGGCCCACGCCGCTGGCCGAGCGCGTCTCCGCCGCCGGCGGCGCGGTGATCAGCGGGCTGGAGGTGCTGTTCTGGCAGGCCACCGTGCAGGTGGAGCTCATGACCGGCCGGCCGGCCCCCATCGGCGCGATGCGCGCGGCGCTCGACGCGCGCTGACGTCCCCGCCGTGGACGTCTCCCGCCCCGTCCTCGCCGGGGTCGCCGTGCTGGCCGGGCTCCTCGTCGGGCCGGCGCTGGCGCGCAGCACCGTCCGGCTGGCCACCCGCGACGACGCGGCGGCGCCGTCCGGCTCCCGCACGGCGCTGACCGCTGCGCTGACCGCGGGCCTGCTCACCGCCGCCGTCCTGCTCGGGGGCGGCCGCCCGGCCACCGCCGCGCTGGTGTGGGCCGCGGGCGCGGCGGTGGTGCTGGCCGGCGTCGACCTCGCCGCCCACCGGCTGCCCGACCGCGTCCTCCTCCCGGCGGCCGTCGTCTGCGGCGTGGCCCTGCTCGTCGACGCCGCCGTCCTCGGCACGTGGGGGGCGCTGGTCCGGGGCGTCGCGGCGGGGGCCGCCGCGCTGGCCGTCTCCGGTGCGGCACGGCTGGCCGCCCCGGCCGCCCTCGGTCTCGGTGACGTCAAGCTGCTCGGCCTGCTGGGGCTGGTGCTCGGGTGGTCCGGCTGGGGGGTGCTGCTCGCCGGGCTGTTCCTCGGCCTGGTCACCGGCGCCGCGGTGTCGGTGGTCCTGGTGGCCACCGGGCGGGCGGGGTGGCGCAGCACCGTGCCGTTCGGCCCGCCGCTGCTGGTCGGTGCCGTCCTGGCGCTGGCGGTCGGCGGCGTCCCAGCCCCCTGACGGCCACCCTTCCGGGGCCCGCCCGAGCCCGCGAGGGAAGGGGGGAAGGGTGGTCCTTCTAGAATTGCCGGCATGTTGCGCTGGCTGACCGCCGGTGAGTCGCACGGCCAGCAGCTCACCGCCATCCTCGAGGGGCTCCCGGCCGGGGTCGAGGTGGCGACCGCCGACCTCGACCTGCAGCTCGCCCGCCGCCGGCTCGGGCACGGGCGGGGCGCCCGCATGTCCTTCGAGCAGGACGTCGTCACCCTCACCGGCGGGGTGCGCCACGGCCGCACCCAGGGCGGCCCGATCGCGGTGCAGGTGGGCAACACCGAGTGGCCCAAGTGGCAGACGGTCATGTCCGCCGACCCGGTCGACCCCGAGATCCTCGCCGGCCAGGCGCGCAACGCGCCGCTCACCCGGCCCCGCCCCGGTCACGCCGACCTCGCCGGCATGCAGAAGTACGGCTTCGACGACGCCCGCCCGGTGCTGGAGCGCGCCAGCGCCCGCGAGACGGCCGCCCGGGTGGCGCTCGGCGCGATCGCCCAGGCGTTCCTGCGCCAGGCGCTCGGCGTCTCGGTGGTCAGCCACGTCGTCGGCATCGGCCCGGTCGTCGCGCCCGACGGCATCGTGCCCGGGCCCGACGACAACCCGCGTCTCGACGAGGACCCGGTGCGCTGCGCCGACCCGGGCACCAGCGCACGCATGACCGCCGAGATCGACGACGCCCGGAAGAACGGTGACACCCTCGGCGGGGTCATCGAGGTCGTCGTCCACGGGCTCCCGCCGGGCCTGGGCAGCCACGTGCACTGGGACCGCCGCCTGGACGCCCGGCTGGCCGCGGCGCTGATGGGCGTGCAGTCGGTCAAGGCCGTCGAGGTCGGCGACGGGCTGGAGACCGCCCGCCGCCGCGGCTCGGTCGCCCACGACGAGATCGTGCTCGCCGACGCGGACGCCGGCGCCGGCGTGCAGCGGGTGCAGCGGCTCACCGACCGGGCCGGTGGCATCGAGGGCGGGATGACCAACGGCGAGGTGCTGCGCGTGCGCGCCGCGATGAAGCCGATCAGCACCGTGCCGCGCGCGCTGCAGACCGTCGACGTCGCCACCGGGGAGGCCGCGGTCGCGATCAACCAGCGCAGCGACGCCTGCGCGGTGCCCCGCGGCAGCGTGGTGATGGAGGCGATGGTGGCGCTGGTGCTGGCCGACGCGGCGCTGGAGAAGTTCGGCGGGGACTCGGTGGCCGAGACCCGGCGCAACGCGCGGGCCTACCTCGACTCCCTGCCGTACCGGTGAGCGGGCCGGCCCTGGTCCTCGTCGGCCCGCCCGCGTCGGGGAAGACGACGGTCGGCACGGCCGTCGCCGATGCGCGGGGGCTGGCGTTCCGGGACACCGACCGCGACGTCGAGGAGGCGACCGGGTCGACCGTCGCCGACCTGTTCGTCCAGCACGGTGAACCGCACTTCCGCGCGCTGGAGGAGCAGGCGGTCGCGCGGGCGCTCGCCGACCACACCGGGGTGCTGGCGCTCGGCGGCGGGGCGGTGACCAGCGCCGCCACCCGCGAGCTGCTGGTCACCCACGGCAGCGCCGGCGGGGCCGTGGTCTGGCTCGACGTCGACGTCGCCTCCGCCGCGCGGCGCGTGGGGCTCTCCCGGGACCGGCCGCTGCTCGCGGTCAACCCGCGGGCCATGCTGCGCACCATGCTCGAACAGCGTGCGCCGCTCTACACGGAGGTGGCCACGCACCGGGTCGCCACCGCGGGGCGGTCGCCGGAGGAGGTCGTCGCCGAGGTGCTCGCCGTCCTGACCCCGGAGGAGGCCCGGTGAGCCGTCGCGTCGCGGTCGCGGGGGAGCAGCCCTACGAGGTCGTCATCGGTGCCGGCGCCCAGACCGAGCTGGCGCTCGTGCTGGCCGGCACGGCGAAGGTCGCCGTCGTCCACGCGCCACCGCTGGCCGCCGCGGCCGGCGCCGCGGTCGAGACGCTGCAGACCGCCGGTGTGGCCGCCGAGGCGGTCGTCGTCCCCGACGGCGAGGCCGCGAAGACCGCGCAGGTCGCCGCCGAGGTGTGGGAGGAGTTCGGCCGGCTCGGGCTGACCCGCTCCGACGCCGTCGTCGGGGTGGGTGGGGGCGCGGTCACCGACCTGGCCGGTTTCCTGGCCGCCACGTGGACCCGCGGCATCCGCGTCGTGCAGGTGCCCACCAGCCTGCTCGGCATGGTCGACGCGGCCGTGGGCGGCAAGACGGGCATCAACACCGCCGCCGGGAAGAACCTCGTCGGCGCCTTCCACCCGCCGGCCGCCGTGCTGGCCGACACCGACCTCCTGGCCGGGTTGCCCGAGGCGGAGTTCCGCGCCGGGCTGGCCGAGGTGGTCAAGTGCGGGTTCATCGCCGACGGCCGCATCCTCGAGCTGCTGGACGCCGATCCGACCGGCCGCCGGGACACCGAGGAACTCATCGAGCGTGCGGTGCGGGTGAAGGCCGCGGCGGTGGGGGAGGACCTGCTCGACACCGGGGTGCGCGAGTTCCTCAACTACGGCCACACCCTCGGCCACGCGATCGAGCGGGTCGAGGACTTCGGCTGGCGGCACGGCGAGGCCGTCGCCGTCGGCCTCGTCTTCGCCGCCGAGCTGGCCGGTCAGGCGGGCCTCCTGACCCCGGCGGAGGTCGCGCGACACCGCACGCTGATCGCGGCGATGGGGCTGCCGACCAGTTACGCCGGGGACTGGGCGCGCCTGCAGCAGGTGATGCGGGTGGACAAGAAGGCGCGAGGCGCGTCGCTGCGGTTCGTCGTCCTCGACGGGCTCGGCCATCCCAGGATCCTGACCGACCCGCAGCAGGCCTGGCTCGATGCGGCGTGGGCCGCAGTATCGGAGACGCCATGACCATCCAGGTGCTCAACGGCGCCAACCTCGGCCGGCTCGGCACGCGCGAGCCCGAGGTGTACGGCACGACGACCTACGCGCAGCTGGTCGAGCTGGTGGAGACCGCGGCGCGGGAGCTCGGCGTCGACGTGCTGGTGCGCCAGACCGACGACGAGGGCCAGCTGCTGCGCTGGATCCACGAGGCGACCGACGCCGGTGACCCCATCGTGGTGAACCCCGGCGGCTGGACGCACACCTCGGTGGTGCTGCACGACGCGCTGGCCGCGGTGGGCGCACCGGTGATCGAGGTGCACATCAGCAACATCCACCGGCGCGAGGAGTTCCGCCAGCACTCCTACGTCTCCCGGGTCGCCGACGGGGTGATCGCCGGGCTCGGCGTGCACGGCTACGTGCTGGCGCTGCAGTGGATGACCCTGCGAGGCGTGTCGTGAGCCGGGACACCGCGCGGGAGGCCGCCCGGCGTGACGCGCTGCGGACCGCCGCGGCCGGGCGCGGCCTGGACGCGGTGCTGGTCACCAACCTGCTCAACGTCCGGTACCTGACCGGCTTCACCGGCTCCAACGGCGCCCTGCTGCTGCGGGTGGACGGCGGGGACGTGTTCGGCACGGACGGGCGCTACACCACCCAGGCCGGCGCGCAGGTGCCCGACGTCGAGCTGCTCGTCGACCGGGCCACGGTGCCGGCCCTGGCCCGGGAGGCGGTGCGGCGCGGCGCGGGGCGGATCGGTTACGAGTCCCACGACCTCACCGTCGACGGGCTGCACGGCCTGGAGCGGGTGCTGGCGGACGCCGCCGCGGGTGGCACGGTCCCGGAGCTGGCCTCCGTGCGGCGGGCGGTCGAGGGGCAGCGGGCGATCAAGGACGACACCGAGGTCGAGTACCTGCGCCGCGCGTGCGCCGTCGCCGACCAGGCGCTGGCCGAGCTCGCCGCCGAGGGGTCGCTGCGGCCGGGGCGCACCGAGCTGGAGGTCGGCCGCGAGCTCGACGCGCGCATGCTGGCGCTCGGCGCCGAGGCGCCGTCGTTCGAGACGATCGTCGCCACCGGCGCCAACTCGGCGATCCCGCACCACCGCCCGGACTCGACCGTCCTGCGTGAGGGCGACTTCCTCAAGCTCGACTTCGGCGCCACCGTGGACGGCTACCACTCCGACATGACCCGCACCCTGGTGCTGGGCCACGCGGCCGACTGGCAGCGGGAGATCTACGAGCTCGTCGCCGCCGCCCAGGCCGCCGGCCGGGCCGCGCTGGCGGTGGGCGTCGACGTCGTCGCGGTGGACGCCGCCGCCCGCGACGTGATCGTCGCCGCGGGCCACGGGGAGCACTTCACCCACGGCCTCGGCCACGGGGTGGGGCTGGAGATCCACGAGGCGCCCGGCATCGGCCCCCAGGGCGCGGGTAGGCTTGCCGCCGGTATGGCCGTCACCGTGGAGCCAGGCGTGTACCTGCCCGGCCACGGCGGTGTCCGGATCGAGGACACCCTGATCGTCACCGACGACGCGCCCGAGTTGTTGACCCTTACGAGCAAGGAACTGCTGGTCCTCTAGATGGCTACCACCAACGACCTGAAGAACGGCATCGTCCTCAACCTGGACGGCCAGCTCTGGACCGTCACCGACTTCCAGCACGTCAAGCCCGGCAAGGGCGGGGCCTTCGTGCGCACGACGCTGAAGAACGTGCTGTCGGGCAAGGTCGTGGACAAGACCTTCAACGCCGGCACCAAGGTCGAGACGGCCAACGTGGACAAGCGGTCGATGACGTACCTGTACAAGGACGGCACCGACTTCGTCTTCATGGACGGCGACACGTTCGACCAGATCTACGTGCCGGCGGAGACGGTCGGCGGGGGCGCGGACTACCTGCTCGAGAACACCGAGGTCATCGTGGCGGTGCACGACGGCACCCCGCTGTACGTCGAGCTCCCCGTCACCATGGAGCTCGTCGTCGAGCACACCGACCCGGGGCTGCAGGGCGACCGCTCCACCGGCGGCACCAAGCCCGCCACGTTGGAGACCGGCGCGCAGATCCAGGTGCCGTTGTTCATCACGACCGGCGAGAAGCTGAAGGTCGACACCCGCGACGGCCGGTACCTCGGCCGCGTCAACTGAGCGCGGGCCAGACGCGTGGCTGCACGGTCCAAGGCCCGCAAGCGCGCCGTGGACGTCCTGTACGAGGCCGACGTCCGGGGGCGGGACCGGTTGGAGCTGCTCCGGGAGCGGGTCGCTGACGGCAACCCGCCGGTCCCGGAGCACACCATCCGGCTGGTCGAGGGCGTCGAGGAGCAGGGCGCGCGCATCGACGCGCTGATCGAGGCGCACACCTCCGGCTGGTCGCTGGAGCGGCTGCCCGACGTCGACCGCGCGATCCTGCGGATGGCCACCTTCGAGCTGCTCTGGGTCGACGACGTGCCCGACGCCGTCGTCATCGACGAGGCGGTGGAGCTGGCCAAGGCGCTCTCCACCGACGAGTCGCCGAAGTACGTGAACGGCGTCCTCGGCGCCATCCTCGCCGCCGAGGTCCCCACGGCCTAGCGAGGGCGCACGGCACCGACGAGGTGGGTCCGGAGGGTCCGGCGAGGAGCGTGCGGACACGCTCGTCGCCGGTCGGGAACGGCCATTGGCCGCGGTGTCGTCCGGAGGACGACGATGTCATTGCAGGTCGCGGCGGGCGAAGAGCCAGATGCCGGCGCCGAGGATCACCGTGGCGAACGCGCCGACGACCAGGCCGCCCTGCAGGTTCGTGACCAGGTAGGTCGGCGGTCCCTCGGGCCCGGTGCTCATGACGCTGTAGTCGACGACCGGGACGCCGCCGGGGACGACGAGGGCGACCGCGTTGGTCGACAGCAGCCAGCGCTCGAGCATGGGGTCGTAGATCCGCAGCGCGGTCTCGACGATCGCGAAGTAGACGAACCCGATGCCGAGCGCCGCCCCGGTGTTGCGCACCAGGTTGGCCAGCCCGAAGCCGATCAGCGCGACGAGGACGCCGAGCACGACCCCGCGCCCCTGCGCGGCCAGCAGCTCTCCCCAGAACCCTTCCGGCAGAGCCTGGTCGGTGCCCACGAAGGTCCGCAGGACCCAGGCCATGACCAGCCAGGCAACCTGGGCCGCCACGCCGATGACCAGCGCGGCCAGGACCAGGACGCCGATCTTCGTGCCGATGACCCGCAGCCGGTTCGGCACCCAGAACAGCAGCGCCACGATGGTCCGGGTGGACCACTCCGCGCCGATCCAGGTGGCGCCCACGAGGAAGGCGAGCACCGCGGCGGCGGCCGCGAAGCCGATCGCGCCGGGCTCCCCGAGCGCGCCGAGGTCGAAGGGGGCCTTGTCGAGGAAGTCCTCGACGCGCCAGGCGGAGGCATCCAGCGGTGGGCCGCAGAACTGGTCGACCGGCTCGCCGACGTTCTCGGCCTCGATCGCGCAGTCCGCGCGCCAGGCCTCCTCGCTGGCGATGATCTCGTCCATGCGCTCGCGGGCGGCGGCGTAGTCGGCGTCGGTCGGCTCGCCGAACTGGAGCAACCCGATGACGATCGCAGCCAGCCAGCCGAGGACGGCCAGCCCCAGCAGGACCTGGATGAACCGGCGGGCGGTGAACCGGTGCAGCTCAGCCCGGAACAGGCTGCCGCCCCGCCGGGCCGACGTCGGCTCGGGCGAGGCAGTCGGCTGCTCGGTCACCGCGCTCATGCCTGGCCCCCGGTGATGGCGAGGAACGCGCTCTCCAGGTCGGGGGTCACGCGGACCAGCTCCTCGACGTAGTGGCCGTGCTCGGCGAGCACGCGGGTGATCTCGCCGGTGGCGGGCGCGCCGTGCACCAGCACCTGGCCGTCGGGCGCGGGAGAGAGGCTGAACCCGGCGGCGCCGAGCACCGCGGCCGCGGCCGCCGGGTCGGGGACCGCCACGCGGACGTCGCCCGTGCCGGCCTGGGAGAGCACCGAGGCGACCGGTCCGGAGGCCACCCGCCGGCCGCGGGCCAGGATCGTCACGGAGTCGCACACCTGCTGGATCTCGGCGAGCAGGTGGGAGGAGACGAGCACCGTCGTCCGGCCGTCGGACCCCAGGCGTCGGATCAGCTCGCGGACGTCGCGGATGCCGGCGGGGTCCAGCCCGTTGCTCGGCTCGTCGAGGATCAGCAGCCGGGGCGCCTTGAGCAGCGCGGCGGCGATGCCGAGGCGCTGCTTCATGCCGAGTGAGTAGCCCTTGAACCGGTCGTCGGCCCGGTCGCGCAGGTCGACCAGCTCCAGGCACTCCTCGACGCGGGCCCGCGCGACGCCGGCGGTCTCGGCCAGCAGGCGCAGGTTGCGCCGGCCGGAGAAGCCGGGGAAGAACAGCGGTGTCTCGACCAGGGCGCCGACGTCGCCGATCACGCCGGACAGGCCGGCGGGCACCGGGCGGTCGAGCAGTTGCATGTCACCGGCGTCGACGCGCACCAGCCCGAGCAGCGCCCGGATCGACGTCGTCTTGCCCGAGCCGTTCGGGCCGAGCAGGCCGTGGACGCCGCCGGTGTCGACGGTCATGTCCAGCCCGTCGAGCGCCTTGTGCGGCTGCCCGCCCTTCCCGCGGTAGGTCTTGGTGACCCCCGCCATCTGCACCGCCGGCATGCGGCCTCCCTGCTCGTCCGGGCCGGGCACCCGGCTGGCAGCACAGTGGCACACGTGGTGCTGCGGGAACAGTGTCCCGACCTGCGTGTCGAGACCGGGCCGGGCCGTAAACGACGAGGGCCCCCGCCGATCGGCGGGGGCCTTCGTGACTCGCTGGGTGGAGCCGGTCGTCAGCGGGGTGCGCGCCGGCGGTCGCCCCAGGCGGACTCGTCGACGTCCTCCTCGAGGTCGTCGTCGCCACCGGAGCTGACGATGCCCTCCATGCCGGGGGAGAGCACCCCCCACTCGATGAGCCGGGAGGTGAGCTCGTCGGGGCTCATGTCGTAGATGATGGCCAGCGACTTCAGGTCCTCGGCGCGGATCGAGAGGACCTTGCCGTTGTAGTCGTGCCGCTGGGCCTGGATGGTCGAGGCGTAGCGGGCCAGCGGGCCGGCCTCGTCCGCGGGCAGGGAGCCCAGCGACTCCAGGTTCAGGACGATCTTGTTCGTCGAGGTGACCGCGGAGCTGGGCCGCGGGTCGGGCAGCAGCTCCGAGACCGGGACGCCGTAGAAGACGGCGAGCTCGGAGAGGCGCTGCACGGTCACGGCGCGGTCCCCGCGCTCGTAGGAGCCGACCACGACCGCCTTCCAGCGGCCGTGCGACTTGTCCTCCACACCCTGCAGGGAGAGGCCCTGCTGGTTGCGGATCGCGCGAAGCCGGGCGCCGAGGGCCCGTGAGTAGTCGGTGCTCATCGCTGTCTGCTCACTGTCCGTCGTCTCGGATCGAGGTTGTTCGTCACGCAGCGTACGTGCGAAGCGGGGATCACAACAGGCGGGTGGACGCGAAAGCGCAGGTTGGTGCCGGGGCAGGCGCTGCCCCGGGCGCCGCGCCGGGCGACCACCCCGGGCGCAGGGCCGGGCACGGGCCGGGCGCCGGCGGGACGCGAGCGGACGTGCAGTACCGTCGACCGCGGTCCGACCACTCCTTTAACGACCCGTCCAGTGAGGCGGGGAAGGAGGCCTCATGGCCCGCTCACCCGAGCCTGCCCGCAGCCTGTCTCCCGGCAGCGCCCCCGGAACCCTGCTCTCCTCCGCCGACGTCGCCCGCGTCGTCGACCGCATGGCCCACCAGCTCATCGAGCGGGCGGCGAGCCTCCGGGCCGACGACGGCGCCGACCACGCCGACGGCGGGCTCTCCGACCTGGTCCTCGTCGGCATCCCGACCCGCGGGGCCCCGCTCGCCCGCCGCCTCGCCGCGCGCATCGAGGCGTTCACCGGCACCGCGGTGGACGTCGGCACCGCCGACATCACCCTGTACCGCGACGACCTGCGGCTGCGCGGCGTCCGGGCCCTCGAGCCCACCGTGCTCCCGGACGCCGGCATCGACGGCCGGCTCGTCGTCCTCGTCGACGACGTGCTCTTCTCCGGGCGCTCGGTCCGGGCGGCGCTCGACGCGCTGCGCGACCTGGGCCGCCCGCGCGGCGTCCAGCTGGCGGTGCTGGTCGACCGCGGGCACCGGGAACTGCCGATCCGGGCCGACTTCGTCGGCAAGAACGTGCCGACGGCACGCAGCCAGCAGGTCAAGGTGCACCTGCAGGAGGTCGACGGCGTCGACGAGGTCCTGCTGACCGAGGGGGAGGGCGCGTGAAGCGGCACCTGCTGGAGGCCGCGGACCTCGACCGGGACGACGCGACGCTGGTGCTGGACACCGCCGCCCAGATCGACGCCGCCCTGGCCGGCCGCGAGGTGAAGAAGCTCCCGACGCTGCGCGGGCGCACGGTGGTCAACCTCTTCTACGAGGACTCCACCCGGACCCGGATCAGCTTCGAGCTCGCCGCCAAGCGCCTCTCCGCCGACGTCATCAACTTCTCGGCCAAGGGCAGCAGCGTCTCCAAGGGGGAGAGCCTCAAGGACACCGCGCTCACCCTGGAGGCGATGGGCGCCGACGCCGTCGTCGTCCGGCACTCGGCCTCCGGTGCGCCGCACCGGCTGGCGAACTGGGTGCGCGGCAGCGTGGTCAACGCCGGCGACGGCACCCACGAGCACCCCACCCAGGCGCTGCTGGACGCCTACACGATCCGGCAGCGGCTGGGGCGGCTCGACGGCGTCCGCGTGACGATCGTCGGCGACGTCCTGCACAGCCGGGTGGCCCGCTCCAACGTGGGGCTGCTGCACACGCTGGGAGCGCAGGTCACGCTGGTCGCGCCGCCGACGCTGCTGCCGGTGGGCGTGGGCAGCTGGCCGGCGGAGGTGGGCTACGACCTCGACGCCGTGCTCCCCAAGAGCGACGTGGTGATGATGCTGCGGGTCCAGGCCGAGCGGATGAACGCCTCGTTCTTCCCCAGCGCCCGCGAGTACAGCCGCCGCTACGGCCTCGACGCGCCGCGGATGGCCGCGCTGCCCGACGAGGCGATCGTCATGCACCCCGGCCCGATGAACCGCGGCATGGAGATCGCCGCCGAGGTGGCCGACTCCGTCCGCTCCACGATCGTCGAGCAGGTCGCCAACGGGGTCTCCACCCGCATGGCCGTGCTCTACCTGCTGCTCGGAGGGAACACGTGAGCACCTACCTGATCACGGGGGCCAGGCCGCTGGGCGGCGACCCTGCCGACATCCTGGTGACCGACGGCCGGATCGCCGCGGTCGGCGCGTCGCTCGACGTCCCCGGCGCCGAGGTGGTCGAGGCCGCCGGTCTGATCGCGCTGCCCGGCCTGGTCGACCTGCACACCCACCTGCGCGAGCCCGGCCGGGAGGACGCCGAGACCGTCGAGACCGGCAGCCGCGCCGCCGCGCTCGGCGGGTTCACCGCGGTGCACGCGATGGCCAACACCGACCCGGTGGCCGACACCGCCGGCGTGGTGGAGCAGGTCTGGCGGCTGGGGCAGGAGGCCGGGCTGGTGGACGTCGTCCCGGTCGGCGCCGTCACGGTCGGGCTGGCGGGGGAGCGGCTGGCCGAGCTCGGCGCGATGGCCGACTCCGCCGCCCGGGTGCGGGTGTTCTCCGACGACGGGCACTGCGTCGCCGACCCCGCGCTCATGCGGCGGGCGCTGGAGTACGTGAAGGCGTTCGACGGTGTGGTCGCCCAGCACGCGGAGGAGCCGCGGCTGACCGCCGGCGCGCAGATGCACGAGGGCGACCGCTCGGCCCGGCTAGGCCTGACCGGCTGGCCGGCCGCCGCGGAGGAGGCGATCATCGCCCGCGACGTGCTGCTGGCCGAGCACGTCGGCGCGCGGCTGCACGTCTGCCACGTCTCGACCGCCGGGTCGGTGGAGATCCTGCGCTGGGCGAAGTCCCGCGGCGTGCAGGTGACCGCCGAGGTCACGCCGCACCACCTGCTGCTCACCGACGCCTGCGCCGAGTCCTACGACCCGGTCTTCAAGGTCAACCCGCCGCTGCGCACCGACGCCGACGTCGAGGCACTCCGGGCGGGCCTGGCCGACGGCACCATCGACGCCGTCGGCACCGACCACGCCCCGCACGCGGTGGAGGACAAGGAGAGCGAGTGGGCGCAGGCCCGGCCCGGCATGCTCGGGCTGGAGCAGGCGCTCTCGGTGGTGATCGAGACGATGGTCGAGCCCGGTCGCCTGGACTGGGCCGGCGTCGCCGACCGCATGTCGGTCCGGCCCGCCGCCATCGGCCGCCTCGGTGAGCACGGCCGGCCGATCGCCCCCGGCGAGCCGGCCAACCTGGTGCTCGTCGACCCGGCCGCCCGCGCGGTGGTCGACCCCGCGGCGCTGGCCAGCCGCAGCCGCAATAGCCCCTATGCCGGCCGGGAACTCCCCGGCCGGGTGGTCGCGACGTTCCTGCGGGGGACGCCGACCGTTCTGGACGGAAAGGCAGTCAAGTGACAGAAGCGCTCCTCGTGCTCGAGGACGGGCGCACGTTCCGGGGCGAGGCCTACGGAGCGACGGGGACGACGGTCGGCGAGGCGGTGTTCGCCACCGGCATGACCGGCTACCAGGAGACGCTGACCGACCCCAGCTACGCGGGCCAGATCGTCGCGATGACCGCCCCGCACATCGGCAACACCGGGGTCAACGGCGAGGACGACGAGAGCAGCCGCATGTGGGTGGCCGGCTTCGTCGTGCGCGACCCCGCCCGCCGCCCGGCCAACTGGCGGGCCACCGGCACCCTCGACGACGAGCTGGTCGCGCAGGGGGTCGTGGGCATCAGCGGGATCGACACCCGCGCGCTCACCCGCCACCTGCGCGAGCGCGGCGCGATGCGCGCCGGCATCAGCACCGAGCTGACCGCCGAGGAGCTGCTGGCCCGCGTCACCGCGGCCGAGGGCATGACCGGCGCCGACCTCGCACCGACGGTGAGCACCGGCGAGCCCTACGTCGTCCCGGCGGTGGGGGAGAAGCGGTTCACCATCGCCGCGCTCGACCTGGGGATCAAGACGGCGACCCCGCGGCACCTGGCGGCGCTCGGCGTCGAGACCCACGTACTGCCCTCGACGGCGACCGCCGAGGAGCTGCTCGCGGCCGGCCCGGACGGGGTGTTCCTCTCCAACGGCCCCGGCGACCCGGCCGCCGCCGACTACGCCGTGGAAGCGGTGCGCGGGGTGCTCGACGCCCGCCGGCCGCTGTTCGGGATCTGCTTCGGCAACCAGATCCTCGGCCGCGCGCTGGGCCTGGGCACCTACAAGCTGCGCTTCGGGCACCGCGGGCTCAACCAGCCGGTGCTCGACCGGGTCAGCGGGACCGTCCGGGTGACCAGCCACAACCACGGGTTCGCCGTGGACGCCCCGCTGGACCGGCCCACCGACACCCCCTACGGGCAGGTCGAGGTCAGCCACGTGGGCCTCAACGACGACGTCGTCGAGGGCCTGCGGCTGCTCGAGACGCCGGCCTTCAGCGTGCAGTTCCACCCGGAGTCGGCGGCCGGCCCGCACGACGCCGCACCCCTGTTCCAGCGCTTCGTCGACCTCATGCAGTCCGCCCGCGACGGCGAGGCCCGCGCCGGCGGGCCGGCACCGCAGGTCCAGTCCAGCACGGGGGAGAAGAACTGATGCCCAAGCGCACCGACATCGAGCACGTGCTGGTGATCGGCTCGGGGCCGATCCTGATCGGGCAGGCCGCGGAGTTCGACTACTCCGGCACCCAGGCCTGCCGGGTGCTCCGGGCCGAGGGGCTGCGGGTCAGCCTGGTGAACAGCAACCCGGCGACGATCATGACCGACCCGGAGATCGCCGACGCCACCTACATCGAGCCGCTGACGCCGGAGTTCGTCGAGAAGGTCATCGCCAAGGAGCGGCCCGACGCGCTCCTGGCCACCCTCGGCGGCCAGACCGCGCTCAACATCGCCATCGGCCTGTACGAGAACGGCGTGCTGGAGAAGTACGGCGTCCGGCTCATCGGGGCCGACGTCGCCGCGATCAACCGCGGTGAGGACCGGCAGCTGTTCAAGGACATCGTCCGCTCGATCGGCGCCGACGCCCCGCGGTCGCGGGTCTGCGGCACCGTCGAGGAGGCGCTGGAGACCGCCGAGGAGGTCGGCTACCCGGTCGTCATCCGGCCGAGCTTCACCATGGGCGGCCTCGGCTCGGGCTTCGCCACCGACGAGCCGATGCTGCGCCGCATGGCCGCCCACGGGCTGGCCGACTCCCCGGTGCACACGGTGCTGATCGAGGAGTCGGTGCTGGGCTGGAAGGAGTACGAGCTGGAGCTGATGCGCGACCGCAGCGACAACGTGGTCGTCATCTGCTCGATCGAGAACATCGACGCGATGGGCGTGCACACCGGCGACTCGGTGACCGTCGCCCCGGCGATGACCCTCACCGACGTCGAGTACCAGCGGATGCGCGACGTCGGCATCGCGGTGCTGCGCGAGGTCGGCGTCGACACCGGCGGCTGCAACATCCAGTTCGCCGTCAACCCGGCCGACGGCCGGATGGTCGTCATCGAGATGAACCCGCGGGTCTCCCGCTCCAGCGCGCTGGCGTCCAAGGCGACCGGCTTCCCGATCGCGAAGATCGCGGCGAAGCTCGCCATCGGCTACACGCTCGACGAGATCACCAACGACATCACCGGCGTCACCCCGGCGGCGTTCGAGCCGACGCTGGACTACGTCGTGGTGAAGATCCCGCGGTTCGCCTTCGAGAAGTTCCCCGGCGCCGACCCCCGGCTGACCACGACGATGAAGAGCGTCGGCGAGGTCATGGCGATGGGGCGGAACTTCCCGGAGGCGCTGGGCAAGGCGATGCGCTCCACCGAGACGAAGGTGGCCGGCTTCTGGACGGGGACGCCGGATCCCCGTTCGGCCGAGGAGCTGCTGGAGGTCCTGCGCACCCCGGTCGACGGCCGGCTCTACACCGCGGAGCGGGCGCTGGCCGCCGGTGCGACGGTCGAGCAGGTCGCCGAGGCCAGCGGGTTCGATCCGTGGTTCGTCGACCAGATCGTGCTGGTGCAGGAGGTGGCGGCCGAGGTCCGCGACGCACCGGCCCTGACGCCGCAGCTGCTCCGGCGGGCCAAGCGGCACGGCCTCTCCGACCGGCAGATCGCCGCGCTGCGGCCGGAGCTCGCCGGCGAGGACGGCGTCCGGGTGCTGCGCTGGCGGCTGGGCGTGCGGCCGGTCTACAAGACCGTGGACACCTGCGCCGCGGAGTTCGCCGCCCGCACGCCGTACCACTACTCGTCCTACGACGAGGAGACCGAGGTGCAGCCGCGGGAGAAGCCGGCGGTGCTGATCCTCGGCTCGGGCCCCAACCGGATCGGGCAGGGCATCGAGTTCGACTACTCGTGCGTGCACGCGGTCATGGCGCTGCAGGACGCCGGCTACGAGGCGGTGATGGTCAACTGCAACCCGGAGACCGTCTCCACCGACTACGACACCGCCGACCGGCTGTACTTCGAGCCGCTGACGTTCGAGGACGTCCTCGAGGTGGTCGAGGCCGAGCGCGCGGCCGGCCCGGTGGCCGGGGTCATCTGCACCCTCGGCGGGCAGACCCCGCTGGGGCTGGCGCAGCGGCTCAAGGACGCCGGGGTGCCGGTGCTGGGCACGTCGCCGGAGGCGATCGACGACGCCGAGCACCGCGGGGCGTTCTCCCGGGTGCTGGCCGACACCGGCCTGCTCGCCCCGAAGCACGGCACGGCGACGACGTTCGCCGAGGCGCACGAGGTCGCCTCCGGCATCGGGTACCCGGTGCTGGTGCGACCCTCCTACGTGCTGGGCGGGCGCGGCATGGAGATCGTGTACGACGACGCCACGCTCGAGGCGTACATCGCCAAGGCCACCGAGGTCAGCGCCGACCACCCGGTGCTGGTCGACCGGTTCCTGGAGGACGCGGTCGAGATCGACGTCGACGCGCTCTACGACGGCACCGACCTCTACCTGGGCGGGGTCATGGAGCACATCGAGGAGGCCGGCATCCACTCCGGTGACTCGGCCTGCGCCCTGCCGCCGATCACCCTCGGCTCCGCGGACCTGCTGAAGATCCGCGCGGCGACAGGGAAGCTGGCCGAGCGGATCGGCGTCCGCGGGCTGATGAACGTCCAGTACGCGATCAAGGACGACATCCTCTACGTCATCGAGGCCAACCCGCGGGCCAGCCGCACGGTGCCCTTCGTCTCCAAGGCGACGGCGGTGCAGCTGGCCAAGGCGGCCGCGCGGATCGCCGTCGGCGAGTCCATCGCCGACCTGCGCGCCGCCGGCGTGCTCCCGGCCACCGGCGACGGCACCGACCTGCCCGAAGACGCGCCGATCGCAGTCAAGGAGGCGGTGCTGCCCTTCCACCGTTTCCGCACCGTCGAGGGGTTCGGGGTGGACACCGTGCTGTCCCCGGAGATGAAGTCCACCGGCGAGGTCATGGGCCTGGACGCGCAGTTCGGAACGGCGTTCGCCAAGTCGCAGGCCGCCGCCTACGGCTCGCTGCCGACCGAGGGCACGGTGTTCGTGTCGCTGGCCAACCGGGACAAGCGCTCCGCGGTCTTCCCGATCAAGCGGCTGGCCGACCTGGGCTTCCGCCTGCTGGCCACCACCGGCACGGCGCAGGTGCTGCGCCGCCACGGGGTGGCCGCCGAGGTGGTCGGCAAGTTCAGCGAGGGCCCGGGCAACATCGTGGAGCTCATCCAGGCCGGCGACGTCGACCTGGTGTTCAACACGCCGTTCGGTGCGCCGGGCAACAGCGGCCCCCGCCTGGACGGCTACGAGATCCGCACGGCCGCGGTGAGCGCCGGCATCCCGTGCATCACGACGGTGCAGGGCATGGCGGCCGCGGTCCAGGGCATCGAGGCGCTGCGGCAGGGCGGCATCGGCGTGCGCAGCCTGCAGGAGGTGCACGCGGCGCTGGCCGGCGGCACGCACGGCGGGCCGAGCAGCTTCGCCGGGACGGGGGCGTGACGACGCCGTCGCCGGGTGCGGTCCAGGGGCTGCGCGACGACCTCGTCGCGCGCGGCCTCCTGGAGGGGCTGCCGGCGGCGTTCGCCGCGGGGGTCACCCGGTTCGGGCGGCCCCCGCGGCCGGAGCTCGACGCGCTGACCGGCGCGGCCACCGACCTGGCCGCCCGGCTGGCCTCCGGGGCGGCCGGCGAGGACGACCTGCCGCTGTTGACCCGGGTGCTCTTCTTCGCCCGGCAGCCCGAGCTGCTGGCCGCCCACGGGCTGCCCACGCCGGCGTACGACGTCCTCGGGTCCTTCCGGGAGAACCTCGACCGGCCGCTCGGCCCGCGGCTGCCCGAGCGGCCGACGGCAGGCGGCCGGCGCTGGCAGCTGCTGGGGCGCACCGTGGGCTTCCCGATCGGCGTGCCCGCCTGCGTGCTCAACGGCAGCGAGGCGTGGGTGCGGCACAACGCGGCCAACGGCTGGAACGTGCTGACCTACAAGACCGTCCGCGGCCGCGCCCACCCGCCCAACGAGCAGCCGAACTGGGTGTTCGCCGCCCGGGAGACCGCCGGCCTCCCGCCGGGAGCGGACGCCGACGTGGTCGCCGACCCCTGGGACTGGGTCGCGCCGGGCTCGCCGGCGGTCAGCAGCGTCAACTCCTTCGGCGTCCCCTCCCCGGCGCCGGAGGAGTGGATGCCCGACCTGGCGCGCGCCGTCGACGCGGTCGGCGACGAGCAGCTGCTGCTGGTGAGCGTCATGGGGGAGGGGAACGGGCTCGAGCTGGTCGAGGACTTCGCCCGGACCGCACGCCTGGCGCAGGAGGCCGGGGCGTCGGTCGTCGAGCTGAACCTGTCGTGCCCGAACACGCTGTCGGCCTCCGGGAGCGGCGTGAAGCCGCCGCTGTGCCTGGACCCCGACGCGACCGTCGCCGTGGTGGAGGCGGTGCGCCGGGCGCTGGACGACCGCACCGGGCTGGTGGCGAAGCTGTCCTGGCTCGACGAGGCCCGGCTCGCGGCCCTGGTGCCGCGGCTCGCCCCGCTGGTCGACGGCATCGCCGGGATCAACACGCTGCAGAGCCGGGTGCGCCGCAGCGACGGCAGGCCCACCTTCCCCGGCCGCGAGCTGGCCGGGCTCTCGGGCATCGCGGTCCGCGACTCCGCGCTGGACTTCACCCGGCGGCTCGTCGCGCTGCGGGAGGCCGGCGGGGTGCCCTTCGACGTCCTCGCCATGGGCGGGGTCACCGACCCGGCGTCCTTCGAGGCGATCTTCACCGCCGGCGCCGACGCGGTGCAGTCCGCGGCCGGCGCGTTCGCCGACCCGTTCCTCGCCCAGCGGTGCGTCGCCGCCCTGGGCGAGACCCTGCCCCGAGCCGTGGAGGCCCCGTGACCGACCCCTTCGGGCAGCGCCTGTCGGCCGCCGTCGCCGAGCGCGGCCCGCTCTGCGTCGGCATCGACCCGCACGAGCAGCTGCTGCTCGACTGGGGGGTGGGGAACTCGCTGGACGGGCTCCGCCGCTTCACCGACGCGGTGGTCGAGGCGCTCGCCGGCACGGTGTCCGTGCTGAAGCCGCAGCTGGCCTTCTACGAGCGCTTCGGCTCCCGGGGGATCGCGGTGCTGGAGGAGGCGGTCACCGCCAGCCGTGCTGCCGGCGCCCTGGTGCTGCTCGACGCCAAGCGCGGCGACATCGGCTCGACGATGGCCGCCTACGCCGACTACCTGAGCGACCGCCACCCGCTGCAGGTCGACGCGATGACCGTCAGCCCCTACCTCGGGCCGGAGTCGCTGGCGCCCGCGGTCGCCACGGCGAGCGCCGCCGGCGGCGGGCTGTTCGTCCTCGCCCGCACGTCCAACCCCGACGCGGCCGCCCTGCAGCACGCCGTGGTGGGGGAGCGGTCGGTCGCCCAGGTCGTCGTCGACACCGTCCGCGGCTGGAACGTCTCCGGCGGGACGGCGGACATCGGATTCGGCCCGGCCCTGGGGTCCTTCGGCGTCGTCGTCGGCGCCACGCTCGAGCAGCTCGACGTGGACCTCGACGGGCTCGGCGGGCCGATCCTGGCGCCCGGCCTCGGCGCCCAGGGGGGCACAGCGGCCGACCTGCGCCGGCTCTTCGGCGCCGGGCGCGCCGTCGTGCCGACGGTCTCCCGCGACGTGCTCGGCGCCGGTCCGGACCCGGCCGCACTGCGCGCCGCCGCGGAGCGCTGGGCAGAGGCGCTGGCCGCGTGAGGCGGGTGCGGCCGTGGGCCTCCGTCGGGTGAACGCCCTGCTCCCGGCCGCCTCGACCGCGCAGCGGTCCGCCTATCCTCGGCGATCGTGACCACGACCCCGACCAGCGTGGCGGACGCCGTCGCCCGCGCGGAGGAGGTGGCGCGGACCGTCGCGCTGCCCCTGGTAGAGCGGACCGACTCCGGGGTCTGGCCGGCCGAAGCGGTGCGCGCGCTGCAGGCCGCCGGGCTGGGTGGGCTGGCCGCGCCCCGGTCGGTGGGCGGCTCCGGGCTGGGCCTGCGCGGGGTGGAGGCGGTCTGCGAGGCGCTGGGCCGGGTGTGCGCGTCGACGGCGCTGTGCTTCGGCATGCACTGCGTGGCCACCGCCGTGCTGTCGGCCAAGCACACCGACCGGCAGCGGAGCGAGTTCCTCGACGCGATCGTGGCCGGTGAGCACCTCACCACCCTGGCCCTGTCCGAGCCGGGCACCGGAGCCCAGTTCTGGTTGCCGCAGACCCGGATGACCCGGGACGGCGAGGGCCTGCTGGTCGCGGGGGAGAAGTCGTTCGTGACCAACGGGGGCAGGGCCGACTCCTACGTCGTGAGCACCGTGGCGGCCGACCCCGGGGCCCCGGTGGGCGAGTTCTCCTGCGTCCTGGTGCCGGCGGACGCCGAGGGCGTGGCCTGGGGGCACGAGTGGACCGGCATCGGGATGCGCGGCAACTCCTCCCGGGGCATGCGGCTCGACGACGTCCGGCTTGCCCCCCAGCACCTGCTCGGCACCGAGGGCGACCAGATCTGGTACGTCTTCGAGGTCGTGGCGCCGTACTTCCTGATGGCCATGGCGGGCACCTACGTCGGCGTGGCCCAGGCGTCGCTCGACGAGGCCACCGCGCACCTGTCCCGCCGGGCGCACGCGCACACCGGCCGCCGGCTGGCGGGCGAGCCGCTGCTGCAGCACCGGCTCGGCGTCCTCTGGGCGCAGGTGGAGCGCACCCGCCGGCTGGTCCACTGGGCGGCCGAGGAGGCCGACGCCGGCGGACCCGCGGCGCTGCCGGGCCTGACGTCGGCGAAGGCCGAGGTGGCCCGGTGCGCCGTCGACGTGACCAACGAGGCCATGACCCTGGTCGGTGGCATCGGCTACCGGGACCGGTCCCCGCTGGAGCGTCACCTGCGCGACGCCCGGGCGGCCGACGTGATGAGCCCGACGACCGACATCCTGCGCACCTGGACCGGCCGGGCGGCGCTCGGCCTGCCGCTGCTGGGCGAGTGACCGGCCCCCCGGACGGCGCGGGCCGCTGGGTCCTGGTCGAGCCCTCCACCACCGACGTCGAGCTGCTCCGGGCGCTGCCCGGCATGGACCACGTCGCCCCCGGGGAGCTGGAGGTCCGCCTCGTCGACCCGCCCGAACCGGTCGACCTGGTGGTGATCGGCTCGCTGGCCGCCGCTCCGGTGGCGCTGGTGCAGCGCGCGCACCGGCTGGCGCCCGGGGCGGCCGTGGCCGTGCTGTCGACCACCCCGACGACGCTGCGGCGCGAGACGTCGTACGCCCCGGGGGTGCCGCTCGAGCTGCTGGTCGCTTCGCCCGGCGAGCCGGACCTGCCCGAGCGCCTGCGCGCCATCCGCCGGGCGGCCGTCGACCGGCGCCGGCACAGCGCCGTGCTGGCCGCAGTGGCCCGCCGGGCGGCCGGTGCGATCGAGGACGCCCCGCGCGGCCCGGCGGAGGTGGGCGGGGTGCTCGAGCACGCCCCCATCGCGGTGCTCGTCGTGGACCCCGCCGGGGCGCTGGTGGGCTGGAACCGCCGTGCCGAGGTCCTGTTCGAGCTCGTCCGCACGCCCACCGGCCGGCCGGTGGACACCGTGCTCCCGGGCGCCGCCGCCTTCCTGGCGCCGGTCCTCGCCGGGGCGACCTCGGGCAGCGAGCTCCCGGAGGCGACCCCGACGGCGGCCCACGTCCTCGTCGGCGGCCGCGTGGACGTGGAGCTGACCGCGGTCCGCAGCCAGACCGACGACGGCCGGCCCGTGGCGCTCCTCCTGGCGGTCGACGTGACCGCCCGTCGGGAGGCGGAGCGGGAGCGGGACCGGCTCGCCGGTCAGGTCAGCCTGCTCGCGCGGGTCTCGGAGTCGCTCGCCGGCTCCCTGGACGTCTCCGAATCGATCGCCCGGCTGGCCGAGGCGGTGGTCCCCGCGATGGCGGACTGGGCGAGCGTCCAGGTGCGCGAGGAGCACGACCGGCTCGCCGCCCACGTCGTCCGGCAGCGCGACCCGGCGCTGGCGCCCGTGGCCCGCCGGATCGAGGCGCTCGTGGCCGCGCGGGGTACGGGGAGCGGGCTCGGCCGGCGGGCGGCGGCCGGGGAGGCGGTCCTGCTGCCGGTCGTCGACGCCGGCACCCTGGTCGAGGAAGTGCCCGACGTCGAGCTGCGCGGTCTCGTGGAGCGCCTGGGTACGGCGAGCGCGCTGGCGGTGCCGGTGCCCGGGCGGTCCGGCATCCTGGGCTCGCTGCTGCTGGCCCGCGGGGCCGGTGCCGCGCCCTTCGGGGAGCGCGACCTGTCCCTGGCGAGGGAGATCGGCCGGCGGGCGGGCATCGCGCTCGACAACGCCCGGCTCTACGCCGGCCAGCGGCACCTGGCCACCGAGCTGCAGAACAGCCTGCTCACCGCCCCGCCGGACCTGCCCTTCGCCCGCGTCGCGGTGCGCTACGTCGCCGCGGCGCGGGAGGCCCAGGTGGGTGGCGACTGGTACGACGCCTTCCGCCGGCGCACCGGCGACCTGACGGTGGTCATCGGCGACGTCGTGGGACACGACACGCGGGCAGCGGCGGCCATGGGCCAGCTGCGGTCGCTCGTGCGCGGCATCGCCTACACCACCGCGGGCGCGCCCGACCAGGTGCTGACCGCGGTCGACGAGGCCGCCGAGGGGCTGGAGCTCGCGACGATGGCGACGGCGATCCTCGCCGAGCTGTCGCCGACGGGTGCCGGTGGCGGGGGCGGCGCACGGCTGCGCTGGTCCAACGCCGGGCACCCCCCACCGGTCCTCCTCGAACCCGACGGCACCGCCCGGCTGCTCACGTACCGCGCCGGGCGACCCGATCTGCTGCTGGGCGTCGACCCGGCCGCGCACCGGCGCACCGAGGAGACGACCCTGCCGCCCGGGTCGACACTCCTGCTGTTCACCGACGGTCTCGTCGAGGACCGCGGGCACACGCTCGACGACGGACTGGAGCTGCTGCTCGCGACCGTCGGCCACCACGCCGGGGAGGAGCTGGAGGACCTGTGCGATGCCGTCCTCGCGCGGATGGTGCCCCGCGGTGGTCAGGACGACGTGGCCATCGTCGCCGTCCAGCCGGGCCCCTGAGCAGCGCCGCATCCCTGCCGGGCGTGTCGTGTCGTCGGCGTGTCGGGGGCGGGCGCGCCACCTGCGCCGGGAGCCGCCCCGGCGAAACCAGACCGTCCGAATACCGGGGCTGACCAGGCATGATCACACCGAGTGACCCAATGGGCGGCTATCGTGCGGACCCGGGGTCGTACGGCTCCGCGACCGCCCTGCTCGTTCGTGCGTGACCAGCGGATTTGCCGGGAACCAACGCGACGGTGAGGCTCGCAGCGGGGGCGCGGTGCGTCCCCGCGAACCGAACGACCGCCGGCCGGAGCACGGTCGACGAACGAGACGATTGGGTTGCACCATGCCCCTGCCTGACCTGTCCCCGGAACAGCGGGCCGCCGCTCTCGAGAAGGCGGCCGCCGCCCGCAAGGCGCGCGCCGAGCTGCGCGAGCGACTCAAGAGCAAGGGCGCCACGGTCGGCGACGTCCTCAAGCAGGGCGAGACCGACGAAGTGATCGGCAAGATGCGGGTCTCCGCCGTCCTGGAATCCCTGCCCGGGGTCGGCAAGGCCCGGGCTGCGAAGATCATGGAACGCCTGGAGATCTCCCCCACGCGACGCGTGCGGGGGCTGGGCGCCAACCAGCGGCGGGCGCTGGAGGCCGAGTTCGGCGGCGAGAAGGTCGACGCCGAGCAGGTTCCCGCTGACGGCTCCGTCTGAGGAGGGGCCGCCGGCACCGCCGACGACCCCGGGCGAGGACGACGAGTGGCTGCAGCGACACCGGCACGGCTGACCGTGCTCTCCGGACCCTCCGGGGTCGGCAAGGGCACCGTGATAGCCGAGGTCCGGCGGCGGCACCCCGACGTGTGGGTGTCGGTGTCGGCCACCACTCGTCGTCCCCGGCCGGGTGAGGTCGACGGCGTGCACTACCACTTCGTCTCCGACGCGGAGTTCGACCGGCTGATCGCCGAGGACGGGCTGCTGGAGTGGGCCGAGTACGCGGGCAACCGCTACGGCACCCCGGTGGCGCCGGTCCGGGCCCAGCTGGCCACCGGGCGGCCGGCGTTGCTGGAGATCGAGCTGCAGGGTGCCCGGCAGGTGCGGGCGCGGGCGCCGGAGGCGCAGCTGGTCTTCCTGGCCCCGCCGTCCTGGGCCGAGCTGGTCAGCCGGCTGGCCGGCCGGGGGTCGGAGCCGGTCGCCGTGCAGGAGCGGCGGCTGGCGATCGCGCAGGCCGAGCTCGACTCGTCCGGGGAGTTCGACGTGGTGGTCGTCAACGACGACGTGTCCCGCGCCGCGGACGAGTTGGTAGGCTTGCTGACTGCGCCGTCACCCGGTCTCGTTCCGGGCAGCGGCGCCCACGAGTGAGCCCGCCGGTCAGCCGGCCCGCCCGCTCCCACGAAAACGATCGAGGAGACCCGTCCGACCGTGTCCGGAGTCGCACCCGCCCCCGAGGGCATCACCAACCCGCCGATCGACGAGCTGCTCGAGCGCACCAGCAGCAAGTACGGCCTGGTCATCTTCGCCGCCAAGCGCGCGCGCCAGATCAATGCCTACTACAGCCAGCTCTCCGAGGGCCTGCTGGAGTACGTCGGCCCGCTGGTCGACACCGCGCCCCAGGAGAAGCCGCTGTCCATCGCGCTCCGCGAGATCAACGAGGGGCTCCTGGCGCACACCGCCGGCGAGAACTGAGGAAGGACCCCCTCGCCCCCCACCACTCGCTCCGCTCGTGGTGGGGCCCTGCGAGGGGGCCGTTCCATCCCTTTCTGGTGACGCCCCCGGCCTGTGCCGGGGGCGTCGTCGTGCGTGGGGGAGGATGAGCGCATGAGCCGGATCGTGCTGGGCGTCGGGGGCGGCGTCGCCGCCTACAAGGCCGCGCTGCTGCTGCGGGCCTTCACCGAGGCCGGGCACGACGTCCGCGTCGTCCCCACGCCCGGCGCGCTGCACTTCGTCGGCGCGGCCACGTTCGAGGCGCTGTCGGGCAACCCGGTCACCACCGACGTCTGGTCCGACGTCCCCGAGGTGGCGCACGTGCGGATCGGGCAGACCGCCGACCTCGTCGTCGTCGCCCCGGCCACCGCCGACCTGCTGGCCCGGGCCGCGGCGGGCCGGGCGGACGACCTGCTGACCGCGACGCTGCTCACCGCACACTGCCCGGTGGTGTTCGTCCCGGCCATGCACACCGAGATGTGGCTGCACCCCGCCACGCAGGACAACGTGGCCACGCTGCGCCGCCGCGGAGCGGTGGTCCTGCCGCCCGCCGTCGGCCGGCTCACCGGACCGGACTCCGGCCCCGGCCGGCTGCCCGAGCCCGCCGACATCGCCGCGCTGGCCGCGGTCGTGCTCGACGGGGGCGCCGACGCGCTGCCGCAGGACCTCGCCGGCCGCCGGGTCGTCATCAGTGCCGGCGGCACCCGCGAGCCGCTGGACCCGGTGCGCTACCTGGGCAACCGGTCGTCGGGCAAGCAGGGCTGGGCCCTGGCGCGGGTCGCCGCCGCCCGCGGCGCGGAGGTCGTGCTGGTGGCCGCCAACGTGGAGCTGCCCGCGCCCTTCGGCGTCCGGGTGGTCCCGGTCGGGACGGCCGAGGAGCTGCGGACGGCCGTGCTGGCGGAGTCGGGCGCCGCCGACGTCGTGGTCATGAGCGCCGCGGTCGCCGACTTCCGGCCGGCCGGCGTCGCCGCCACCAAGCTGAAGAAGGGCGCGGCCAGCGAGCCGAGCGCCGTCGAGCTCGTCCGGAACCCCGACGTCCTGGCCGAGCTGGTCGCCGAACGCGCGCCGGGCCGGCTCGTGGTCGGCTTCGCCGCCGAGACCGGTGACGACGACGGCGACGTGCTCACCCACGCCCGCGCGAAGCTCGCCCGCAAGGGCTGCGACCTGCTCGTGGTCAACGACGTGTCGGCCGGCCAGGTCTTCGGCCGGTCCGAGAACGCCGTCGTGGTGCTCGCGGCCGACGGTTCCGCGACCGAGGTGCCGCGGGGCAGCAAGGACGCCGTGGCCGCCGGCATCTGGACCGTGGCGGCAGCCCGGCTGACGGGCCGCTGACCCGTCCGGTGGGCCCAGCACGGCCCGGAGCTCGCCCTGGGGGCCCATCGCGGCCCGGCGACGAGGCTCAGCCCACGAACCAGGGAGCGGCCCCCAGGGCGAGGTAGCAGACCGGGACCAGCGCTGTCGGCACGAGCGCGTTCCAGCGACGCCGGACCTGCTGCGCCCCGTCGCCCGCAGCGGGGGGCAGCGGTGAGGTGACCAGGTCGTCGGTCGCCAGCTCCCGGTACTCGAGCCAGGCCAGGACCACGACCACGCCGAACAACCCGACGGCCACCACGGCCGCCGGCACGGGCAGGACCGACGACGTCACGAACCGGCCGGACACCGCCGAGCCCAGCGAGGCCAGCACGACGAGGGCAACCACGGCGGGGCCGACCACCCACGTGTGGGTGATCAGCGGACGGACCAGTCGGGGGACGGCCAGCACCACGAGCAGGACCAGGGCGAGGCAGCCGACCTGGACGCCGTTCCAGGTCAGGACGCCACCCTCGGCCCAGGTCCGCGTGGCTGCCGTGCCCACGATCAGGGCGACGGCCTGCGCCGCGCCCAGCGCCGCGACCGTCCAGACCCCGGACACCCGCTCGGGCGAGCTCTCCGTGTCGATCTGCCGGGCGTAGGACGTCGGATCGCCGAACGCTTCGGCTGGCGTCTCGCCGCTCTCCGCGCAGTGCCGCTCCACCTCCGCCAGGCGTTCCCCGATCACCGGACCGGGGACGTCGCGCAGCCGCAGCTCGAGCACGAACGCGCCGCACCACTCCTGCTGAGCGAGGACGAAGGGACGCTGCCAGACCTCCTGGTGCGGCTCCTGGACGCGCGGGGTCTCGTTCACGATCTGCTCCTCGGGGTGATGGCGTCGGCGGCCGACAGGTGGTCGGTGACCCGGGCGGAGAAGCTCTGCCACCGGTCCTGGCCGTGCTCGAGCTCGCGGCGCCCGGCGTCGGTGAGCGTGAAGTACTTGCGTTCCGGCCCCCCGTCTCCCGTCCGCCAGGCCACGGTGACCAGCGAGTTCTTCTCCAGCCGGGCCAGCAGTGGGTACAGCGTGCCGCCCTTGACGTCCCCGAAACCGGCGGCCGCCAGCTCGCTGGCGATGGCGTAGCCGTAGGTCGGTCCGTCGGCCATGACGCGCAGCACGCACAGTTCCAGGACCCCGCGCAGCCACTCACTGGGCTGGGCGGGGCCGGTCATGACTCGATAGTGCCTCTACTCAGACGCTCTGTCTAGTCACCGTGCCGGGCGCGTTCTCCCGCCACCGCGCGTTCCCGTGCCCGACCCCACCCGTCCACGGGCGGGGCCGTCGGCACGTACGGTCGGGTCCAGGTCCTCCGCCCACTCGCCATGAGCGGCGGGCCCAGGCCCCGCCCCCGGTGGTTTCACGCGACCGGGGCGGGGCCGCCTCCTCGGCGGGGTCCGGCGCGGACCGGGTCGGGCTCCCGCACGGACGCGGGCGCACTGCGGCGCGGAGGCGCCGGCGCCGAGGCCCTGGCACGGGTCCACCCGCGCCGAGGGGCGCCCGGTCTCGCCCGGGTAACGTCCCTCCACGAGTCGTGGCACCGAGCGGCTCGCCGAATCGTGTCCCGCGACCCAGGAGTACCGACATGCCACGCCGTCTCTTCACGTCCGAGTCGGTGACCGAGGGCCACCCGGACAAGATCGCCGACCAGATCAGCGACTCGATCCTGGACGCGATGCTGGCGCAGGACCCGCGCAGCAGGGTCGCCGTCGAGACCCTCATCACCACCGGCCAGGTGCACATCGCCGGTGAGGTCACCACCGCCGGCTACGTCGACATCCCGGCCATCGTCCGCGAGACGGTCCTCCGCATCGGCTACGACTCCTCCCGCAAGGGCTTCGACGGCGCGTCGTGCGGCGTCAGCGTGTCGATCGGCGCCCAGTCGCCGGACATCGCCCAGGGCGTCGACACCGGGTACGAGTCGCGCACGGGCGGCAGCTCCGAGGACGACGCGATCGAGCGCCAGGGCGCCGGTGACCAGGGCCTGATGTTCGGCTACGCCACCGACGAGACCCCCGAGCTGATGCCGCTGCCGATCGCGCTCGCTCACCGGCTCTCCCGCCGGCTGTCCGCGGTGCGCAAGGACGGCTCGGTGCCCTACCTGCGGCCCGACGGCAAGACCCAGGTCACCGTCGTCTACGAGGACGACCGGCCGGTGGCGGTCGACACCGTGGTCGTCTCCTCGCAGCACGCCGAGGACATCTCGATCGAGACGCTGCTGACCCCCGACATCGAGGAGCTCGTCGTCGAGCCGGAGCTGGCCGCCCTCGGCCTGCCCACCACCGGCCACCGGCTGCTGGTGAACCCGACCGGCAAGTTCGTCATCGGCGGCCCGATGGGCGACGCCGGCCTGACCGGCCGCAAGATCATCGTCGACACCTACGGCGGCATGGCCCGCCACGGCGGCGGCGCCTTCTCCGGCAAGGACCCGTCGAAGGTGGACCGCTCGGCGGCCTACGCGATGCGCTGGGTGGCGAAGAACGTCGTCGCCGCCGGCCTCGCCCGCCGCTGCGAGGTGCAGGTCGCCTACGCCATCGGCGCCGCGCACCCGGTCGGCCTGTTCGTCGACACGCACGGCACCGGCACGGTCGCCGACGAGGTGCTGGAGAAGGCGATCACCTCGGTGTTCGATCTGCGCCCCGGCGCCATCGTCCGCGACCTGGACCTGCTGCGCCCCATCTACGGGCCGACCGCCGCCTACGGCCACTTCGGCCGCACCGACCTGGACCTGCCGTGGGAGCGGCTGGACCGCGTCGAGGCGCTGCGCTCGGCCGTGGGGGCCTGAGGCCCGAGCCCGCCCCCCGGCCCCGCCCGCCCGCCGCGGGGCCGGGGGAGGAGCGCGGTCCTGTCGGTGGGGCCGGGGACACTGGTCCGGTGCAGGTCGCCCGGGTCGTCGTCGACGTCCCGCTGGCCCACCTGGACCGGCCGTTCGACTACGCGGTCCCGGAGAAGTACGCCGACACGGTGCGGCCCGGCTGCCGGGTACGGGTCCGGTTCCACGGCCGGCTGGTCGACGGCGTGGTGTGGGAGCTGGCGGGCACCACCGAGTTCGCGGGCAGGTTGCAGCCGCTGTCGCACGTGCCCTCCGGGGAGCCGGTGCTCACCCCGCAGGTCGCCCGCCTGGTCCGCGCCGTCGCCGACCGGTACGCGGGCACCGCGAGCGACGTGCTCCGCCTGGCCCTGCCGCCGCGCCGGGGGGCCGCCGAGAAGCGCCCCTCGCCCACCCCCGAGGAGCTGCCCGCCCCGCCGGATGCGGTCGGCTTCGCCCGGTACCAGGCCGGCCCCGCGCTGCTGGGTGCCCTGGCCGAGGGGCGCCCGGCGCGCGCCGTCTGGACGGCGCTGCCCGGTGAGGACTGGCCCACCCGGATGGTCGAGCTCTGCCGCGCCGCGCTGTCGGGCCGACGCGGCGCCCTGGTCGTCGTGCCCGACGGCAAGGACCTGGACCGGCTGACGGCGGCGGCGGAGCGGCTGCTGCCGGAGCACTCGTTCACGGTGCTGCGGGCCGACGACGCGCCGGAGAAGCGCTACCGCCGCTTCCTCGCGGCCTCCCGCGGCGCCGCCCAGGTGGTGCTGGGCACCCGGGCGGCGATGTTCGCCCCCGTCCGCGACCTCGGTCTGGTGGTCGTGTGGGACGACGGCGACGACCTGCACTCCGAGGAGCGTGCCCCCTACCCGCACGCCCGCGACGTGCTGGTGCAGCGGGCCTGGCTGGACTCCTGCGCCGCGGTCGTCGCGGGGACCTCGCGCACCGCCGAGGCCGCGCTGCTGGTGGAGTCCGGCTGGGCGCACGAGCTGGTCGCCGACCGCGCGGTGCTGCGCGCCGCGGCTCCCCGGGTGCAGGCGCTCGGGGACGACTTCGAGCTGGCGCGCGACGCAGCGGCCCGCACCGCCCGGCTGCCCTCGCTGGCCTACGACGCGGCGCGCAGGGCGCTGGCCGCCGGCGCCCCGGTGCTGGTGCAGGTGCCCCGCCGCGGCTACGTCCCGTCGCTGTCCTGCGCGCGCTGCCGGGCGCCGGCACGGTGCGCCCACTGCGCCGGTCCGCTGGGCATCTCCCCGCGGCCGGGCCCCGGCGGCACCCGGATCCCGGCCTGCCGCTGGTGCGCCCGCCCGGCCGCCACCTTCGACTGCCCGCACTGCCACGGCACGAAGCTGCGGGCCGCGGTGGTGGGGGAGTCGCGCACCGCCGAGGAGCTCGCGCGGGCGTTCGCGGGCACGACCGTGCGCACCTCCGGCAGCACCTCCGGCGTCCTGGCCACGGTGCCGGCGGGTCCCGCGCTGGTCGTGGCCACGCCCGGTGCCGAGCCGGTGGCCGACGGCGGGTACGGCGCCGCGCTGCTCCTGGACTCCTGGGCGCTGCTCGGCCGGGCGGACCTGCGCGCCGGCGAGGAGGCGCTGCGCCGGTGGACCAACGCCGCATCGCTGGTGCGGCCCGCCTCGGCCGGGGGGCAGGTCGTCGTGGCCGCCGACGCCGGGCACCCCGTCGTCCAGGCGCTGGTGCGCTGGGACCCGGGCTGGCTCGCTGAGCGCGAGCTGGCCGACCGCCGCGAGCTCGGCTTCCCGCCGGTGACCCGCATGGCGTCGCTGGTGGGCTCGCCGGCCGCGCTGGGCGACTTCCTGGCCGCGGCGCGGCTGCCCGCCGACGCCGACCTCCTCGGGCCGGTCCCGGAGCCGCCCAGGCAGGGGCAGGAGGGCGAGCGGGAGCGCTACCTGGTGCGGGTGCCGCGCACCGAGGGCGCCGCGCTGGCGCACGCGCTGGCGGAGGTGCAGGGCGTGCGCAGCGCGCGCAAGGTGCCCGAGCACGTCCGGGTGCAGCTGGACCCGCTCACCCTGGTGTGAACCGGCGGCCGCCTACGATCGTCGGGTGAGCGTCACCCCCATCCGGTTGTTCGGCGACCCGGTGCTGCACCGGCCGGCCGCGCCGGTCGTCGACTTCGACGCCGAGCTCCGGCAGCTCGTCACCGACCTGACCGAGACCATGCAGGCGGCCGGGGGTGCCGGGCTCGCGGCGCCGCAGATCGGCGTCGGGCTGCGCGTGTTCACCTGGTACGTCGACGGCGAGGTGGGTCACCTGGTCAACCCGGACGTCGCTGCCGTGGGCGAGGAGGTGCAGGACGGCCCCGAGGGCTGCCTGTCCATCCCCGACCTGCGCTACGACTGCCGCCGGCACCTGCACGTGGTCGCCTCCGGCTGGAACATGCACGGCGACCCGGTGCGCGTCGAGGGCTCGGAGCTGCTGGCCCGGGCCATCCAGCACGAGACCGACCACCTCGACGGCGTCCTGTTCGTCGACCGGCTGTCCGAGGTCGACCGCGCCGCCGCGCTCGCCGAGATCCAGGCCGCCGAGTGGGCCGGCTACGGCAGCTACCTCCCCGTCGTGAAGGTGAGTCCGCACTGAAGCTCCTGTTCGCCGGCACCCCGGCACCCGCCGTCCCGTCCCTGGAGGCGCTGCTCGCCTCCGACCACGAGGTCGTCGCCGTCCTCACCCGCCCGGACGCCCGCTCGGGGCGAGGCCGCAAGGTCAGCCGCTCGCCGGTCGCCGAGCGGGCCGATGCCGCCGGCGTCCCGGTGCTCCAGCCACGGACCCCCCGGGACCCGGAGTTCCTCGAGCAGCTCGTGGAGCTCGGCGTCGACTGTGTGCCCGTCGTCGCCTACGGCGCCCTCGTGCCCCAGGCGGCGCTCGACGTGCCGCGGCACGGCTGGGTCAACCTGCACTTCTCGCTGCTCCCCGCGTGGCGGGGCGCCGCGCCGGTGCAGCACGCGATCATGGCCGGCGACGAGGTGACCGGGGCATCGACGTTCCTCCTGGAGGCGGGGCTGGACACCGGCCCGGTGTACGGCACCCTCACCGAGACGATCAGGCCGCGGGACACCGCCGGTGACCTGCTCGAGCGCCTGGCGGTCAGCGGCGCGGAGCTGCTCCTGGCGACCCTCGACGGCATCGCCGCCGGAGCACTGGAGGCCCGTCCGCAGCCGGCCGACGGCGTCAGCCTGGCCCCGAAGGTCGAGACCGCGGACGCCCGGGTCGACTGGGCGCTGCCCGCGCACGTGGTGGACCGGCGGATCCGGGGGGTGACGCCGGCGCCCGGTGCCTGGACGACGTGGCGCGGCGAGCGGCTGCGGCTCGGGCCCGTCACGCCGCTGCCCGACGGAGCCGCACTGGATCCCGGCGAGGTGCATGCCGAGGGCCGGGAGGTGCTCGTGGGTACCGGGAGCGGCCCGGTGCGGCTGGGCGACGTGCAGCCGGCGGGCAAGCGGATGTTCCCGGCGGCCGACTGGGCCCGCGGCGCCCGGCCGGCCCCCGGCGAGCGGCTGGGCGGCGAGTGACCCGCCCGGCGCGCGGCGGCGGTCAGGGGCGACGGCGGCACCCGGCCACCCGCCGCCCGGTGCTGGACGGCGCCCGGCTGACCGCCTACGACGTCCTGGACGCCGTCTCCTCGCGGAAGGCGTTCGCCAACCTGCTGCTGCCGCAGCTGCTGCGCGAGCGGCAGCTCGACCCGCGGGACGCCGGCTTCGCCACCCAGCTGGCCTACGGGACGCTGCGCGCGCAGGGGACGCTCGATGCGATCCTCTCCGGCCTCGTCTCCCGCCCGCTGGGCGAGCTGGACCCCCGGGTGCTGGACCTGCTCCGGCTGGGCGCCTACCAGCTGGTCGACCTCCGGGTGCCCTCGCACGCGGCCGTGGACACCACCGTCGACCTCACCCGGGCGATCGTGGGCGCGGGCGCCTCCGGGCTGGTCAACGCCGTGCTGCGGAAGGTCGCCGCGGGCGGTGACCGGGCCGCGTGGCTGGCGAGGCTGGCCCCCGAGGGCGACGAGCGGCTGGCGCTGACGACCGACCACCCGCGGTGGATCGTCGACGCCTGGCGGGACGCGCTCGGCGACGAGGCGGAGCTGGAGCAGGCGCTGCTGGCCGACGACGCCGCCCCGGAGGTGCACCTGGTCGCCCGGCGCATGGCGCGGGAGGACCTCGCCGAGGAGTCCGGCGGCGAGCCGGGGCCGTGGTCGCCGTACGCGGTACGGCTGGGCGGGGGAGACCCCGGCCGCCTGGCGTCGGTGCGCTCGGGCCGCGCCGCGGTGCAGGACGAGGGCAGCCAGCTGGCCGCGCTGCTGCTCACCCGGGCGCCGATCGAGGGGCCGGAGAGCGCCTGGCTGGACATGTGCGCCGGGCCGGGCGGCAAGGCGGGGCTGCTCGCCGCCACCCGGCCGGGGGGCGTGCGGCTCACCGCGGCCGACCGCGCCCCGCACCGGGCCGAGCTGGTGCGCCAGGCGCTCACCGGCGAGGACGACGTCGAGGTGGTGGCCGCCGACGGCCGCGAACCACCGTGGGCGCCCGGGAGCTTCGACCGGGTGCTGCTGGACGCGCCCTGCACCGGGCTCGGCGCGCTGCGGCGCCGTCCGGAGGTCCGCTGGCGGCGGACACCGGAGGACGTCCCGTCGCTGGTGGAACTGCAGACCGAGTTGCTCGCCGCCGCGCTGGCGTCGGTGCGCCCGGGCGGCGTGCTGGCCTACGTCACGTGCTCGCCGCACACCGAGGAGACGGTGGCCGTCGTCGACACCGCCGCCGCCCGGGACGACGTCGAGGTGCTGCCGGTGGCGCCGCTGTTCCCCGAGATCCCCGGCATCGCGCGCGGCGACTACGCGCAGCTGTGGCCGCACCGGCACGGCACGGACGCCATGTTCATGGCGCTGCTCCGCCGGACGCGCTGACGCCGGTGGCGCTAGGTTCCGGCGCGTGCCCTGGTTGCCGGAGACCTTCACCCACCCCCTGCGTGCCGAGCTGCCCACGGGGGAGCACCTGCGCCCGATGGGGGCGGCGGACACCGAGATCGACCACCCGGCGGTCATGGGATCGCGGGAGCGGCTGTGGTCGATCTACGGCGAGGCGTGGGGCTGGCCCCCGGCGCACATGACGGTCGAGGCCGATCGCGAGGACCTCGCGCACCACGAGCGCGAGATCGCCGCGCACGAGAGCTTTCTCTACGGGGTCTTCCCCGAGGACGAGGCCGAGCTGCTCGGCTGTGTCTACATCGACCCGCCCACCAAGACCGGCGACGTCGGGGCCGAGGTGTCGTGGTGGGTCGTCGACCGGCTCGTGGGCAGCGACGTCGAGCGCGCGCTGGACGAGTTCGTGCCCCGGTGGCTGGCCGAGGAGTGGCCGCTGCCCGCCCCTGCCCGGCTCGTCGGCCGGGACCTCACCTGGGCGGAGTGGAACGCGCTCCCTGCCCGCGACTGACGGCGGCCGGCGCCCGCGGCGGGGCCTCAGAAGGGTGGTGGGTCCTCCGCCGGTGGTGGCGGTGGTGGTTGCGGTGGTGCGGTGAGGACGCGATAGCCGGGTGGTCGGGTGGTGCGGGTGACCCCGGTGGGGGTGATGACGGTGAGGACGCCGTCGTCGCTGAGGGTGTGGGTCCAGCCGGGGGCGAAGGTCTTGAGCCGGTGGTGGTGGCGGCACAGGCAGCACAGGTTCTCGCAGGCCGTGGCGCCGCCGTCGGCGTGCGGGATGACGTGGTCGAGGTCGGCCCAGCCGGCGGGCACGGTGCAGCCGGGGTGCCGGCAGGTGCGATCCCGCGTTGCGAGGAACCGTTGCTGGGCGGCCGAGGGCCGGTAGCGGTCCACCGGCCCGGGCGGGCCGAGCAGCGGGCAGCCGCAGGACCGGTCGGGGTGGT
>NZ_JBJHAK010000013.1:0-110402 GCF_054050975.1 Blastococcus sp. SYSU DS0828 | reverse complement strand
GCCGGCGCCGGCGCGGCAACCGCCCGGGGGGACACCGGCGCGCGGGCGCGGGCCGGCCCCCGCACGGGGGGCGGGCGCGCCGCGACCGCGTACTGGCCTACCGTGGAGTACGGACCCGGGGCGACGGACGCGACGAGCAGGGGCACAGGTGGACTGGACGGCAGCGGGTGGCCACGGCCACCCCGCGGCGGAGGGCTTCGCCCACGACGCGCTGCTCTACGACTCCCTGGAGGAGCTCGTCGCCACGGCGGGCCCGTTCCTCCGCGCGGGCCTGGCCGCCGGCGACGCCGCGGTGGTCGCCGCCTCGCCCCCGGCCGCCGCCGCGCTGCGCGAGGCGCTGGACGACGAGCGGGTACTGGTCCTCGACCGCGGCGACGCCTACGGGCCGCGGACGCCGGCCGCCATCACCGCTTTCCGCCGGCTGGCCGAGGGCCAGCGGGCCGCCGGGGCGGCGCGGGTCCGGGTGCTCGGCGAGCTGGACTTCGGGACCACGCCGCGCCAGTGGCTCGAGTGGGAGCGCTACGACGCCGTCATCAACGAGGCGCTGCGCGGCTGGGACCTCTGGGGCGTCTGCGCGTTCGACACCCAGCGCCTCCCCGAGCCGGTGCTCGCCACCGCGACCCGCACCCACACGCACCTGGTGACGCCCGCGAGCCGCACCCTCAACCCCGCGTACACCGAACCGGCCAGCTACCTGCGCACGCTGCCGGTGCCCGACGAGCCGCTCGAGGCGACGCCGCCGCGGTTCGCGGCCGCCGACGTCGCCGACTTCATCGGCCTGCGGCACGCCGTCGCCGCCCAGCTCGCCGGGGTCGCGGCGCCCGCCGACCTGGTCGAGGACTTCCTGCTCGCCGTGGACGAGATGACCTCCAACGCCGTCCGGCACGGGCTGCCGCCGGTGAGCCTCCGCCTCTGGACCACCGCGGACCGGATCGTGTGCACCATCGCCGACGGTGGGCCGGGCTGGGACGACCCGTTCGCCGGGTACGGGCCGGCGCACGGGTCGGACCTCTCCCGGGGAGGCATGGGGCTGTGGCTGGCCCGGCAGCTCTGCGACCACGTGGACATCTCCGGTGGCGCGCACCACCCCGGCGACGGCGGGGTGCGCGTCCGGCTCACCACCGTCCTGCGCTGAGCAGTCACACCGTTCCCCGTTTCCGTCCAGTGGGGACGGTGGCCGCGCGGCGCACCCGCGGGCCGCGATACTGGGGACCTCGACCGGGCGACGATGGGAGCAGCGTGGTGGATCGGGCGCGCACGGACCACGGACGGATCACCGTCCTCGTGGAACGGGAGGGCTGACGTGGACAAGGTGCTTCCCTCCGCCGCGGAGGCGGTGGCCGACATCCCCGCGGGTGCGACGCTCGCGGTGGGCGGGTTCGGGCTGTGCGGGGTGCCGTACGCGCTGATCGACGCGATCCTCGAGCAGGGCACGGATCAGCTGACGACCATCTCCAACAACTGCGGGGTCGACGACCAGGCCCTCGGCGTGCTGCTCTACGCGGGGCGGATCCGCAAGACGATCAGCTCCTTCGTCGGCGGCAACAAGGAGCTGGCCCGGCTGTACCTGTCCGGCGAGCTGGAGGTCGAGCTGACCCCGCAGGGCACGCTGGCCGAGCGGCTGCGCGCCGGCGGCGCCGGCATCCCCGCCTTCTACACCCCCACCGGCGTCGGCACGCTGGTCGCCGAGGGCGGCATCCCCCTCCGCTACGACGCCGAGGGCACCGTCGTGGAGGTGAGCCGGCCGAAGGAGGTGCGGGAGTTCGACGGGCGGCAGTACGTGCTGGAGACCGCCCTGACCGCCGACTTCGGGCTGGTGCACGCCGCCGTGGGCGACCGGCACGGCAACCTGGTGTTCCACGAGTCGGCGCGCAACTTCAACCCGCTCGCCGGGATGGCCGGGCGGATCACGATCGCCGAGGTCGAGGAGCTCGCCGAGCCGGGCGAGATCACGCCCGAGGACGTGCACCTGCCCGGCGTCTACGTCGACCGCGTGGTGGTCGTCGGCGGCGACCGCAAGCCGATCGAGCGGCGAACGACCCGGCCCCGCACCGACCGCGCGCAGACCCCGGCCGCCGCCGGCGAGGAAGCCACCACCGAGGGAGCACGCTGATGGCCCTGACCCGTGAGCAGCTGGCCGCCCGTGTGGCACTGGAGCTGGAGGACGGCCAGTACGTCAACCTGGGCATCGGGATGCCCACCCTGGTGCCGAACTACGTGCCCGAGGGCGTGCACGTGGTCCTGCACTCGGAGAACGGCGTCCTCGGCGTCGGCCCCTACCCCTTCGAGGGCGAGGAGGACCCGGACCTGATCAACGCCGGCAAGGAGACCGTCACGCTCCTGCCCGGCGCCAGCTTCTTCGACTCGGCGATGTCCTTCGGCATGATCCGGGGCCAGCACCTGGACGTCGCGGTGCTGGGCGCCATGCAGGTCAACCCCCGCGGCGACCTGGCCAACTGGCTCATCCCCGGCAAGATGGTCAACGGGATGGGCGGGGCGATGGACCTCGTCCACGGCGCCCGCCGTGTGATCATCATGATGGAGCACGTGGCCCGCGACGGCTCACCGAAGATCGTGCAGGAGTGCACCCTGCCGCTGACCGGCAAGGCCTGCGTCGACCGCGTCGTCACCGACCTCGCCGTCATCGACGTCACCCCGGACGGCCTGGTCCTGCGCGAGACGGCGCCCGGGGTCTCCGCCGACGACGTGGTCGCCGCGACCGGCGCCCCGCTCACCGTCGCCGACGACGTCCGCGAGATGCCGCTGCCCGCCTCCGTCTGACCCCCCGGAGCGCCGGCGCGAGCCCGGCCGGCGCTCCGCCGGGCTCAGGGCAGGGCGGCCGGCTGCTCGCCGGGCCCGCCCCCGTCCGCGGCGCGGTCCAGCGTGCGCGAGATGCCGCGCGCGGCCGCACGCACACCGGGCGTCATGGACCGGACGGCGGCCGAGGAGCTGCCACGGACCACGATCGACAGCGCGGCCACCACGCTGCCGCGCACCTCGATCGGCGCCGCCACCGACACCGCATCGGTGGTCACCTGCCGGTCGCTCACGGCCACGCCGGCGCGCCGGACCTCGGCCAGCACCCGGCGGAGCTGGCGCGGATCGGTGACCGTGTGCTCGGTGTACCGGCGCAGCGGACCGGCGAGCACGCGCTCCTGCACGTCGGCCGGTGCGTGCGCGAGCAGCACGAGCCCGACGCCGGTGGGCGGCAGCGGGAAGCGACCCCCCACCTGGGTGAGGACCGCGACGGCGTCCCGGGCGGCGAACCGCTCGACGAACACCACGTCGAGGTCGTCCCGGACGGCGAGCTGCACGTTCTCGTGGGTGACCTCGTAGAGGTCCTCCATGAACGGCAGCGCGGCCTCGCGCAGCCCGAGGGCCCGTGGTGCCAGCGCGCCGAGCTCCCAGATGCGCAGGCCGATCCGGTACCGGCCGTCGTCGCCGCGTTCGAGCGCGCCCCAGGAGCAGAGCTCCCCCACCAGCCGGTGGGCTGTCGACAGCGGCACGCCGACGGTTCGGGAGATGTCGGACAGCGTCAGCGCCGATCGTTCCCGGGTGAACGAGCCGAGTACGGCCAGCAGCTTGCCGCCGGCGGTGCGCGAGCCGGTCAGAGCTCCAGCACCAGCTTCGGGCACGCCGCCCGGGACACGCAGATGAACATCGTGTCGTTCGCCGCCTGCTCGGCCGGCGTGAGCAGCGAGTCCCGGTGGTCCACCACGCCGGAGAGGACCGTCGTCTCGCACGTTCCGCACGTTCCTTCCTGACACGAGGACAGCACGCCCACCCCGGCCTGCTCGACCACCTCCAGGACAGACTTCTCCGGGGGGACGGTGAGCGCCAGCCCGCTCACCGCCAGCTCCACCTCGAAGGAGTCGGTGAGCACGGGCTCGCCGACGTCCTTGGGGGTGAACCTCTCCAGGTGCAGCGACCCCTCGGGCCAGTGCTGGCAGCGCTGCTCGACGGCCGCCAGCAGCGGCTCCGGGCCGCAGCAGTAGACGAGCGTGCCGGGCCGCGGCCCGGCCAGCAGCCCCTCCAGGTCGATCAGCCCGACCTCGTCCTGCGGGTGGAGCGTGACGCGGGAGCCGGTCGCGTCCTCGAGCGCCTCGAGGAACGCCATCGACCGCCGGCTGCGGCCCCCGTAGTGCAGCTCCCAGTCGGCACCGGCCGCCTCGGCGGCGTCGATCATGGGCAGGATCGGCGTGATCCCGATGCCGCCGGCGACGAACAGGTACCGCGGCGCCGGCACCAGCGGGAAGTGGTTGCGCGGCCCGCGCACCTCCACCTCGGCTCCCTCGACGAGGTCGTCGTGCACCTGCGCGGACCCGCCCCGGCCCTCCGGTTCCCGGAGGACGGCGATCCGCCACACCGACCGGTCCGCCGCGTTCCCGCAGAGCGAGTACTGGCGGGTCAGCCCGCCCGGCAGGCGCAGGTCGATGTGCGCGCCGGCCGACCAGGCGGGCAGCTCGCCCCCGCCGGGGTGGCGCAGGTCCAGGACCACGACGCCTTCCGCGCCCGTCGTCCGCCGGTCGACCCGCAGCCGCAGGTCCACCTCGTCGTGGGTGCTGTGCACCGGAGAAGCTCCTTCCACCTACGCGGGGACGGGGATGCGAGACCGTTCCCGGGCCCGCAGGACCGCCGGGTCGGTGACCACGTGCGCGGGCGGGGGCGGGAGCTCGGCCGGCAGCTCCGGACCGTCCGGCCCCCCGGCAGGATGGTCGGGGTGAGCCAGCAGCCACTCCCACATCCGCACCGGGTCCTCGGCCTCCGCCTCTGCGCCGCAGTGGCACCGCCCGCGCAGCCGGTCGGATCCGGGCAGCCAGTTCACCCGTAGCACCCGCTCGCCCCCGAGCACGTGCCGGGGTGGCGGCAGGGTCATGCCGCTCACCGGCCGGCTCCGGCGGGGGCGCGCGGTGCCGGGGCGGCCGCGGCACCGTCGGCCTCGGCTGCCAGCCGGGCGATGATCCGCCGGGCGGCCAGCCCACCGGTGTCGATGTTGATGGAGAGCTCCTGGTAGCCGTCGGCCTCGCCGGTAAGCACCTGCTCGAGCACGTTCAGCGCGACGACGTCCTGCAGGACGACGGTGCGGTTGTTCTCGGCCAGGAAGTCCGACACGCCCTGGTCGTCGAGCGCGAAGTCCCGGGCGACGGCCCAGAAGTCGTGCGTGGAATGCTCCGTCTCCGGGGTGATCGCGTAGACGACCTCGACGTGGAAGGCATCGGGGTCGGTGCCGTCGTCGTTCGGCAGCACCCCGACCGGGGCGATCCGGCTGTGCAGCTTGTACAGGCAGGGCGGGGTGAACTCGATGTCCTGCCAGCGGGTGATCCGGCCCTCGATGCCGGTGCTCTTCGAGTAGAAGGGCGGGCAGGCGGCGTCGGCCATGTGCCGGCTGACGTAGACGATCCCGGCCTCGTCGTCGACCTCCGTGGTGATGGGGGTCTCGGCGACCTCGGGGGTGCCGATGTAGCCGCCGTGCAGGTAGGTCTCGTGCGAGAGATCCATGAGGTTGTCGACCAGGAGGCTGGCCCGCGCGGCGAGCGGTTCCATGCCCGAGACCGTCGTCCAGCCCGCCATGTCCAGCCACGGCGCCCGCGGGATCCGAGTGGTCTCCGCCAGGTCCGGGTCGCCGATGAACACCCACACGAAGCTGTCCTGCTCGAGCACGGGATAGCTCTTCAGCCGCGCGGTGCGCGGTACCCGGGTCTGCCCGGGGACGGCGACGCAGACGCCGTCCGCGCCGTAGGTGAAGCCGTGGTAGCCGCAGACGACCGTGTCGCCGACGAGGTGGCTCGGCTCCTGGGAGAGCGGGAACCGACGGTGCACGCACCGGTCGCTCATCGCGGTGACCTCCCCGGCCTCGGTCCGCCAGAACAGGATCGACTCGCCGCAGATGGTGCGGCTGAACAGCTCCCGTCCGACCTCGCGCCCGTAGGCGGCCACGTACCACTGGTTGCGCACGATCGACGTCATCCGTCCTGTATCCTCCTCGTTCCGACCTGCCCCGAGCGTGACCGCCGTCACCTCGTCACCAGAACGGGTCTTCCGCGTGGCGGAAGACCGATCGGTGGTCGGGCGCCGCCGCCGGCCGCCGCGCGGGCCGACCCGACAGGTCGGGTCGTGAGCAGCACCCCCGGTGGGCGGAGCGGCCCGGGGCCCGCGCCGGCTGCGGGCGGGCCCCGGGGGACGGCTCCGGAGCGGTCACGTGCCGGCGAGCAACCCGTCGATGTCGGCGTCCTCCTCGAGCAGGCCGTCCTCGACCATGAGCTCTCCCAGCTGCTCGAGCTGGTCGCGCCGCAGGTCGGTTCCGAACTCCTCCAGGCGCACCTGCTCGGCGACCTCCGGCGGCAGCTGCGGCAGCACCACGGAGATCTGGGCCTTGACCGCGTCCGGGTTCTCCTCGGCGAACTCGAGGGTTTCCTCGATCGCGGCGGTGAAGTCCTCGACCAGCTGGGGGTCGGACTCGACCAGCTGCCCGGAGGTGAAGAAGAGCTGGGTCGGGTGGCCCTGCACCGAGTCCATGCTGGAGTAGGTCGCGACGACGTTGCCGCGGCCCTGCAGGCTGCTCAGGAACGGCTCGGGTACCCACACGGCATCGACGTTGCCGCCCTCCAGGGCGGCGGGCATGTCGGGGAAGGGCAGCTCGACGAAGTCGACCGCGTCGGGGTCACCGCCGTCCTGGCGCACCGCCTCCCGGATGGTCAGGCCGCCCATCCCGCTGAGCGTGTTCACCGCGACGGTCTTCCCCTCGAGGTCGGCGGCCGACTCGATGCCGGACGCGGCGGTCGCCACCACGCCGTTGACGTCGGTGCCACCCTCGGACAGCGCCGAGGTCCAGTGGGCGATCACGCGGACGTCCAGCCCCCTCCCGCGCGCCTGGAGCAACGACACCGGGTTGCTCGTCGCGAAGTCGATCTGACCGCCCATGACCGCCGGCAGCAGGGCGGCTCCGCCCTGACCGGTCTCGACGGTGACCTCGATGCCGCGATCGGCGAAGAAGCCCTCATCGATGCCTGCGTAGAGGGCGGCCGTGGGCAGGATCGGCAGCATCCCGACGGTCACCTCGCGCAGCTCACCGTCGCCGCCGGCCGAACCGGCGGCGTCCGGCCCGTCCGCCTCACCCCCTCCGCACGCGGCGACGGCCAGCATCGAGGCGAGCAGGGCAGGGATCCAGCGACGCGTCACGGCGACTCCCGGTGCGTGAGATTCTCAACGGTTGACACCAGGCATGATGCACGTCACATCGAAACCTGGCCAGCCCCCCGCGCGCGACGGCGCGGAAGTCGCCGTCAGGCGGGACCGGCCGCCCGGTTGCCCCACACCAGGCGCCCGAGCAGGTCCCGCAGGAGGTACTGCTCGGTCCCGGTCAGGTCGGACAGCTGCGTCGCCACCGCGGTGGCGACGTCGGCGGCAGCCCGCTCCCGCACCACGCGCCCGGCCGCCGTCGCGGCGACGAGCTTCGTCCGCCGGTCGACGTCCGAGGGGCGCCGCTCCACCAGGCCGGAATCGGCCAGATCGTCCACCAGCAGCACCACCTGGCTGGGGTCGAGACCCAGGACCTCGGCCAGGTCCCGCTGGGACACACCCGCCGGCGCGTCGGACGCGAGGAGGAGCACCGAGTACGACCGCACGCGCAGCCCGTACGAGACCAGGGCGGCGTTGGTCGCCCGGACGAAGAGCCCGCTCGCGCGGGTGAGCAGGAAGCCGACGTCGTCGGTCAGGCCGGCCACCCTGGTGTTCACGTCCATCGCTCCTTCATCGTTGACATCCTCCACAATATCGATCTAGCGTCGGCGACGTTCCCAGCCGTCCACTTCGAACGAGGGAGACTCGTGGACCTGTCGGGCAAGGTAGCGATCGTCACCGGCAGCGGCCGGGGACTGGGTCTGGCGTACGCCGCCGAACTGGCTCGTCGCGGGGCCTCCGTCGTCGTGAACGACGTCGACCCCGACGTCGCCGACCAGGCCGTGCGCTCGATCACCGACGCCGGTGGCACCGCGGTCGCCGAGGTCGTGCCGGTGGGCACCAGCGAGGCCGCGCAGGCACTGGTGGACCGGGCGGTGTCGGAGTTCGGTCGGCTCGACATCCTGGTCAACAACGCCGGCATCCTGCGGGACACCACACTCTGGAAGATGACCGACGACGACTTCGACGCCGTCATCACCACCCACCTGCGCGGCACGTTCACGTGCACGCGCGCAGCCGCGGTCCGGCTGCGCGAACAGGGCGAGGGCGGCCGGATCATCTGCGTGGGCTCCCCCACCGGCCAGGTCGGCAACTTCGGCCAGACCAACTACGCCGCGGCCAAGGCCGGCATCGTCGGCATGGTGCGCACCTGGGCCATGGAGCTCGCGCGGGCGCAGATCACGGTCAACGCGATCGTCCCGGTGGCCATCACGGCGATGACCGAGACCGCGCCCTTCCTCAAGCCCTACATCGAGGCCATGCCGACCGGCGGACCGCTGGCCGAGTACGGCCGCCGCGAGCTCAGCCTCGGGCCGCCCGAGGACGCCGCCGGCGTGGTCGCCTTCCTGGCCTCAGACGCGGCGGCCGGCATCACCGGCCAGGTCGTCGGCATCGGCGGCGACCGGCTGGCGCTGTGGAGCCACCCACGCGAGGTCGTGGTGGAGTTCGCCGACGGCACCGGCTGGTCGGCCGACGCCGTCGCCGGCGTGTGGCCGGGGGCGTTCGCCGGGTCGCAGCAAAAGGTCGGCCAGGAGTTCCCGGAGCCCCCGAAGTGACGGGCCTCGACCTGGAGAACCTCGTCGCCATCGACGTCCACGTGCACGTCGAGCAGGACCTGCACGGGCATCTCTCGATGGACGACGAGCTGTTGTCGGCCGCAGCCAAGTACTTCAAGGGCGAGCCGCACCACCCGACCGTGCCGGAGCTCGCCGAGCACTACCGGGCGCAGCGGATGGCGGCGGTGGTCTTCACCGTCGATTCCGAGCTTGCCACCGGGCACCCGACCCTCTCCAACGAGGAGATCGCCCGGGCCGCCGCCGAGCACCCCGACGTCCTGATCCCCTTCGGCTCCATCGACCCCGCTCGCGGCGCGGCCGGCATCCGCGCCGCCCGGCGGCTCGTCGAGGAGCACGGTGTACGGGGGTTCAAGTTCCACCCCTCGATCCAGGCGTTCGAGCCCAACGACCGGCGCCACTACCCGCTGTGGGCCGAGCTGGAGAGCCTCGGCGTCCCCGCCCTGTTCCACACCGGCCAGACCGGCATCGGCTCCGGCCTGCCGGGCGGGCGCGGGATCAAACTGCGCTACTCCGACCCCATGCTGCTCGACGACGTCGCCGCCGACTTCCCCGGGCTGACGATCATCATGGCCCACCCGTCGGTGCCCTGGCAGGACGCCGCGATCGCCGTCGCCCAGCACAAGGCCAACGTCTACATCGACCTCTCCGGCTGGTCGCCCAAGTACTTCCCGCCGCAGCTGGTCCGGGCGGCCAACAGCCTGCTCAGGCACAAGGTGCTGTTCGGGTCGGACTATCCCCTGCTCTCACCCGAGCGCTGGGTCGCGGACTTCGCGAAGCTCGACGTCAAGGACGAGGTCCGGCCGCTGGTCATGAAGGAGAACGCGATCCGCGCCCTGGGGCTGCGGTGAGGAACGCCGGCCTGGGCTCGTGGCCGGAACGACGGCTGCGCATCTCCCCCGACCGCGATGCCATCTGGTTCGACGGGGCGACGACGACGCACGCCGGATTCGCGCACCGCGTGCGCCGGACCGCCGGGGCCCTCGCCGGGCTCGGCGTGCGTGGCGGTGACCGGGTGGCCTGGACCGGCGGCAACCACCCGTCGGCGCTGGAGACCCTCTACGCCTGTGGTCAGCTCGGTGCGATCTGGGTGCCGGTGAACGCCCGGCTGGCCCCGCCCGAGGCGGAGTACGTCCTCACGCACTCCGGCGCGTCGGTCGTCGTGCACGGACCGGACCACGGCAGCCTCGCCGACGCGCTGCGCGATCGGCTGCCCGACGTCCGGCACTGGGTGGCGGCCGAACCCCCGACCGACGGCGGGGCCCGCTCCCTGCCCTACGAGGACCTGCTCGCCGAGGCCGACGCCGATGCCCGGGACGAGCCGGTGACCCTCGACGACCCCTGCCTGATCATGTACACCTCCGGGACCACCGGCCGGCCCAAGGGCGCGGTGCTCACCCACGGCAACATGACGTGGAACGCGGTCAACCAGCTGCTGGGGTTCGACTTCGACCAGCACGAGCGCACGCTGGCACTGGCCCCGCTGTTCCACATCGGCGGTCTCAACGGCACGGTCAACCCGACGCTGCTGCGGGGCGGCTGCGCGGTGGTCGTGCGCCGCTTCGACCCGGCGGAGACGCTGCGGGTCATCGAGGAGCAGCGGATCAACTCGTTCTTCGCCGTCCCCACGATGCTCGACGCGATGGCCCGACTCCCGGAGTTCGGTACCCGCGACCTCTCCGCGCTGCGCACGATCGGCGCCGCCGGAGCCGCCGTCCCCCTGCCGACGCTGCGGACCTGGCTGGACCGAGGGGTCACCATGCAGCAGGCCTACGGGATGACCGAGGCCGCCCCGGGGTGCACGGTCCTCGACTCCGCTGACGCCGTGCGGAAGGTGGGTTCGGCCGGCAAGCCGGTGTTCTTCACCGACGTCCGGATCGCCCGGCCCGACGGCACCGACGCCGCACCCGACGAGGTCGGCGAGGTGCTCGTCCGGGGGCCCAACGTCATGGCCGGCTACTGGCAGGACCCGGAGCGGACCGCCGAGGTGCTGGTCGACGGCTGGTACCGGACCGGGGACGCCGGTTCGGTCGACGCCGAGGGCTTCCTCTACATCCGCGATCGGTACAAGGACATGATCATCTCCGGCGGGGAGAACATCTACCCCGCGGAGGTCGAGTCCGCGCTGCTCGAGCTGCCGGGCATCGTCGAGGCCGCCGTCATCGGTGTGCCCGACGACAAGTGGGGAGAGGTCGGCCTGGCCGTGCTGGTGGTGGCACCGGGCACCGAACGCGATGCCGACGTCGTCCGCACCGCCCTGCGGCGGCGGCTGGCCGGCTTCAAGGTGCCGCGCCTGGTCGAGTTCGCCGACGAGCTGCCCAAGACCGCCACCGGCAAGGTCCGCAAGCCCGACCTGCGGAACCGATACCTGCACACCGAGGAGACCCCCGCATGAGCACCACCACGACGATGGCCGAACTCCCCGCGCTGAAGGGCACCGAGCTCGGCACGAGTGACTGGGTCGAGGTCACCCAGGAACGGGTGAACCTCTTCGCCGACGCGACCGGCGACCACCAGTGGATCCACGTCGACGTCGAGCGCGCGAAGGCCGAGAGCCCGTTCGGCGGGCCCATCGGCCACGGCTACCTGACCCTGTCGCTGCTCATCCCCATGTGGTCGGAGGTGCTCGTCGTCAGCGACGCGACGATGGGTGTCAACTACGGCCTGAACAAGGTCCGCTTCCCCGCCCCCGTGCCGGTCGGCTCGAAGCTGCGTCTGACCGCCACGCTGCAGGACGTCGAGGAGGTGGCCGGCGGTCTCCAGGTGACCGTCGCCGCCGTGATCGAGGCCGAGGGCGCCGCCAAGCCGGTGTGCATCGCCGAGCCGGTCTTCCGCTTCTACGGCGGCTGAGCGGACGCAGGAGGGGGTGGAGCCGATGAACCGGTCTCACTCCCCTCCTGCGTCCGGCTCCAGGGCGGAGTCCTCGCGCGCCGGGATGGTGTCGAGCACGCCCCCGGCGACCGCCCGCGCCCGCACTTCCACCTCCGCGTGCAACCGGTGGAACAGTTCCTGCGCCAGCTCCGCCGGCCACGGCTGCGGCAGCAGCTCGACCGGTAGGTGCGGTTCTTGCCGGAGTGCTAGCCGCCACTCCTCCTGGAGGGCGAGCTGCCGGCCGAGCGGATCGGTATGGGTGCGGTCGGCGACCCCGCCGTCCCAGCGCTCGAGGAACCTCTGGTACCGACGGGCCAGACCTGGGATGTCCCAGACATCGGCCAGCATGGCGGCGGGGTCCACCCCGGTGTGCGGCTGGGCCACGAAGGCGCGCACGTGCTCGGCCGCCTCCAGCCCCGCGAGGAGACGATCCAGGTCGGGCACCGACGGCGCGATCCAGAGCCCTCCCTGGAGCGGACCGAAACCGGCCCACAGCAACCTCGTCCGCAGCTCGTGCCGCTGCCGCTGCCACGACTCGGGCAGCTTGAAGCTCAGCAGCGTCCACCGGCCGTCCCAGTGCCGGTTGACGGCGCCGGTGCGCCAGATGCGGACATAGCCCTCGTGGAGGGCCGCCACGGAGGCAGGGGTCAGGCCGTAGTACACCTGCCGACCGCGCCGCTTGCCCACCAGGCGACCCCGGGTGACCATCCGCGCGATCGCCGACCGGGTGGCGTGCGGGGAGACCCCCACCCGTTCCATCACGTCGATCAGGCTGGGGGTGCCCACCATGACCGGCCGGCCGAGGACGTGGGCCCCGTAGAAGGTGAGCAGGAGGCTCTCGGGCCGGAGAACCACGTCGTCCCCCGGATCCACCCTGCCCTCGGTCTCCATCCCGCTCATCTTCGCCCACCATGCACACCGGCGGGGGGGGGGGGGGGGGGGGGGGGGGGGGGGGGGGGGGGGGGGGGGGGGGGGGGGGGGGGGGGGGGGGGGGGGGGGGGGGGGGGGCGGGGGGCGCGGGCGGGGAGTGGCGCGGCGCGGGCAGCGCCCCCCGCCGGCCCCCCCCCCCCCCCCCCCCCCCCCCCCCCCCCCCCCCCCCCCCCCCCCCCCCCCCCCCCCCCCCCCCCCCCCCCCCCCCCCCCCCCCCCCCCCCGCCGGTGTGAGCGGTCAGGGCTGCCCGGAGCAGATCTGACCCGCGTTGCACGGACGCAGGAGCCGTTCAGGGAGGTACCGCACGAAACGTGCGGGGCCGGGCACAGCGCTGGTCTCGGCGACCCGGTTCATCGCCCCGGGCGTCGCCGCCTGCCCCCAACGGCCGGTGTCGAGCCGGTGCTCCATCGCGCGCAGAGCCGCGAGGTGCTCAGCCGCGGTGAAGGTGCAGTGACCGGGGGCATCCACGTAGGCCGTGCGCAGCATCCCCGCATCTCCTGCCCGGCGGACGGCGTCCTCGTAGGTGCGGCTGTGCGCGGCCAGGGCCGAGGCATCGCCCGTGGTGTTCATCGTCAGCACCGGCACGAGCAGCTCACCGCTGGGTGCGAGGTTCTCCAGGGCGTAGGCGACGGCGTCGGGGTCGGCCGCGATCCGTGGCGCGGTGGCGAGGAGGTCCAGGTCCCTCCGCAGGTCCAGCCCGGCCTCGCGGTACAGGGCCTCCACGAGCTGCCGGTGCCCTGACCGCTGCAGCTGCTCCCGGTAGTCCACCCCGACGTTCCAGGAGAAGTTCCCGCCGGCGCGGTACTCGAGCTCCTGGCGCGGCACCCCCATGCCGAGCCGGACCGCGTTCTGCAGGGCGTGGTGCATCTGGGCCTGCTGCGCCGCGAGATCACGCCGGTCAGGACGCGGATCGGCCGGATCCACCCACAGGGGCGAGTTGTTCATGGCCGCCGCCAGGGCGATGCGCGCGCGTCCCTCCGGCGTGGACTGCGCCTGCTGCAGCAGCGCCGCGGTGGTGGCGGCGTCCGGCGGGGTGGGGCCGGGGTACGGCGGTAGGTGAACCAGGTCGAGGTCGTCACCGGTCGCGATCAGCTCGTCGACCACGAAGGTGGCGTCGAGCAGCTGGTTCCACTGCGCCACCGTGCCGCCCAGCCCGTGGCACAGCGGGATGGCCCCGTCGATGCGGTCGGGGAAGCGCTCGGCGATCGCGCCGGTGATGACCCCGCCCAGCGAGCCACCCCAGGCGATCGTCCGTTCCGGGCTGCCGATCTCGGTCTCGAAGACGTCCAGCGCGGCCATCTGGTCAGCAGGTCCCTCCTCGACGGCCCACCCGAAGTGCGAGTAGGTGGACGCAAGGAGGGCGTACCCCTGGTCGAGCAGGGTCGCGCGCAGGTTGTCGGGGCCGGGCATGGGCGGCGTCGGCACCGGCCCGCCCCGGCTCCAGAGGAGCAGCGTGCCGTTCCAGTCGGCCGGCACCTCGTAGCGGAACGGCGCCTGCGCACCGTCCTCGGCGGTGGTCGCACCGGTGCAGACGCGGACCCCGTCCGCGCCGGTGGTGCAGGGGCTGCCGTCGGCAGCGGCAGGTGGCGCGAGTGCGATGCCGCCGGCGGCGGCGGTGAGCGTGGCAGCCGCGAGCAGGCTTCGTCGGAGCATGCGTCATCTCCCTCGATCGGACCCGGAAGGGGTCGGTGGCACCCGCCCGTGGGCACGAGCGGGTGGCGCCTCGCCTCCGACGGTCGTCGGGGACGGACGGCGGAACAGGGGCATCCGGCCCGCTCCGCGGAGCTGACCGGTCGGGGGTGGTCCGGGCGGGCTGCGCCGGCGCGGAGGCGGGCACAGCCCGCCCGGATCAGGAAGCCCCGAGCAGAGCGCTGATCTCGGCCGCCTCGGCCTCGGGAACCGGGGTGGGCCGGACGAAGTCCTGCGCGTCCTCCCCGAACGGGGAGATGGCGTCGGACACCTCGTTGAAGTAGGAGTTGCCCTCCTCGGAGAGCAGGTAGTTGGCGAAGAGCTTTCCCGCGTTCTGGCACGGACTGTCCGCGGCCAGGCCGAGGCCGATCTCCGGACCCGTGGTCGGCGTCAGCACGGCCGCATCGACCGGGGCGTTCTGCTCCTGCAGGCCGGCCACGATGGCGGACACACCCGGGAAGCCGAGCGCACCCTCACCGGCGGCCACCCCCTGGGTGGCCGGGACCGCGGAGTTGTACCAGCGCGGCTCGTTCGACGCGACGGCCTGGAGGAAGTCGTCGCCGTACTCCTCCCGCATCAGCTGCCAGAAGGAGACGTTCGCCGGGGAGGAGGACGGCTCGGCGAGCAGCAGCTCCCCCTTGTTCGCCGGATCCGCGTAGGCCTCCCACGACGTGGGGGGCTCGGTGACCAGATCGGTGTTGTAGACCATCGTCGTCGGCACCAGGCTGATGACCGGCGTCGCGCCGTCGTCGGCCGTGTAGTCGTCGGGGAACTCGCCCGGGAAGGCCGGCAGCCCGGCCTCGTCGACCGGCTGCAGCCACCCGTTGCCCAACGCCTCTCCGTAGAAGGGCGACACGGTCAGGAGCACGACGTCGGCGACCGTCGCGCCGGCCTGCGCCTCCGTGGCGAAGCGCTGGCTCAGGTCCGCCGACACGAGACGGACGAAGGAGACCGGGATGCCGTACTGCTCGGAGAAGGCGTCCGTGACCGACTGCAGGATCGTCTCGTCGACAGTCCCGTACACGGTGAGACAGCCCTCCTCCTCGGCGGCGGCGACGAGCTCGTCCAACTCGTCGGAGCTCGCGAGGGTCGGCGCCGCGACCTCGTCGCTCCCCCCGCCGCTCCCTCCCCCGCAGGCGGCGAGGACCAGGGTCAGGGCCATGGTCAGGGCCAGCGCCGGAGCGGGGCCCGCACCGTGCCCCACGGTGCTCGAGTTCCTGATGCGCATTGAGGTGTCCTTTCTCGTCCCGCTTCGGCGCGGGGGTCTGGGAGGGATGGCGGGTGGGTCGTCGTCAACCGGTGGGGACGTCGGCCTGCATGGGCGGCCCCCCTTCCGGGTGCGGCCGCTGCGGGAACCGGTGCTCGATGAATCCGCTGACCGCCGCGTCGATCCGATCGACCCCGCCCGTGCGCGGATCGGCGTTGCTGGCGTGGATCTCCAGGACGGGGATGCCGGCGTCCTCGAGTGCCCTGGTGGTGAACCAGCTGCCGGGCACGTCGTCGGCGACCAGGTGGACGACGCCGTCGACGCCGTGCGCGCGCGCCTCCTTGACGTACCAGTCGGTGCTCCACGGCGGGGTGTAGAGCTGGTCGGTGAGCCCCGCGAACCGGCCCGCGAGCGCACGCACCGGGTCGGGGCCGTACCGGAGGTAGCCGTCCGCGGCGATCGCCAGGTACATCGACCAGACGAAGACCGCGCCGTAGCGCTCCTCGAACCGGCGGTAGAGGCCGAGGTCGTACCAGAGCCCGCGCCCCAGCCACATCAGCCGCAGCCGCTCGTCCGGCACGACGGCGGAGCCCGCCTCGACGAGGCCGGCGACCTCCTCGTACAGGCTGCGGGCCGCGTCCCGGCCCCACTCCGTGCCGCGGTGCCACTGCGGCACCATGACCGCCGGGATTGTGTCGCCGACGCGCACCGGCGTGGGCCGCGCGGTGGCAATCAGGTCCCGCGTCCGGCGGTTCCACTCGGCCTGCTCGTTGACCAGGTCCATCACGGCGCGCAGCCGGTCGTGGTCGAGGGTCCGGCCGGTGCGCTCGGTGAGCCAGGCCGCCAGGTCGGTGATCTCCCCAGCCAGGAGGTCGATGCGCTCGGCGCCGAACGCTTCCTCCCAGCGGCGCGGCACCAGCTCCCACCACCGCGGCGGCGCCTGGACTGCCGACGACCGCTCCAGCGGGTAGAAGTCGGTCCCCGGCAGTTCGTCCCAGAGGTCGAAGACCTTGCGTGCCGCGTCGCCGCTGTTCTCCGCGATGACGACCGTCGGCTGCGGCAGCCCGCCCCACGGGGCATCGGCGAGGAAGTGCGAGCCGAGGGCGACCGCGTCGTACTGGCGGCTGTAGTCGGGGTAGCCGCGACCGCGCAGCACCTGAAGGGAGTCGTCGGCGCGCTGCTTCGCCGCGACCACCGACGCCCACCACTGGTTGACCACGTAGGGGATGCCCATCGCGCGCAGCAGCTCCTGCGGGGCGTCTGCGTTCACCAGGGCGAGCGGTTCCCCGGCCCTGACACGCGCGCGGATGGTGGCGAACCACTCCTTCTGGTACGTCGTCGCGGCGGCGGCCGCGGCCAGCCGGCTCACGACCTGCTCCGGGCGGGCACCCCGACAGCGGCCCGCAGGTCGTCGACGGCGACTCGGTACGGCTGCCGCGCGAGCAGCACGGCGGGGACGGCGACCGCCGCGGCCTGGGCGGGGAAGTCCCACGCGGGCGCCTCGTCGTGCTCGCGGACGACGGCCAGCAGCAGGTCGGCGCGGCTGTCGCGGACCCGCAGGGCAGTGGCGGCGGCCCGACGACCGATCGACGCGGTCGGCGCAGCTGGACCGCGGTCCCGGTAGACGAGGGCCAGCGACGCCAGGTCGGGAGCAGCCGGACCGGTGGGCAGCGTGAGAGGGCCCCAGTCGTGGTCCTCCCCCACCACCAGGCAGTCGAGCTGGTCCTCCAGCGCGCGGTAGAGGTCGTCGACGTCCTGACCGCTGCCCGTGAGGAACACCCTCCGGGCGGTCCGGGGCTCCGTCGCCTCCGCCACCACCTGCTCGAGCAGCGGCGCGGCGTCGGCGGTGGGCAGCGCCGTCGCCACCCCCACCGAGTGCAGGGCCACCGTCCCGGTCAGCCGCCCCTCCGCGCGCAGCCCGCTCACCTGGCGCAGGAGCGCCCGGACCCGGCCCACGGCGCGGACGGCATCGGCCAGCCGTCCGGGCGTGGCCGCCGTCCCGGTCCAGCCGGCGAGCTGATCGGCCAGCTGCGCGAGCCGCACCTCGTCGTAGCGCGCGGTGTGCGGCGTCGGCAGGTGCAGCAGGTCCAGGAGCACGACCGGTGGGAGCTGCCGGGAGGGCTCGATCCGGCGCAGCTCGCGCAGCGCGTAGAACAGCTGGAGCGAGGCCTGCGAGTCCCGGGAGACGACCAGCCCGTCGAGGAAGGCGAGCGAGCCGTCGAGCAGCTGGGTGAGGACCGAGTGCACGACCGGGTCGAGCGCGGCGCCCAGGATCGACCGCGCCTCCTCCGACACCCGGTCCGGTGCGCCGTGCAGCCGGTAGGCGAGGGCGCCGGACGCCTCGACCAGCTCGGCCGGGACGTCGGCGCCCACGACCCCGACCACCGGCCGGCCACCCGCCGCCAGGTCACGGACGTGCTGGGGGCGGCCGGTGTAGAGCTCGGCGAGCCGGCGGACCGCTGTCATCTCAGACCACCCCCGCCTCGACCAGGGCGTCGATGCGGTCCTCGTCGTAGCCGCACAGTTCCCGCAGCACCGAGCGCGAGTGCTCGCCCAGCTGCGGCGCGGCGCCCTCCAGGGTGCTCGGCCGGCCGGAGAAGACGATGGGGACGCCGGTGCCGTACAGGTCCGGGCCGGCGGGGCCGGGCTCGGTGAGCCGGACGACCTCCCCGCGGGCGAGCACGAGGGGATCGCGGACCGCGGCGCTCGGGTCGCGCACCTCGGCGGCGGGAGCGCCGTGGGCGTCGAGGTGCGCGACGACCTCGGCGACCGGGCGGCCCGCCGCCCAGTCGGAGATCAGCCGGTGCAGCTCGTCGGCGTGCGCCACCCGCCCGTCGCGGTCGGCGAAGCGTGCGTCGTCCACCAGGTCCGGGCGGCCGATCGCCCGCAGCACACCGTGGGCGAACGGGTCGACCGGCGCGCACAGCGCGAACCAGCCGTCCTTCGCCTCGAACGTCCCGAACGGCGCGAGCCTCGGCACGGTGGCGCCCGTGCGCAGCGGCAGGCCGATCTGCTCGAACGCGTCGAACGGCTCGCAGGCCACCAGCGAGGTGAGGGCCCCCAGCATCGAGACGTCGACGTACTGCCCCGCGCCGGTGCGCTGCGCCTGCAGCACCGCCGAGACGGTGCCGATGACCGCGTACAGCGGCGCCAGGAGGTCGGCGATCGGCAGTCCCAGGCGGACGGGCGGTTCCCCGGGCGCCCCGGAGGTCATCATGACGCCGGAGAGAGCCTGGACGATCGTGTCCATCGCCTTGCCGGTGCCCGGTCCGCCGTCGGCACCGAATCCGCTGATCGACGTGTAGACCAGGCGCGGGTTGAGCTCGCGCGCCCAGGCGGCGTCGATGCCGAGCCGGGCGGTGACGCCGGCGCTGTAGTTCTCGACCAGGATGTCCGCCCGCCGCACGAGGTCGGCGAGGACCTCGCGCCCTCTCGGGTCGCGCAGGTCGAGGGTGACGCTCTCCTTGCCGCGGCCGCGCACGAGCATCGAGACCGACATGTCCTCCGGTGCGCTGCGGCGGACCCCCAGGCCCTCGCGCGTGACGTAGGGCGAGTTGTTCCTGGCCGGGTCGCCGCCGCGGTGGGGGTTCTCGACCTTGACCACCCGCGCGCCGAGGCCCGCGAGCAGCAGGGTCGCGTAGGGGCCGGCCAGGGCGTTGGTCAGGTCGACGACGACCATGCCCGCCAGCGGGCGTTCGTCGCTCACGCCGCTCCCCCCGTGAGCCGCAGCGGCACCGACACGTAGCCGATCTCGGGCATCCGGGCCCCCTCCAGCGGACCGTCCAGCTCGAAGCCGGTGGTGCCGGCGAGCAGCTCCTCCAGGGCGACGAGGACGGCGAGGCGGGCCAGCGGCATGCCGGCGCACCGGTGCCGTCCACGGCCGAACGCGAGGTGGGAGGCGATGTTGGGCCGGTCGAGCACGAAGCTATCCGGGTCCGGGAACTGCGCGGCGTCCCGGTTGGCCGAGGCGTAGACCAGGGTCACCGGCTCGGTCGGACGGATCGTCCGGCCGTGCAGCTCGACCTCGTGCGCCACCGTCCGGGCGAAGCCGCGGTAGGGGGTGTAGAGGCGCAGGAACTCCTCGACCGCCGCGGGCAGGAGAGCGGGGTGGGTGCGCAGACGGGCCTGCAACTCCTGGTCGCGCGAGAGGTGCACGCAGATCGACCCGAGCAGGATCGGTGGCGCCACCATGCCCACGACCAGACTCTGGCGCAGCGCCCCCACCAGGTGCTCCTCGTCCAGTGGCCGGCCGTCGACGCGCTCGGCCAGCAGCGAGCTGGCCGGGTCGTCCTCGACGGGCAGCGGCGCCTCGCGGCGGGAACGCACGAGGTCGCGGGCGATGCCGTACATGCGCTCGCTCATCTCGTTGACCACCGGGCCGTCCATCCGCCGCCAGGCGCGGACCCACGCGGTCGCGGTGTCGGCCAGGTGCGGCGCGATGTCGTCGGGCAGGTTGAGCCACTCGGTGGTGACCCAGGCCGGGAACCGGGCGCCGTACTCCTGCGCCACGTCGCCGGCCCCCCGCGCGACCATCGGAGCCAGCTCCCGGGCCGCGTGCACCCGCAGCCGCGGCTCCAGCTTCGCGATCCGGGACCGCTGCAGGGTGCGGTCGAGCGCCTTGCGGTACGGCGTGTGCGCCGGGGCGTCGAAGTTCAGCGGCGGACGGCGCAGGCCGCGGGGGTCGCTGGGCACGACGGCGCGCACCGAGGAGATGAAGGTGCGCGAGTCCGACGCCGCCGCCGCGACGTCGGCGTAGCGGGTCAGGGCCCAGAAGCCGCCGTAGGCGTCGGTGTGCGCGACGGGGCACTGCGCACGCAGCTCCGCGTAGGTGGCGAGGGCCTCGTCCGGCGCGTCCGACGCCAACGGGTCGAAGTCGCTCATCGCACCGGCACCGGGATGGTGTGCAGCAGCTGCGCGGCCGTCGCCCGTGCCTGCACCTCGACCTCCGCGTGCAGCCGGTGGAACAGCTCTTGCGCGCGCTCCGCCGGCCAGGGCGCGGGGAGCAGCTCCACCGGCAGCCGGGGATCGGCCCGGATCGCTCGCAGCCATTCCGCCTGCAGTGCCAGTTGGCGGCCCAGCGGATCGGTGTAGGCACGGTCGGCTGCTCCGCCGTCCCACCGCTCGATGAAGGTCTCGTACCGACCGGCCAGCTGCCGCAGGTCCCACGCGTCGGCCACCATCGCGGACACGTCAGTGCCGTTCGCCGGCGAGGCGACGAAGGCCCGGACGTGCCGCGCTGCCTCGAGTCCGTCGAGCAGGTGCTCTACGTCGATCGTTGCCGGCGCCACCCACAACCCGCCCTGCAGCGGACCGAAGCCGGCCCACAGCAGCCGCGAGCGCAGCTCGTGCCGCTGCCGCTGCCACGACTCGGGGAGCGAGAAGCTCAGCAGGGTCCAGCGGCCGTCCCAGTGCCGGTTGACCGCGCCGCTGCGCCAGATCCGCACCGCTCCGTCGTTGAGCACCTCCTCCGACCGGGGGGTGAGCCCGAAGTAGACCGGCCGCCCCTGCCGCTCGCTGACCAGCAGGCCCTTCTTGACCATCCGGGTCAGCGCCGAGCGAGTGGCGTGCGGCGAGACGCCGACGCGGTGCATGACGTCCAGGACACTCGCCGAGGCCACCATCAGGGGGCGGCCGAGGAGGTGTGCGCCGAAGAACGTCAGCAGCAGGCTCTCCGGCCGGAGGCCGGGGTCAGGCGCGAGGAACTCGGCCTCGTCGGCCAGGACCGGGGTCGCCATCACACACCTCCGACCCGGGCGCTGACGCCCAGCTTGGACTTGTGGCGGGTGTAGGCGAGGACGGCGACCAGCACGGTGGCCGTGATGAGGACGAGCACCGTCGACAGCGAGGCGAGAAGAGCGAAGGAGCCGCTCGTGAACACCTCGAGGATGCGGAACCCGACCACCGGGTTCGCGGTGCCGGCCAGGATGGCGGAGGCGGTGAGATCGCCGACGATGCGGATGAACAGCAACGCCCAGCCGGCGACCAGGCCCGGGATCATGAGCGGCACGTACACCTTGCGGAACGTGCGGAACGGTCGCGCGCCGGAGATGGCCGAGGCCTCCGGCAGCTCCTTGCCGACACCGCTCACCGCGGCGTCGGCGGCTATCGACGCCTGCGGCAGGTACAGCGCCAGGTACCCGACGAGCAGGATGAGCAGCGTGCCGGTCAGGTGGAACGGTGCACCGGCGAGCAGCAGCAGGATGCCGACGGCTATCACCATGTTGGAGATGGCGGCCGGGAGCTTGACCGCGACGTCGATGCCCTTGGCCAGCGCCGTGCGCCTGCGGGAGACGTAGAGGGCGATCATCGCCGCGCCGAGGATGCCGATGAGTCCGCCGACCAGCCCCAGACCCAGGCTGTTCCGCAGCGCCTTGAGCGTGGTCGCGTCCTGGAACACCGCCTCCGTGACCGCGGCGAAGCTGAGGGAGTCCCAGGCGATGTTCGGCGTCCAGAAGCCGTTCAGCGAGACGAGCACCAGCGCGACGATCGGCAGGATCGTCGAGACGAGCACGTACCCGAGCACCATCAGCCGGGCGGGCCACTTCCACGTGCCCAGGTCGATCGTCTTCGCGCGGGCCCCCTTGCCGGCCACCGTGGCGTACCGGCCCCGCCGGAGGATGCGCAGCTGCAGCCAGTAGGCCAGGCCGACGAAGAGGACGACGAAACCGGAGAGGCCGATCGCGAGATCCGTCTGCGGCGGGAAGGTGAAGGTCAGCAGCTCCACGATGCGGACGGAGATGACATCGATGTTCGCCGGCGTGCCGATGATGGCGGGGATCGAGAACATCCCGACGCCGAACCAGACGGCCAGCAGGAAGCCGGCGCCGAGGCTCGGCGCGACCGCCGGCAGGGTGACCTTGCGCAGCGTGCGGAAGGTGCTCGCCCCGGACAGCCGCGAGGCCTCCTCGAGGGCGGGGTCGAGGTTGCGCAGCCCGGCCGAGGCGTTCATGAAGACGAACGGGACGGCGTAGAACGCCATCACCATGATCAGCCCGTACCACGAGTTGATGTCCAGCGGCCCCGCCCGCATGTCCACGCCGAACAGGGCGACGAAGTCACGGATCCAGCTGTTGAGCAGCCCGGCGCGCGGCGACAGCAGCATCGTCCAGCCGACCGCGCCGGCCACGGGCGGCAGCAGGAACGGCAGCAGCGGCAGGGCATCGGTCAGGAGGCCCATGCGGGCGTTGGTCCGCTCGTTCAGCCAGGCGAGGGCCACACCGATCACGAAGGCGAGCACCGCGCTGGCCAGCACGAGGACGAACGTGTCGAGCAGCAGCTTGCCGAGATCCGGGATGGCCAAGGTGCGTCGGATGGGCTCCAGCGTGAGCGATCCGTCGACCCAGAAGAGCCGGACGAGGACGCGACCCAGCGGGACGACGACGATGCCGATGAGCACGGCGGCGATGACCAGGGTGGTCGTGTCGAACGCGCTGGGCAGCCGGCGGGCGGAACGGGGTCGGGCGGGAGCGCGCCCGAGGAAGACGTCGGCGGCGCTCACGACGCCGGCACCATCGCGGGGGCGACGGGGACGGACGCGGTGTCGGCCCACGACACGGTGGATCCGTCGACCGGCAGGACGAGCACGTCGTCGGCGTCCACGGAGACCCAGGCCTCGGAGCCGGCGGCGACGAGATCGGACCGGGGGCTCCACAGCCGGACGTCGGTCTCCGACGTGCCGACACTCACCACGTACTCGGTGTGGGACCCCACGAACAGGGGCGCCTTGACCCGACCGGGCCACCGGTTGACCGTCGCAGGTTCCTCCCGGCTGAGGACACCCCGCTCGGGGCGCCACATCGCAGCGACGCGGTCCCCGACGGTGAACCGCCGACCCCCCGCCGTCCCCACGAACCGCCCGTACGGCGTGTCGACGACCACGCCCTCGCCGTCGGTCGCGGCAACCGAGCCGAGGACCTCGTTGATCGCCCCGATGAACTTCGCGACGTACCGGGTCGCCGGCCGGTGGTAGATCTCCTGGGGACTGCCGAACTGGGCGACGCGCCCGCTGTCCAGCACCGCGATCCGGTGCGCCAGCTCCATGGCCTCCGTCTGATCGTGGGTCACGAACAGCGCCGAGAACCCGAGCTTGCGCTGCATCGACACCAGCTCGAAACGGAGCTGCTCGCGGACCTTCGCGTCGACGTTGGACAGCGGCTCGTCGAAGAGCACCAGCTCGTCGTTGTTGACCAGGGCGCGCGCCAGTGCGATCCGCTGTTGCTGGCCGCCGCTCATCTGGCCCGGGTACTGCTTCTCGAGTTCCCCGACCCCGACCAGCTCCAGCGCCTGCCGCACCCGCCGGGCGATCTCGTCCCTGGCGATCTTCCGGCCACGCCGGCTCTGCAGCGGATAGGCGACGTTCTTGAACGCCGTCATGTGCGGCCACAGGGCGTAGGACTGGAAGATCATGCTGATGTCGCGGCGCTCCGGCGGCACGTCCACACGGTCGGCCGCCGAGAACACCGCTCGGCCGCCGATGCGGATGACGCCCTGGTCAGGCGTCTCGAGGCCGGCAATGGCCCGCAGCAACGTCGTCTTCCCGCACCCGCTGGGGCCCAGCAGGACGACGAAGTCTCCCGCCGCGACCTCGAAGGAGACGTCGTCGATCGCGTTCACCACGGCCCCGCTCTCGCGACGGAATCGCTTGATCAGGTTGCTCACCTCGACGACCGGCGTCGACGAAGCGGTGGTCATGTGGGGCGTCATCGCGTCGACCTGTCTCTCTGGGCGCGCCGTAAGGGCCGGATGATCACGGGCGTTCCGATCGACCGGCGTTCCGATTTGGTGATGGACGTCACGCCACCAGCCACGGCACATGTTTGCCGAATGCCGCACACCCGTCAACGCCCTGGCGAAAATGTCCGCGGCGGGGCTAACCTCCGGCCATGACTGCGGAGGACACCCGGCGAGCGGCCCACGACTTCGACCCGGTGCGCCCGGGCGAGACGTTCACCAGCGCCCACGAGGAGTACGCCGAGCTGCGCTCGCGCTGCCCCGTCGCCCGGAGCCAGGAGTACGGCGGCTTCTGGGCCGCGCTGGGTTACGACGAGGTGCTCTCGGTGATCACCGACATCGAGCACTTCACGACCTCGAAGCAGAACGCGATCCCGAAGTTCGCGTTCACCGGCGTCCGCCCGCCGCTGCACCTCGACCCACCTGAGCACATGGCCTACCGGCGGGTCATCAACGCGTTCTTCACGCCGCCGAAGATGCGGCAGCTCGAGCCGAGGGTCCGCCAGGTCGCCGTCGAGCTGCTCGACCCGCTGGTCGACGCCCGCTGGGTCGACGTCTGCAAGGAGTACGCGCACAAGTTCCCCGCGCACGTCTTCGCGCACTTCTTCAACCTGTCCGTCGACGTGTCGGAGGAGATCAAGAAGGTCAGCGGGACGTACGTCGACGCGATCCAGGTGCTCGACCACGAGGTGGTCAAGAAGCTCAGCCGGCGGCTCTACGAGATCGCGCAGGACATCATCGACGAGCGGTCCTCGGGAGGCTACGACCCCGCGGAGGACCTGACCGCCGCCCTGCTGGCCGCCGAGTACGAGGGCGCTCCCCTACCCGCGGACATGGTGCTGGGCTGCGTCCGCCAGCTCATCGTCACCGGCATGGTCGCGCCGAGCGTCTTCACCGGGAACATGTTCGTCCACCTCTCGCGAGACCCGGACCTGCAGGATCGGCTGCGCGCGGACCCGTCGCTGATCCCGGCGGCGATCGAGGAGTTCCTCCGGCTCTACTCGCCCTACCGGGGCATGGCCCGCACGGCGCGCGAGGACGTCGTCCTCTCCGGGCAGCTCATCCGCAAGGACGACCCGATCGCGCTGGTCTACACGTCGGCCAACCGCGACGAACGGGTCTTCTCCGACGGGGAGTCCTTCGTCCTGGACCGGACCAACATCGACAAGCACATCTCCTTCGGCCGGGGCACCCACAGCTGCCCCGGTGCGCCGCTGGCCCGGATGATGATGCGCATCACCCTGGAGGAGGCGCTGTCGCGGAGCACCAGCTTCCGGCTCGCCGGCGACCCGGAGATGGCGATCTGGGCGGAATGGGGCACCCGCTCGGTACCCCTGGACTTCGTCCGCGCCTGATCGCCGGCCCCGGTTCCAGCGATCAGGCGGACGTGCCGCGGAGCTCGGCGAGGATGGGGCCGGCGACCTTGAAGGCGTGGTTGGCCGCGGGCACCCCGGCGTAGACGGCGGCGTGCTGGATGACCTCGGCGATCTCCTCGTCGGAGAGCCCGTTGTTCACGGCCGCGCGCACGTGCAGGGCGAACTCCTCCCAGTGCCGCAGCGCGATGGTGATCGACAGCGTCATCAGGCTGCGGTCCCGGCGGGCCAGCCCGGGGCGCTGCCAGAGGTCGCCCCACGCGGTGCGGGTGATGAAGTCCTGGAAGTCCGCGGTGAACGGGGTGGTGGCGGCGACGGCGCGGTCCACGTGCGCGTCGCCCAGCACCTCGCGGCGGGTGCGCATGCCGGCCTCGCGGCGGGCGGCGTCGGTGTCGGGCAGCTCGCTCATCGGGCGCCTCCGGCGGCGTCGAAGTGGCGGAGCAGCGCGCCGGTGACCTCCGCCGCGCGCTCCAGGTTGCCCAGGTGGGCGGCCGGGCTGAGCGTGAGCAGCTCCGCCCCGGCGATGCCCGCGGCGATCGCCTCCTGGTGCGGGGGCGGCAGCGCCGGGTCCTCGGCGCCGGAGACGACGAGCGTCGGGGCGGTGATGCGCCGCAGGTCCTCGCGCAGGTCGATGCCGCCGACCACCTCGCAGCACGCGGCGTAGCCCTCGTCGTCGGCGCCGGCCACCATCGCCTCGAGCCGGGCCACGAGGTCGGGGTGCTGCGCGGCGAAGCCAGGGGTCAGCCAGCGGGAGACCACCGTCGGGGCGAAGCCGGCGGTGCCTTCGGCGCGGGCCTGCGCGGCCCGGTCGAGGAAGCCCTGGGGCTCGGTCCTCGCCGAGCTGAACAGCACGGCGAGTCCCTGCACGCGGGAGGGCTCGCGGGCCGCCATCCGCATGCCGACCATGCCGCCGAGCGAGACCCCGGCGACGTGCGCCCGCTGCGCCCCGAGCCGGTCGAGCAGCGCCAGGACGTCGTCGACCAGGTCGTCGAGGGAGTACGGCCCGGCCGGCGCGGGTGACTCGCCGTGGCCGCGGCCGTCGTAGGTGACCACCCGGAACCGCTCGGCCAGCGCGGGTACCTGCGGGTCCCACATCGCGCGGGCCGCGCCCAGGGAGTTGGACAGGACGACCACGGGCGCGTCAGCGGGTCCGGTGACGGTGTGGGCGACGGGGACGGCGCTCATCGGGCTCCCTCGGTGAGGTGGGTGTGCTCGGCCAGGACCTCGTCGACCTGTGCGCCCGCCTCGCCGACGTCCGGCCGTGCGCCGAGCAGTGCGGCGAGGTCGACGTCGTCCCGGCCGGCCACCACGTCGGCCAGCGGCCGCCCGGTGGCCTCGGCCTCCCGCACGGCGGCCGCCGCCTCGTCGTGCGCCGCGTCGCGGCCGAGCAGCGGGGTCAGGGCGTCGGCGAGCGCCCCGGCGAGCTCCGGGTCGCGGGCCGCGGCCACCGTCGCCGCCATGCGGGCGGGGTCGGGGCGCAGGCCGGCGAGGCTCTCGACCAGCCAGGCCGCGGCCGAGCCGACCGTCGACAGCAGGTCGGTCAGGGCCGGCCACTCGCTGTGCCAGGCGCCGGCGGCGCGCTCGTGCTCCTGCTCCATCGCACCCAGCAGGGTGGCCACGAGGCCGGGGGCCCGCCGGGCGCAGGCGCGGGCGGAGATGGCTGCGACAGGGTTGCGCTTGTGCGGCATGGCGGACGAGCCGCCCCGGCCGGCGCCGGTCTCGGCGACCTCGGCCACCTCGCTCTGCGCGAGCAGCACGACGTCGACGGCCACGGTGGCCAGCACGCCGGCGGTGGCGCCGAGCGCGCCGGCCAGGTCGGCGACCGGTAGCCGCACGGTGTGCCAGGGGGCGGCGGTGGCGACCAGCCCGAGCTCGGCGGCGAGCGCTGCCCGCAGCGCCGTCCCCGACCCGTCGGTGGCGGCCAGGGTGCCGACCGCCCCGCCGTACTGGACCGGCAGCGACGCCACCACCTCAGCCAGCCGCAGCCGGGCGCCGTCCAGCCCGCTGAGCCAGCCGGCGGCCTTCAGGCCGAAGGTGGTGGGCAGCGCCTGCTGCAGAAGGGTGCGTCCCATGAGGACGTCGTCGCGGTGGGCCCGGGCCAGCCCGGCCGCCGCCTCGGCCGCGAGCGCGAGATCACGGTCGATCGCGGCGATCGCCCGGCGGCTCATGAGCACCAGCGCGGTGTCGACGACGTCCTGGCTGGTGGCGCCGACGTGGACGGCCACCGCGTGGCGCTCCCCCACCGCGGCCCGCAGCACCCGCACCAGCGGCGGCACCGGGTTGCCGGCATCGGCGGCGTGCGCGACCACGGAGGCCAGGTCGAGGGCCGCGGGTTCGGCGCAGGCGCGCGTGACGGCGTCGGCGGCCGTGGCGGGCACCAGCCCCGTCGCCGCGGCGGCGCGCGCCAGGGCGGCCTCCACGTCGAGGAGCGCGTCGAACCAGGCGGAGTCGGAGACGGCGGTCGCCGCGCCGCCGCGGGCGAAGGTCGCGCTGAAGAGACCGGTCACGTCCCGTTCCTACCGCGTCGAGGGCCCTCGGGCGGGCTCATACCGCGAAGAACACCGTCTCGCGCTCGCCCTGCAGGTGGACGTCGAAGCGGTAGCCGTCACCGCCCGGGGCGGCGAGCAGCGTCTGCCGCGCGGCCTCGTCGGGCAGCGAGCGCAGCACGGCGTCCTCGGCGTTCGCCTCGGCCTCGTCGGCGAAGTAGATGCGGGTGACCACCCGGTCGAGCAGCCCACGGGCGAACACCGAGACGTCGATGTGCGGCGCCTGCAGCCCGCCCTCGCCGTCGGGCACCCGGCCCGGCTTGAGGGTGAACACCGAGAAGTCCCCGGTGATCGTCTGCGCGCGGGCGTAGCCGCGGAAGCCCGGGTAGGACGCCGCGCCGCGGGGGTCCTCGGGCGAGGGGAACCGGCCGTCGGGATCGGCCTGCCAGGTCTCGATCATGGCGTCGGGCACGACCTCACCGGCGCCGTCGAACACGCGACCGCGCAGCCAGAAGCCGCCCGGGGTGCCCTCGGCGGCGGCGAACTCGCCGTCGGGCCAGGTGAGCCCGATGGCGAGGTAGGGGCCGACGGTCGCGCTCGGCGTGGTGCCCAGCCGGAACGGGCCGGTGAGGAAGCCGCTGCCGCGCTGCCCGGAGCGCGGCTGGAAGGGGGTGGGCGGGTCCGGCGGGACGTCCAGCGGGTTCACGGTCACGCGACATCTCCGTCGTCGTCGGTCTCGAACGGCGTCTGGTCGGTCCCGCGCAGCACGATGTCCCACTCGAAGGCCAGCGCCCAGTTGTCCTGGGTGCGCTCGAGGGAGAACCGGCTGATCGCCCGGTGCCGCGCCGCCGGCGGGATGGAGTTGAAGATGGGGTCCTGGCCGAACAGCGGGTCGTCCGGGAAGTACATCTGGGTGACCAGCCGCTGGGTGAAGGCGCGGCCGAAGAGGCTGAAGTGGATGTGCGCGGGGCGCCAGGCGTTGTGGTGGTTCCCCCACGGGTAGGCGCCGGGCTTGATCGTCAGGAACTCGTACCGGCCGAGGCTGTCGGTCACGACCCGGCCGAGACCGTCGAAGTGCGGGTCCAGCGGCGCGGGCCAGTTGTCGACGACGTGCCGGTAGCGGCCGGACGTGTTGGCCTGCCACACCTCCACGAGCGCGTCGGGCACCGGGCGGCCGTCGCTGTCCAGCACGCGGCCGTGGACGAGGATCCGCTGGCCCATCGCCTCGCCCCCGTTGCGCAGGGTGAGGTCGGCGTCGTGCGGGAGCACGCGGTCCTCGCCGAGCACCGGACCGGTGACCTCGGTGAGCCGGTGCGGCAGGTCCACCGGCGTCCGCAGGGGGGCCCGCAGGGCGGTGCTCCGGTAGCCGGGGAAGCCCACGGGGGTGCGCACCGCGGCGTCCTCGCGCAGGTACCGCGGCAGGTGCAGGCCGTCGGCGGACGTGGTCCCGGTCATGGCCGGACGGTACGGCCGCCCGGCTACGCTCCCAAGTCCAGCTTTCCACTGGACGGGAGACGAGCAGCATGGCCGGTCGCAGCGCCACCCCGGGACGGTCGGTCACCTCGCGGGCGCTGGGGATCCTCGACGCCTTCGACAGCCGCACGCCGCGACTGTCCCTCTCGGAGATCGCCGACCGCTCGGGCACGCCGCTGACCACCGCCCACCGGCTGCTCGGCGAGCTGACCGACTGGGGCGCGCTGATCCGCCGCCCCGACGGCCGCTACGAGATCGGCCGCAAGCTCTGGGACCTCGGCCTGCTGGCCCCCGTCCAGCTCGAGCTCCGCCAGGTCGCCGCCCCGTTCCTCTTGGACCTGCACACCACCACCCGCGACACCGTGCACCTGGCCGTCCGGGAAGGGCTGCACGCGCTCTACGTCGACCGGGTCTCGGGCCGGGAGTCGGTGCCGGTGGTCAGCCAGGTCGGCAGCCGGCTGCCGCTGCACGCCACGGGCGTGGGCAAGGTGCTGCTGGCCGCCGCTCCCGACGACGTGGTCGACCAGGCGCTGCGCTCGCTGCGACCGCTCACCCGGCACACCGTCACCGATCCGGCGAGGCTCACCCGCGAGCTGGCCGAGATCCGGCGCCGCCGGTACGCCCGCACCTGCGAGGAGATGTCGCCGGGCACGGCCTCCGTCGCGGTGCCGGTGCAGGTGGAGCGGGAGGCCGGACCACTGGCCGTCGCAGCGCTGGGCATCGTGGTGCCCCCGCACCGGCGCGACGTCGCCCGTCTGGTCCCCGCCCTGGAGATGGCGGCCCGCGGGATCGGTCGCGAGCTCGCCCGCTCGCTCGAATTCCACTGACCGGAAGGCTCGGGTCCCGGGGAGCCCGGGAGGGAGCCACACTCGTCGGCGTGCGCACCCAGGTAGGCATCATCGGCGCCGGCCCCGCCGGCCTCCTGCTGTCCCGACTGCTGGCGCTGCAGGGCATCGACTCGGTCGTCCTGGAGAACCGCTCCCGGGAGTACGTGGAGGCACGCATCCGGGCCGGGATCCTCGAGCAGCACACGGTCGACACCCTGACCGCCGCCGGGCTGGGCGACCGGCTGCACCGGGAGGGCCTGGAGCACCGGGGCATCCACCTCCAGTACCCGGGCACCCGCCACCAGCTGGACTTTCCCTCGCTGTGCGACCGCACGGTGTGGGTCTACGGCCAGACGGAGGTCACCAAGGACCTCATCGCCGCGCAGCTGGCCGGCGGCCCGCCGCTGCTGTTCGAGGTCTCCGACGTCGCGGTCGAGGACGTCGACACCGACTCCCCGCGGATCCGGTTCACCGACTCCGACGGCGTGGCGCAGGTGCTCGAGTGCGACGTCGTGGCGGGCACCGACGGGTTCCACGGCGTCTCCCGGCCGGTCGTGCAGGCCGGCCCCGGCGCGCGCACGTGGGAGCGCACCTACCCCTACGCCTGGCTCGGCATCCTGGCCGACGCCGCACCGGCCACCGACGAGCTGATCTACGCCTGGCACCCGGAGGGGTTCGCGCTCTACTCGATGCGCTCCCCCAGGGTCTCCCGGCTCTACCTCCAGGTCGACCCCGCCGAGAAGATCGAGGACTGGTCCGACGACCGGATCTGGGACAACCTCTCCCGCCGGTTCGCCCTGGACGGCTGGGAGATCAACACCGGCACGGTGACCGAGAAGTCGATCCTGCCGATGCGCTCGTTCGTCAGCGCACCCATGCGCCGGGGCCGGCTCTTCCTGGCCGGGGACGCCGCCCACATCGTCCCGCCGACCGGCGCCAAGGGGCTCAACCTCGCCGTCGCCGACGTGACGCTGCTCGCGCAGGCGCTGGTGCGGCTGCTCGCCGAGAAGCAGACGGACCTGGTCGACAGCTACTCCGACCGGGCGCTGGCCCGCGTCTGGCGGTCCACCCACTTCTCCTGGTTCATGACCTCGATGCTGCACACCTCCGGTGACGACTTCGACGCCCAGCTGCAGCTGTCCCAGCTGCGCCGGGTCTGCTCCTCGGAGGCCGCGGCCCGCGAGCTCGCCGAGAACTACACCGGGCTGCCGATCGAGCACTGACCCCGCCCCCGGGAGCCGGCCGCCGGCCCGGGCGCCGACCCTCAGGCGAGGTCGGCGAGGGCCGCCCGGACACCGTGGCCACGCAGCGCGAGGCGCGCGGCGCGGTAGGCAGCGGCGAAGCGGGCGTCGTCCACGAGATCCCCGAACAGGGTGCGGTCGGCGACGAAGGCGAGCGGGTCCGCCGCCTTCGCCGCGGCGACCAACCCGTCACGGCGGGAGTCCACGACCTCCAGCGGGCGCCCCTCCTCGTCCGGGCCCTCCAGGGAGCGGGCCCAGGCGGCCAGCACGAGGACGCAGCGGCGGATCTCGCCGCCCGAGGCGAGGTTCGCCCGCAGCACCGGCAGCAGGAACTGCGGGATCCGGTCAGAGGCCTGGGCGCGGATGCGGTCGAGCGTGTCGGCGATCGCCGGGCTGGCGAACCGCTCCAGCAGCGACTGCCGGTACCGCTCCAGGTCGATGCCGGGAACAGGGCGCAGGGTCGGCGCGGCTTCCTCGCGCAGGTAGCCCTCCAGCAGCCGGCGGAACAGCGGATCGGCGCAGGCCTCGTGGACGTACCGCAGGCCCGCCAGCCGACCGGTCTGCGCGAGCACCTGGTGCCCGGCGTTGAGCAGCCGCAGCTTCATGAGTTCGTACGGCGCGACGTCGTCCACGAGCTGGACGCCGACCTCCTCCAGCGGCGGGCGGCCGCAGGCGAAGGAGTCCTCCTGCACCCACTGCGTCCACGGCTCGCACACCACCGGCCACCGGTCCTCGATGCCGAACCGGTCGGCCAGCCGGGCCCGGTCGGCATCCGTGGTGACCGGCGTGATCCGGTCGACCATCGAGTCCGGGAAGGGCACCTCCCGGGCCACCCACTCCCCCAGCTCCGGGTCCCGCAGCCGGGCGAAGGCCGCGAAGCTCGCCCGCGCCAGCCGACCGTTGCCCGGGATGTTGTCGCAGGAGACGACCGTGAACGGCGGGAGCCCGCGGGCGCGCCGGCGCACCAGCGCCTCGACGACCAGGCCGAACGAGGTCCGCAGCGCGGCACCCGGCCGCAGGTCGTGGACCACGCCGGGGTCGGTCCCGTCGAACTCCCCGGTCACCGCCGAGGCGTTGTAGCCGCCCTCGGTGACGGTCAGGGTGACGACGCGGACGGCAGGGTCGGCCATCCGCGCCACCACCGCGTCGGGGTCGTCGGGGGCGAACAGGTACTCGACGAGCGAGCCGACCACCCGCGCCTCCTCGGTGCCGTCGGGATGCCGCACCACCAGCGTGTAGAGGCAGTCCTGGGCGGCCATCGCCTCGGCCATGCGCCGGTCGGCCGGGAGGACGCCGACGCCGCAGATCCCCCAGTCGAGCGCCCGCCCCTGCTCCATGAGGCGGTCCAGGTACATCGCCTGGTGGGAGCGGTGGAAGCCGCCCACCCCGAGGTGCACGATCCCGACGCGCAGCCGGCCCCGGTCGTAGGACGGCGTGGAGACCGGTGGGCCCAGCGTGCCGCGGGTGCGCTCGGTCAGGGGAACGGCCACGCACTGCCCATTCCCCGGGAGCGATCCGGGTAACGGCACCCGGCCGATCACCTCGGCGCCCCGCTCGCGGGACCTCGCGCTACCGTGCGCGCATGGTGGCGTAGCTCACACCGGGTGGGCTCGCCGACCGCAGGAGGTCCAGTGCGCACCCACGTCCCCCGATCCTTCCGCCGTTCGCTGCTCGCCGTCGCCGCGGGCGCGGCTCTCACCGCCGGCGCCCTCGCCGCCGCTGGGCCGGCCGGCGCCGCACCCGATCCCGCGCCCCTGGTCGTGCCGACCACGGAGGGCGCCGTCGAGGGCACCTCGACCGGGAACTACCGGCTGTTCCAGGGCATCCCGTTCGCCGCCCCGCCGGTGGGCGAGCTCCGATTCCGCCCGCCGGCACCGGCACAGCCCTGGCAGGGCGTCCGGGACGCCACGGCACCCGGCAGCCCCTGCCCACAGGAACCGAGCGCCACCAACCCCTGGTCGTCGGTCGACGAGGACTGCCTCTACCTGAACGTCACGACCCCCTCGGGGCTGGACACCCAGCGGCGGAACCTGCCGGTCATGGTCTGGATCCACGGCGGGTCCTGGCGGACCGGCACGGGCGCGGCCTACGACGCCGCGAAGCTCGCCGTCGAGGGCGACGTCGTCGTGGTGACGATCAACTACCGGCTCGGCCCGCTGGGCTTCATGGCCCAGGAGGACCTCTCGCGGGAGAACGGGGACGTCGCCTCCGGGAGCGCCGGGCTGCTCGACCAGCAGGCGGCGCTGCGCTGGGTGGAGCGCAACATCCGCGCCTTCGGCGGCAACCCGGGGCGGGTCACCATCTTCGGCGAGTCCGCCGGCGGCTCGGCGGTCTGCGCCCAGCTCACCTCGCCGACCGCGCGGGGTCTGTTCGACCGGGCCATCGCGCAGAGCTACAGCTGCACGACCCCGTACGACACCCTGGAGACGGCCGAGGCCACGGGCGCCTCGGTCGCGGAGGCCGTCGGCTGCGCCAGTGCGGCGGACGTCGCCGCGTGCCTGCGGGCCACGCCGGTGCAGGAGCTGCTCACCGCCTGGCCGGGCGGCTCCTTCGTCGTCGGCGGATCGGCGCTGCCGGTGCAGCCGGCCGAGGCGATCGCGGCCGGCGACCACGCGCGCGTGCCGGTCATGCACGGCAACCTCAGCGACGAGAACACCTTGTTCACGCCGCTGAACCCGGCCGTGGCAGCGCTGGCGAACGACGCCGACGGCTTCACCGAGGCCGATTACCGGGTCGTCCTCGGCAGCGTCTTCGGCGAGGGCGCCGGAGCCGTCCTGGCGCAGTACCCGGCGAGCGCCTACCCCTCACCGCTGCGCGCCCTGGCCGCCGTCAACAGCGACGCCGGCAGCGCGCTGTCGACGTGCGAGCACGTCGACGCCTACGACACGCTGGCCCGTCCCCCGGTGCCGGCCCCGGTGTTCGCCTACCAGTTCCGCGACGAGACGGCCGACCCGCTGCTGGACTTCCCGTACCCGGCGTACCCGGAGGACGCGCAGCACGCGACCGAGCTGCCGTACCTGTTCCCGGGGCTGTTCGGCGACGGGCTGGACGCCGAACAGGAGCAGCTTTCCACGGCGATGGTGCGCTACTGGACGAACTTCGCGGCCCACGGCAACCCCAACGGCCCCGGCGTCCCGACGTGGACCCGGTACCGGGCCCCGGCCGACGTCCAGGGCCTCGACATCGCCTCCGACGGGGGGATCGGCCCGGTCGACGTCGCCGCCGAGGCCAACTGCGCGTTCTGGTCGACCCTGTCCTAGAGCGCGGGCAGCGGCACCGGTTCCCGGGGGGAGTCCTCTCCGGGAACCGGTGCCGCCCGCTTTTCGCCCCGCCGGGGGTGCCGCATCTACTGGCCGGTACCGCATGTGGGATCGTCCGAGGCACACGTCGAGACGGCGGGCGCGACGACGAGTGCCGCCGTCAGGAAATGAGGACCGATGCGGTTGCAGCTGTCCCCGGAGCTCGAGGCCTTCCGGGAGGAGATGCGGACCTTCTTCACCACCCAGGTGCCGCAGGAGATCCGCGACAAGGTCACGTCCCACCGGCACGTGACCAAGGAGGAGTACGTCGAGGCCCAGCGCGCGCTCAACGCCGCGGGCCTGGCCGTGCCCCACTGGCCGGTCGAGTGGGGCGGCCGGGACTGGACGCCCCTGCAGCGCCACATCTGGCGCGAGGAGATGCAGCTGGCCGGCGTCCCCGAGCCGCTGGCCTTCAACACCAGCATGATCGGCCCGGTCATCGCCGCCTTCGGCAACCAGGAGCAGAAGGAGCGCTTCCTCGCCAAGACGGCGAACCTCGACATCTGGTGGTGCCAGGGCTTCTCCGAGCCCGACGCCGGCTCCGACCTCGCCTCGCTGCGCACCACCGCCGTCCGCGACGGCGACGACTGGGTGGTCAACGGGCAGAAGACCTGGACGACCCTGGGCCAGCACGCCGACTGGATCTTCTGCCTGGTCCGCACCGACCCGACCGCGGAGAAGAAGCAGCGCGGCATCTCGATGCTGGTCTTCCCGATGGACACCCCCGGCGTCACGCTCCGCCCCATCGAGCTCATCGACGGCGGCTTCGAGGTCAACGAGGTGTTCTTCGAGGACGTGCGCGTCCCCGCCGAGAACCTCATCGGCGAGGAGAACCGCGGCTGGGACTACGCCAAGTTCCTCCTCGGCAACGAGCGCGTCGGCATCGCCCGCGTGGGCGCGACCAAGAAGATGCTCGCCCAGGCGAAGGACTACGCCCGCGAGATCACCGTCGACGGCCGCCCGCTGCTGGAGGACCCGTTCATGGCCCGGCGGATCGCCGAGATCGAGAACGAGGTGGTGGCCCTGGAGCTCACCGCGCTGCGCGTCGTCGCCAACTCCGCCGACGGCAAGCCGCACCCGGCCTCGTCGGTGCTCAAGCTCAAGGGGTCGGAGCTGCAGCAGGCCGCCACCGAACTGCTGGTCGACATCGCCGGCCCGCTCTCGGTCGCCTCGTTCGCCGAGGAGGGCTCCGACGTGCCGGACTGGGCGCGCGTCGCGACGCCGCACTACCTGAACTACCGGAAGGTCTCCATCTACGGAGGCTCCAACGAGGTTCAGCGCACCATCATCGCCGGCACGATCCTGGGGCTGTGATCTGACGTGAACTTCGACTTCGACAGCGAGCAGAACGACCTGCGGGAGGCCGTGCGCGGCCTGCTGGCGCGCACGTACGCCGACAGCGAGCAGCGTCGCAAGGTGGTCGCGAACGACCCGGGCTTCGACGAGAAGACCTGGTCGCGGCTGGCCGAGATGGGGCTGCTCGGTCTGCCCTTCGCCGAGGAGCACGGCGGCATGGGCGCCGGGCCGATCGAGGTGGCGATCGTCGCCGAGGAGATGGGCCGGGTCATCGCCCCGGAGCCGTTCATCGAGGCGGTCGTGCTGGCCGGTGGGCTGATCGCCGCCGTCGGCACCGACGAGCAGAAGGGCGAGCTCCTCGCGGCCATCGCCGAGGGCACCTGCGTGCCGGCCTTCGCCCACGCGGAGATCGGCACGCGGTGGAGCGCGTCGGCGTCGGCGGTCACCGCCGCGCAGTCCGGCGACGGGTGGACCCTGACCGGCGTCAAGGAGCCGGTGCCCACCGGCGCCCGCGCCGACGTCCTCGTCGTCTCCGCCGCGGTGGACGGCGGCACGGGGCTGTTCGTGGTGCAGGGCGACGCCGCGGGTCTGACCCGCACCGGCTACCGCACCCACGACGGCACCCGCGCCGCCAACGTCCGCTTCGACGGCACCCCGGCGGCCCTGCTCGGTACCGGCGGAGACCAGACGGCCGCGATCGAGCGGGCGCTGGCCGAGGCGCGCATCGCCTACAGCCACGAGGCGATCGGGGCGATGGACACCGCGCTGCGGATCACCGCGGAGTACCTCAAGACCCGCAAGCAGTTCGGGGTCACGCTCAACAAGTTCCAGGCGCTCACCTTCCGCGCGGCGGACATGTACGTGTCCCTGGAGCTGGCCCGGAGCACCGCGCTGTGGGCGTCGATGGTCACGGATGCCGGCGGCGACGTCGTCTCCGCCGCCGACCGGGCCCGGCTGCAGACCAGCCGCGCCGGCCGGCACGTCGGCAAGGAGGCCATCCAGCTGCACGGTGGCATCGGCGTGACGGCGGAGTACTCCGTCGGGCACTACACCAGCCGGCTCACCGCCATCGACCACCTGCTCGGCGACGGCGACTTCGCCGCCGCCCGGCTGGCCCGCACCGTGGGCGAGCGGGAGACCGTCGACCCGCTGGGCGCGCCCTACGCGGTCTGAAGAAACACCCCCTGCCCCCCACCGCTCGCACGCTCGCAGCGGGGCCCTGCAGGGGGCCGACGGAGCCCCGTCCCCCATCCCGGGGGGGCGGGGCTCCGTCGCGTGGCCCCCTCCCGGGTCCCGCCCTGAGCCTGCGAAGGGTGGGGAGGAGGGGGTCCTCTTTCAGTCGCCGAGCATCGCCCGGCGGAGCTCGTCGGCATCGGCCCGGACGGAGTCGAGCACCGGCACCAGGTCGTCCTCGCGCACCTGCCCGCAGGTGAGCCGCACGATCGGCACCGCCTCGTAGTCCTCGGTGGTCAGGCGCGCGGCGACCTCGAAGGCGGCGCGCAGCAGGCCACCCTCGACCGATGTGAGGTCGTCGACCTGGTTGAGCCGGTTGGTCATGCTGTGCGGGAAGCCCCACTGCTCGAGGGCGACGGCGGTCAACCGCACGCTGTTGATGCCGTAGCGGTGCAGCTCGGCGGTGCGCCGCGCGGCGAAGGCCGGGTGCTCGGCCACCAGCGCCCCGTAGCCCTCGGGGTCGTTGTGGTGCAGGAGCGCCGCACCCATCTGGGCGAGCAGGCCCACGCAGAGCGCCTCCTGCGAGCGTTCACCGAACCGCTGGGCCAAGGTCGAGGCCGCCAGCGCCAGGCAGGTCGTGACGTCCCAGAAGTTCTCCGGGAGCCGCGACTCGTCGTCCAGCTCCGTGAGCGCGACGGTCGCCATCGTCCGGACGGTGGTGAAGCCGACCACCGTCACGGCGAACTGCAGCGAGGTGACCCGTCCGCGCATGCCGAAGTAGGCGGAGTTGGCCAGCTTCATCACCCGGCCGGCCAGGGCGACGTCGGACGCCAGGATGTGGGAGAGCGCCTTCGCGCTGGTGTCGTCGGAGTTGGCGACCGACACGATCTGCGCCGCCACGGGGCGCTGGGCCGCCATCGTGTCGATGCCCGCGAGCACCTTCTCCAGGTCGAAGACGGGGGGCACCTCCGCCCGGGCCGGCAGCGGGGTCACGGTCATCGGGCGCACGCTCCGTGGGTCGCGAACCAGGCGGCGGTGTCCGCTCCGGTCATGGGTGGGCAGAGGCTGAAGCCCTGCAGGTAGGTGGCACCCAGCCGGCCGAGCTCGGTCGCCTGCTCCGGGGTCTCGACGCCCTCGGCCACGGTGCTCAGGTTGAGGCTGCGGGCCAGTGCGATGACCGCGGAGGCGATCTCGGTGTGGCCGTGCGCCAGCTCCGCCACGAAGGAGCGGTCCACCTTCAGGCAGTCCACCGGCAGGTGCCGGAGGTAGGCCAGCGACGAGTAGCCGGTGCCGAAGTCGTCGATCGCCAGCTCGACGCCCTGGTCGCGCAGCTGGTGCAGGGTCTCCCGGGCCGAGTCGGGGTCCTGCATCAGCGCCGACTCGGTGATCTCCACGGAGATCCGGGACGCGTCCAGCCCGTGCCGCCGGAGAGCGTCGGCCACCTGCGGAGGGAGGTTGGCATCCAGCTGCAGGGCCGAGACGTTGACGTTCGCCCGGGGCGGCGCGGCGCCCCCCATGCGGCGGTCCCACTCCGCCAGCTGCCGGCAGGTCTCGTCGAGCACCAGCAGCCCCAGGCCGGCGATCAACCCGCTCTCCTCCGCCAGCGGCACGAACACCGCCGGGCTGATCGGGCCGCGCTCGGGGTGCGTCCACCGCGCCAGGGATTCGACGGCGACCGGGTGGCCGTCCTCGGTGCTGAAGATCGGCTGGTAGAGCAGCGTGATGTCGCGCCGCTCGATGGCGTCCCGCAGCTCGGCGACCAGGCGCAGTTTGTCGCGGGCCTCCTCGCGCGCCCGCTGGTCCAGCACGGTGATCCGCCCCTTGCCCCCGGCCTTGGCCTGGTACATGGCGATGTCGCAGTCCCGGATCAGCTCCTCGGCGCCGGTGTGCTCCTCGGTCTGGACGGTGACCCCGACGCTCGCATAGGGGCGGACGTCGACGCCCCCGAGCCGCACCGGCCGGGCCAGCTCGGCCGTGATCCGCTCGGCGAGCGCGACCGCGGCCGTCTGGTCGACCTCCTCGCAGACGACCACGAACTCGTCGCCACCGAACCGCGCCACCAGGTCCCCCGGGCGGACCACCGACCGCAGCCGGCTGGCGACCTCGGTGAGCAGCTCGTCGCCGGCGGTGTGCCCGAGCGAGTCGTTGACGACCTTGAAGTTGTCCAGGTCGAGGAACAGGCAGGCCAGGGTTCCGGCGCCCGGCACGAACCGCTCGGCGACGTACTGCGCCAGCAGCGTCCGGTTCGGCAGCCCGGTCAGCGGGTCGTGGTTGGCCTGGTGGGCCAGCGTGGCCTCGAACGCGAGCCGGTCGGTGATGTCCTCGATCGTGCCGACGAATCCCGCGCCCACGCCCGGGGTGAACAGGTGGGCGAATCGGATGACGGTCGTGCGCACGGTGCCGTCGTCGCGGAGCAGGCGGGCCTGCGCCTCGACCTCCTCGCCGTCCAGCGCCGCCGAGACCTGCTCGATCACCGTGTCGAGGTCGTCCTCGTGCACCGTGGCCATCCAGCCGGTGCCCAGCAACTCCTCGGCGCGACGGCCGACGAGGCTGCAGAACGCGTCGTTGACGTGGGCCAGCCGCATGCCCTGCTCGGAGAGCAGCGTCGGCACCGGCGACCGTTCGGTGAGCGTGGAGAAGCGGCGCTCGTGGGCGTCCGCGGTCGCCCGCAGCGCGCGCTCCTGCTCGTTGGCCGTGTCGACGATGCGCACGGTCCACATCCCGCCCCGGGGCGAGGGCGTCGTGGTCACCTGGGCCTCGATGGCGGCGCCGCTCGCCGTGCGGACGGGCAGCGTCATCCGGGCCGTCCGCTCCCGCCGCAGCAGCAGCTTGAGCTCCCCGCCCCCGAGGCTGGGGAACAGGTGCTCGACGGGGAGCGCGCGGAGATCGTCCAGGCCGTAGCCCAGCAGTTCCACGGCGCCGACGTTGCCCCAGCTGACCCTGGGGCGCCCGGCCACCATCTCGGCGACCACGATGGCGAGGGTGTCGCTGACGGTGGCGCTGTAGAAGACCGAGGTCACGATCTCCGGTGGGACGCGGTCGTCGCCGGGCCGGTTCATGCTGACGGACACGGTCCTCCCCTCCCGCGGCGCGGACGTCCATGTCCGCTCCGACAGGAGACCTTCGGCGGGTCGGGGGGGTGGTCTGCACCCGGCAACGGGGCGTAGCCCCCCGTCGGGGGGAGGGACACACGGTCGGTCACCGCGCGGCCGGGCTGCGGACGTGCCGTGCCTCACACTCACGGAGCCGGGCACCGCGACCCTGCGTCAGCAGGCAAGATCCGTCCAACCAACCGAGCACCGCGCACGACCCCAGCACTGGCGAGCAGGCGACGAGGCCTGCCCACCGAGGAATGGAGCGCCACGATGCAGATCGGAGTCCCGCGCGAGACGCGGCCCCGCGAGACCCGGGTGGCGGCGACCCCGGCGACGGTCACGCAGCTGGTGCGGCTGGGCTACGAGGTCGTGGTCGAGACCGGCGCCGGGGCGGCCGCCAGCTTCCCGGACGAGGCGTACGCGGAGGCCGGTGCGCGGGTCGGCTCGGGAACCGAGGCCTGGGGTGCGGAGGTCGTGCTGCGCGTGAACGCCCCCTCGCTGAGCGAGATCGGGCGGCTGGCCGACGGCGCGACGCTGATCAGCCTGCTGGCCCCCGCGCTGAACCCCGACCTGGTGGACGCGCTCGCCGCCCGCCCGATCACGGCGCTGGCCATGGACGCCGTGCCCCGGATCTCCCGGGCCCAGTCGATGGACGTGCTGTCCTCGATGGCCAACATCGCCGGGTACCGGGCGGTCGTCGAGGCGGCCAACGTGTTCGGCCGGTTCTTCACCGGCCAGGTGACCGCGGCGGGCAAGGTCCCCCCGGCCAAGGTGCTGGTCGCCGGCGCGGGTGTGGCCGGGCTGGCCGCGATCGGCACCGCGTCCAGCCTGGGCGCGATCGTGCGGGCCACCGACGTCCGCCCGGAGGTGGCCGAGCAGGTGCGCTCCCTGGGTGGTGAGTACGTCGCCGTCCCCGCGGGGGAGCAGGAGGTCAGCGCCGACGGCTACGCCCGGGAGATGGGGGAGGACTTCAACCGGCGGGCGGCGCAGATGTACGCCGAGCAGGCGAAGGACGTCGACATCGTCATCACCACCGCCCTGATCCCCGGCCGGCCCGCCCCGCGGCTGATCACCGAGGAGATGGTCGCCGCCATGCGCTCGGGCTCGGTGATCGTGGACATGGCCGCGGCACAGGGCGGCAACGTGGCCGGCTCCGTGCCCGACGAGGTGGTCGTGACCGAGAACGGGGTCACGATCATCGGGTACACCGACCTGCCCGCCCGGCTCCCCGCGCAGGCCTCCCAGCTGTACGGCACCAACCTGGTCAACCTGCTGAAGCTGCTGACCCCGGCCAAGGACGGGCACCTCGTCCTGGACTTCGACGACGTCGTGCAGCGGGCGATCACCGTCGTGCGCGCGGGCGAGAAGACCTGGCCCCCGCCACCGGTGCAGGTCTCCGCGGCACCACCACCTCCGCCCGCTCCCCCGGCCGGCGCCACCGCAGGGGCGCCGAGCGTGCCGCAGAAGACGCCCGCGCCGGCGCGGCGGTTCGCCCTCGTGGGACTGGCCGCGGCGCTGCTGTTCCTGGTGGCCGCCTACTCCCCCGACGAGCTGGTGGGGCACTTCACGGTGTTCGCGCTCTCCGTCGTCGTCGGCTTCTACGTCATCGGGGCCGTGCACCACGCCCTGCACACCCCGCTGATGTCGGTGACCAACGCGATCTCGGGGATCATCGTGGTCGGCGCACTGCTGCAGCTGAGCAGCGGCGACGGCGTCGTCCTGGCGCTCGCCTTCATCGCCACCCTGGTGGCCAGCATCAACGTCTTCGGCGGCTTCGCCGTCACCCGCCGGATGCTGGGGATGTTCTCCCGCGGCACGGGCGCTCCGGCCCGCACCACCCTCCCGGCCGCGCGATGACCGCCACCAGCGCCGCGGCCGCGGCCTACATCGTCGCCGCCCTGCTGTTCATCCTGAGCCTGGCCGGGCTGTCGCGGCACGAGACCGCCAAGGCGGGCAACGCCTACGGCATCGCCGGCATGGCGATCGCCCTGGCGGCCACCATCGGCGTGGCCACGCAGGACATCTCGGCCGTCGGGCTCACCCTGCTCGTCGTCGCCGTGGCGATCGGTGCCGCGATCGGTCTGTGGCGGGCCCGCAAGGTCGAGATGACCGGCATGCCGGAGCTCATCGCGCTGCTGCACAGCTTCGTCGGCCTGGCCGCAGTCCTCGTCGGCTGGAACGGCTACCTGTCGGTCGAGGGCGTCGAGCCGCAGGACGGTGGCCCCCTGCTCACCGGGGCCGAGGCCGGCATCCACTCCGGCGAGGTCGTGGTCGGGGTCTTCATCGGCGCGGTGACCTTCACCGGCTCGATCGTCGCCTTCCTCAAGCTCTCCGCGCGCATGAAGAGCAACCCGCTGATGCTCCCGGGGCGCAACTGGCTGAACCTCGGCGCACTGGCGCTGTTCGCCGTCCTGACCGTCGTCTTCGTGGTCGAGCCGAACCTGCTCGTGCTGTCGGTCGTGACGGTCCTCGCCCTGGCGCTGGGCTGGCATCTGGTGGCCTCGATCGGCGGCGGTGACATGCCCGTCGTCGTCTCGATGCTCAACAGCTACTCCGGCTGGGCCGCTGCCGCATCGGGCTTCCTGCTGGGCAACGACCTGCTGATCATCACCGGCGCCCTGGTCGGCTCCTCCGGCGCCTACCTCTCCTACATCATGTGCAAGGCGATGAACCGCTCGTTCCTCTCGGTCATCGCGGGCGGGTTCGGCAACGAGGGCGCGGCGGCCGCCTCCGACGTGGACTACGGCGAGCACACCGAGATCTCGGCCGAGGAGACCGCAGAGCTCCTGCGGAACGCGAAGTCGGTGGTCATCACCCCGGGCTACGGCATGGCGGTCGCCCAGGCGCAGAGCGCCGTCGCCGAGCTGACCCGCAAGCTGCGTGCGCAGGACGTCGACGTGCGCTTCGGCATCCACCCGGTGGCCGGGCGCCTGCCCGGGCACATGAACGTGCTCCTGGCCGAGGCCAAGGTGCCCTACGACGTCGTCCTGGAGATGGACGAGATCAACGACGACCTCGCCGACACCTCGGTGGTGCTGGTCATCGGCGCCAACGACACCGTCAACCCGGCCGCCACCGACGACCCCACCAGCCCGATCGCCGGCATGCCCGTGCTGCGGGTGTGGGAGGCCGAGCACGTGGTCGTGTTCAAGCGGTCCATGAACACGGGCTACGCCGGCGTGCAGAACCCGCTGTTCTTCCGGGACAACAGCCGGATGCTCTTCGGCGACGCCCGGGAGCAGGTGGAGGCGATCCTCAAGGCGCTGTGAGCCGTTCGGCCTGGCCCGCCGCCCCCGAAGCGCCTACGCTGTGCACATGCACGCGCACGTTCCGCTGAGCGAGGGCGCGTCGCCGCGGGGGTGCGACCACGTGCGCCCGGCGGCGCAGCTCAGCGCACCGTCCGCGCCGCCGGCCTTCCGCGCCTACGTCGACCGGTACGGGATTGCGCTGGTCGGGGACCTCGACGTCGCCTGCGCGGAGCGGCTGGCGGGGATCCTGGGGGCCGTCCCGATCGAGGGCGACGCCTGCACCCTGGATCTTTCCGGGCTCCGGTTCGCCGACGTGGCCGGCTGCCGGGCGATCGCCCGCTGGGCCCGGTCCCTGGCCGACGCCGGAGTCCGGGTGGAGCTGCGCGACGCGCCTCCGCTCGTCCAGCGGGCCTGGCAGCTGCTGGCGCTCGACCGGTGGGCGCGCGTCGCGTTCACCGACGCCGCCTGATCGACCGCGCGCAAGGGTCCCCACCGCCCGGCGCGGCCGGTCGCCGGCGCTACGCCCGGTCGCCGGGTTGCGCCCGCGGCACCGGTCGCCGACGGTTGCCAGGTGGATCCCTTCCGCGGTCTCGGCATGCCCCGCATCCCCGGGTTCGGCGAGCTGCTCGCGCTGCTCCAGGCCCAGACCGAGGCGCTCTCCCAGCTCCCCCGGACGCTGGCCGACCTCAACGGCACGGTCCGCGAGCTGACCGCCGCCACCACGTCCGCCCGGGAGACGATCGCCTCCGCGCAGCGGATCACCGAACGCCTGGAGAGCCTGCTCGAGGAGTTGGAGGAGCCGGTGCGGGCGCTGCGCCCCGGCATCGAGCGGGTCGGTCGCGTGCTCGACGACCCCGCCGTCGACACCGTGCCCGAGACGCTGCGCCGGATCCACGACGACCTCATGCCCCTGGTCCACGGGCTGCGCCAGGCGCAGAGCCGGGTGGGTTCGGTCACCGGCCTGCTCCGTCGTCGTCCGCCGGAGGACGAGGACGACGGCTACTGAGCGTGGAGCTGGCCACCGACCCGCTCGCACTCCTGGCGTGCGGCCTGGCGGTGCTGGTGGCGTCCGTCGTCCAGACGGCGACCGGCATGGGCTTCGGCCTCCTCGCCGGACCGCTGGTGCTGCTGGTGCAGCCCGCTCTCGTGCCCGGCCCGCTGCTGGTGGGCACGCTGACCGCGCTGCTGCCGGTGGTGTGGCGCGAACGGTCCGCATTGGAGCTCGACAACCTCCGCGGTGCGATGCTCGCCTCGGCCCCCGGCGTTGTCGCTGGCCTGGGGCTGGTGCAGGTCATCGACGGCCGGTTGTTGGGGATAACGGTTGCTGTCGTCGTGCTGCTCGCCTGTGGCGCGTCGCTCGCCGGGGTGCGGTTGCCGGGCGGGCGGCGCGCGCTCACCGTCGCCGGCTTCGCCTCCGGGACGCTCTCGACTGTCGCGGCGACGCCCGGACCGCCCCTGGTGGTCACCTACCGCGCGCCCACCCCGGCCGCCCAGCGGGCGAACCTGTCGGTGTTCTTCGTCGGGACGACGCTGCTGTCCCTCGGCGTGCTGGTCGCCGGCGGCGAGCTCGACGGGGGCGGGCTGCTCACCGGTGCGGGGCTGGTGCCGTTCGTGCTGACCGGCTTCCTCCTCGCCGGACCCCTGCGCCGGCGGCTGGCCCTGCCGGCCATGCGCCGCGCCGCCCTGGTGCTGTGCCTGCTCTCCGGCGCGGTGCTGCTCGTCAGGTCGCTGGCGGGCTGACCGTCACTGCTCGACGGGCGGCTCCCGGCGCACGATGTCGCCGACGGCCTCCTCCAGCCGCGCCCAGGTCGTGCTCCACTCGACCAGGGGGTCGAGGATCCGCTCGAAGACGGCGAGCTGCTGGTCGAACGCGTCGAGCTGAGCGCGCATGGCGGCGATCGAGGTGCGCTGCGCGGTCACCATCTCCTTGACGGCGCGCAGCTGGGCCGCCGACATCGCCCCGGGCGGGCTGGGCAGGGCCGGCAGCGGGAGGCGGGACGTCGCATTCCCGGCGAGGTTGCGGGCGCGATCGGAGAAGAACCGCAGCTGGTTCACGAACTCGTCGATCGACCGCCCGACGATCCCGCTCTGCGGGGTGGTCCGGTCGGCGTCGTCGGCCTCGGTCATCGCTCCCCCTCCGTGCACGCTGCACCGACCTTAGGCCTGGAGCCGAGGCTCGGCTGCGCTGAGCCGACCCCGGGCATTGGAAGCTCTACCTGCGTCCTCGGGGCCGACGACGCAGGTAAAGCCTCCAATGCCTCAGCGGGGACGCCCCCGTCCGAAGACCACCCCGAGCGTGGTGACGTGCTGGAACGGCCTCGCCGCAGGGTCCCGCCCCGCGCGGGCGAGGGGCGGGGGCAGAGGCCCGCTCAGTACCAGCCGGTGGCCTGGGAGTGCGACCACGCGCCGCACGGGGAGCCGTAGCGGTTGTTGATGTAGATCAGGCCGGCGTCGATCTGCCGGTAGCCGTCGGAGGTCTTGGCGATGCCGGTCCCGGCCCAGGTGGAGTCGAGGAACTGCGCGATGCCGTAGGCGGTGCTCCGCGGGTTCTGGGCGTTCGGGTTCCACCCGCTCTCCTTGCCCCACAGGCTCTCCAGGCAGCTGAACTCGCTGCCCGAGCCGCCGAGCTTGCCCATCGCGTACTCCTGGAAGGAGCCGGCCGGGGCCGCGGCGGCCGGCGCGGGAGCGCTCCGGGCAGGAGCCGGAGCCGGGGCCGGGGCCGGGGCTGGTGCGGCCGGCGCCGGGGTGCGGGCGGCCTGCTCCCGGGCCGCCTGCACGCGGGCGGCCTCCTCGGCAGCGGCCTTGCGGGCGGCCTCCTCGGCAGCGGCCTTGCGCGCGGCCTCCTCCTCGGCGGCGCGGCGGGCGGCCTCCTCGGCGGCACGGCGGTCCAGCTCGGCCTGCTCGGCCGCGGCCCGCGCCTCCGCTGCGGCGGCCTGCTCGGCCGCGCGCTCGCTGCGGCTCGCGGCCAGCTGGCCGAGGGTGTCGGCCGCGGCCACCGTCACGTCGGGCGCGGGGGTCTCGTCGGTGATGCCGAGCTGCTCGGCGACGCTGACGGAGGCCAGCTCCGGCTCGGCCTGGGCGACCGGCTCGTCGGCGACGACGCCGTTGGCCAGCAGGCCGCCTGCCGCGGCGACCGCCAGGAGCAGCAGCGCGGAACGGCGGACCGTCTTCGTCGAACGGCGCCCGGTCGTGGGGCGGAGAGCACGGGTGATCGAGGTGGCGCGAAGGTTCATGGGGAGGAACTGCTCCAGGGGCAGGGGGCGGCAGGGCCGGCGACGGCGGCGGGAACTGCTGCGGGGATGGTCGAGGGGCAGCGGTGTCGGGCGTACGCCCGGGCGCTCAGCGCGGGGAAGGCGCGCGCGAGGCTCCGTACCGGCTGCGGTTCCGTGCAAGGTGGGCCCGCAGGCTCGCCATGCGGCGGCTCTCCGTTTCTTCCGTCGTGCCGCCTACCGGGTTAGCTGACGGATTCGGGCGGGAAGCGGCCCTACCCGCGCCAGGACGTGCCCCGGCGCGCGATTCACCCCAGTACTTCGGTGGGTCCCCGGCTCGCCCTCGGCGGGCGACTCGGCGGCGCCCGGCGGACCTCCCCCGGATGGGGAGAGAACGACCGGCCGGGCGGGACCCACGGTAACCAGCGTTATCCGTTCGTGACAATCCCCTGGCGGGAAAAGGAACGGGAGGTGACCGTCAGGGGAGCCGCCAGACCGTGGTCCGGCGCACCGGCACCGGCCCGGTGGGCGACGGCTCGGTGTCGGGCACGTCGTAGACCGCCAGCGCTTCCAGCCGGTCCTCGGGGAGGTACACCCGCCCGGGATCACCGATCAGCACCTCGGCACCGCCGGCCCGGGCCGCCTCGAGGAAGGGCAGCACCCGGTCGGTCATCTCCCGGTCGTAGCAGACGTCGCCGGCGAGGACGACCGCGACGTCGGGCGGCTCGCCCCCGAGCACGTCGCCGGCGGGCGTGATGCCCGGGGTGCCGTTCCGCTCGGCGTTGACGGCGATCGCGGTCAGCGCGAACGGGTCGACGTCGCTGGCGAGCACCGCGGTCGCGCCGGCCAGGACCGCCGCGACCGCGACCAGGCCGCTGCCCGCCCCCAGGTCCAGCACGGTGCGCCCGGCCACCAGGCCGGGGTGGTCGAGCACGTGGCGGGCCAGCGCCTGGCCGCCCGGCCAGGCCGCGGCCCAGAACGGCGGGTCCGTGGAGGTGCGCCCGTGCTCGGCCTCCATCGCCTCCCACAGGGCGACGACGTCGGCGGCGACCAGCAGCTCCACCTCGGGCACCAGGTCCGGCCGGACCGGCCGGGTGTGGGCGCGGACGAACTCCGCAGGGATGGAACGGTCCACCCCGGCAGTCAACCGCACGCGGCCGGCGGCGGTGGGACCGCCCGGCTCAGAGACGGGTCGACCAGGACGACAGCGCGCCGGCGGGGCGGAAACCCAGCGCCTCGTTGACCGCGACCATGGGCGTGTTGCCCTCGGAGTTGTAGGTGCTGATCCGCCGGACGCCGGGGAACCCCGCTGCCAGCTCCCGCAGCACGGCCGCCTTCATCCGGGCGCCGAGCCGGTGCCCCCGGTGCTCACGGAGCACCAGCGTGCCGCCCTGTTGGGCGAGCGCCGGCTGGGCGAGCGGGATCTGCAGGTCGGTGAAGCCGACCAGCCGGCCGCCGATCACCGCGCCCGCGCTGAGCACCGTCCGGCCCCGGGCGACGTGGGTCCGCTCGTACTCGCGGATCCGGTCCCCGTCCCACTCCTCCTCCCCCACCGGCAGATCGCCGTGGGGTGCGTCGGTGGTCATGCGCCGCTCCAGCAGCGCCCGGTCGGCCAGCAGCGCGTCCGGGGTGCGGTCCCGCCAGGTGACGATCTCGTACCCGGCGCCGGCCGCGGCCTCGAGCGCCCCCAGCCGGTCCTCGTCGACCGGCAGCACCAGTTCCCGGCGGGTCTCCACCAGGTCGCAGGACCAGCCGTGCCGCTCGGCGAAGGCGCGGCCCGGCGCCCCGGGGCCGGGCTCGTCCACCTCGCTCACCAGCGAGTTGCGGCCGTGCGCGGCGGCGAGTACCCGGGCCTCGGCCAGCAGCGCGCTCCCGAGGCCACGGCGCCGGGAGGCCGGGTGCACCGCGAGGTCCACCACCGCCAGCGTCGGGTTGTCCTTGCGCGGGAGGATCAGCCGGAGCGCGCCGGCGACCGCGCCGTCCACCAGGGCGGCCCGGTGGGTGCCGTCCCGGGAGCCACCGGGCGCGACGAGCTCCCGCCCCAGCGCGACGTCCTCCTGCGCCGGCCGGGGCGGGTCCTGCGGCCGGGCGGCCCGGCCGGAGGCGGCCCACACCTCGCACCAGGAGGGGAAGAGGTCGTCGTCGGGGCCGAGCTCGACGATCCGGCAGGAGGGGTCGGTCACGTCCCCGTTCTACTGGCACCGGCAATACCTTTTCCGGCGCTCAGCCCCTCGGCCGCGCGGTCGCCCGGCGAGCGATCAGCCGCCAGTAGGTGCCGGGCAGCAGGCGGACCAGCACGTCGGGCACCGTGGCGCTCCAGCCGATCAGCAGCCGGGGGCGGCGGCGCTCGACGGCCGCCACGATGCGGGCGGCGGCGTCCTCCGGCGGCATCCGCAGCAGCTTGGTGAACTGCGCCCGCCCCTTCTCGTACTCCTCCACCGAGACGCCCGCGCCGGTGCGGGCGCTCTCGGCGATCCGCGTCCGGATCCCACCCGGGTGGACGACCGTGACGCCGATGCCGTCGTCGGCGAGCTCGTGGCGGAGCGCCTCGCTGAACCCGCGGACGGCGAACTTGCTCGTCGCGTACGCGACCTGCCCGGCCGGGGCGAAGATGCCGAAGACGCTGGAGACGTTGACGACGTGGGCGCCGGGGTGGGTCTTCAGCACGGGCAGCAGCATGTGGGTGAGGCGGACGACGGCGCGCAGGTTCACCGCCAGGACCCACTCGAAGTCCGCCAGCCCGATCTGGTCGAAGCGACCGCCCAGGGCGACCCCCGCGTTGTTGACCAGCAGCGTGGTCTCGGGGTGCTCGGCCACCAGCGTCCGGGCCACCCGCGCTGTCGCCTCGTCGTCGGCCAGGTCGACCACGTGCGTCGCCACCCGCAGGGCCGGGTGGTCGGCGGCGATCCGCCCGGCCACCGCCGCCAGCCGGTCGGCGTCGCGGTCCAGCAGCACCAGGTGGCTGCCCCGGTCGGCCAGCTGCGCGGCCAGCGCCTCGCCGATCCCGCTGGCGGCGCCCGTGACGACCGCCGTCCCGCCCGCGAAGGCGTAGGGCCCCATCAGGCCACGACCCGATCCGCGTGGGCGGCTGCAGGCACGCGCGGCTGGAAGGTCATGCCCTCGTCCTCCAGCGAGCCCCGGCGCATCATGGCGACGTCCCGCAGGTAGTTCTGGTGCAGCCGCCAGGGTGTGCGGCGCCCCTGCTGCGGCAGGCCGGCGAGGCTGCGCTGGACGTAGCCCGCCGCGAGGTCGAGGAAGGGCGCTCCCCCGCCCTCCGGCGGGGCGACCGGCGTGGCCGACGCGTAGCCGTGCTCGTCGAGGTGGTCCAGCAGGCGGCAGACGTAGCGGTTGACCAGGTCGGCCTTGAGGGTCCACGAGGCGTTCGTGTACCCGATGACCATGGCGAAGTTGGGCACGCCGGAGAGCATCATGCCCTTGTAGGACACCCGCTCGGGCAGCTCGACCGGCTCCCCGTCGACCACGATCCGCATCCCGCCGACCGGCAGCAGGTTCAGGCCGGTCGCGGTGACGACGACGTCGGCCGCCAGGTGCTCGCCCGACGTCAGCTCGATCCCCTCCTCGGTGAAGGTCGCGATCCGGTCGGTGACGATGGACGCCGCGCCCCGGCGGAGGGCTCGGAACAGGTCTCCGTCGGGCACCAGGCACAGCCGCTGGTCCCAGGGGTCGTAGGGCGGGTTGAAGTGCGTGTCGACGTCGACCCCCGGCAGCTGCTTCTGCGTCATGCGACGGATCAGCGAGCGGACCAGGGCCGGCCGGCGCCGGCTGAGCTGGTAGAGCGCGGTGCTGGTGAGCACGTTCTTCCACCGCACGACCGAGTAGGCCACCCGCTCCGGCAGCCGCGCCCGCAGCTTCTGCGCGATCGGGTCACGGCCGGGCAGCGACATGACGTAGCTGGGCGTGCGCTGCAGCATGGTCACGTGCTCGGCCTGCTCCGCCAGGTTGGGCACCAGCGTGACCGCGGTGGCGCCGCTACCGACGACGACGACCCGCTTGCCGGTCAGGTCGATGCCCTCGGGCCAGTGCTGCGGGTGGAGAAGCTGCCCCCGGAAGCGCTGCTCGCCCGGGAACTCCGGCCGGAACCCCTGGTCGTAGCGGTAGTAGCCGGAGCAGACCGACAGCCACGTGCACGTGAGGGTGACCGTCTCGCCGGTGTCGGCGCGCTCGGCGGTGACCGCCCAGCGGGCCTCGGCGCTCGACCACTCCGCCGACACGACGCGATGGTGGTAGCGGATCCTCTCCGTGACGCCGTACTCGCGGGCGGTCTCCTCGATGTACCGGCGGATGGTCGGCCCGTCGGCGATCGACTCGGGCTCCCGCCACGGGCGGAAGGAGTAGCCCAGGGTGAACATGTCCGAGTCCGACCGGATGCCCGGGTAGCGGAACAGGTCCCAGGTCCCGCCCAGCGCCGCCCGCGACTCCAGCACCGCGTAGCTGGTCCCCGGCCGCTCCCGTTCCAGGTGGCAGGCGGCCCCGACACCGGAGAGCCCGGCGCCGACGATCAGGACGTCCACGTGCTCGGTGGTCATGCCAGCACTCTCCGGTTCGCTCCGCCGGGCCGTTCGGCCGCACCCCGCGCCGCGGGTGGCCGGCCGACGCTATCGACGCAGTGTCGAGCGAGTCAACGGGATGTCGAGCCGGGGCCGAGTGCGGCTATCCTCCGCTCCGTGCCGGCTGCCGCGAGTCATGTGCCCGCCGCTGGGCGGGGGCGGCGTCCAGTCCGGCCCTCCGGCGACGACCGGGAGCTCGCGATCCTCGCCACCGCCGAGCGCCTCCTCGCCGAACGGCCGTTGGCGGCCATCTCGGTCGACGACCTCGCGCGCGGCGCCGGCATCTCCCGCCCGACGTTCTACTTCTACTTCTCGTCGAAGGACGCGGTACTGCTCTCGCTGCTCGATCGCGTCGTGGCCGAGGCCGACACGGCGATGCGCCGGGCGTTCGACACCCCGGCGGCCGGGGCGCGGGACGGCTGGGCACGCGCGATCGGCGCCTACTACGACACCTTCCGGACCCACCGTTCGCTCACCGTCGCCTGGGCGCAGGCCCGCTCCACCAACGACGAGGTGCGCGCGCTGTGGTCGGCGGTGCTCGAGCGCTGGGTGCAGCGTTCGGCGGCGGCGATCGACGCCGAGCGCGCGCGGGGCGCCGCGCCGCCGGGGCCGGCTGCGCGCGACCTCGCCGTCGCCCTGACCTCGATGAACGAGCGGGTGCTCTACGCCATCTTCAGCGGGGACGGCCCCGCTGTCGCCGAGCAGGACGTCGTCGAGGTCCTGCTCGGCATCTGGCTCCCCGCCGTCTACGGCACGACGGCGCCGGACTGATCCCGGCCGTCAGACGGCGACCGTGGCCACCGTGCTGCCGGTGAGGCTGCCGAACCACAGGGTGCCGCCGGACTCGCGCACCCCGGTGAGCATCTCGAACCCGGGGATCTCCCCGCTGAACCGGTGCACCGTCGCCCCGTGGTCGTCGACGGCGAGCACCCCCAGCGTCCGGCCGGGGCTGGGCTGCAGAGCCGGCGGCAGCGCGCTCAGCAGCGCCCGCAGCGGTGCGGGCAGCCGGTGGATGGCGGCCAGCGCCGCGACGCGCGGGCTGGGGAGGGTGATCCACACCAGCCCGTCGGATCCCAGCGCGATGTTGTCGGGGTGGCCGGGGAGGTCGTCGACGAACACCTCGCTCGCGCCGGCCCGGGCGCCGGTCAGCCACACTCGCCGGAGCCGCGCCGCGCCGGTCTCGGCGACCGCCACCCAGGACTCGTCCGCGGCGAGCGCGACCCCGTTCGCGAACTCCAGCCCGCCGAGCAGCTCGGTCACGGTGCCGTCGGGGGTGCGGCGGAACAGCCGGCCGCTGGCGGTCCGCCGGACCAGGTCCGCCCGCCACTGCGGGATGCGGAACCGCTGGGAGGAGTCGGTGAAGTAGATCGTGCCATCCGCGGCGACGGCTGCGTTGTTCACCGCCTCCAGCCGGCGGCCGGCCACCCGGTCGACCAGCGTCCGCACCGCCCCGTCGGCCAGCGAGACCGCCAGCAGCCCGGCGTCGGACGCGCACACCAGCAGCTCGTCCGCCCCGAGGAACTCCAGGCCCAGCGGACGGCCCGGCACGCGGGCGACCGTCTCGACCGGGGCGCCCGGTCCTGCCGTGCGCACGACCCGGCCGTCGGCCAGACCGGTGTAGACCCGCCCAGCCGCGTCGACGAGCACGTCCTCCGGCCCCTCGCCGACCGGTACCACCGTCGTGCCCGCGAAGTCGCGCACGCGCGTCTCCTCCCGCCGCCTGCCCGCGGTGGGTCCGCAGGTCAGCGGCAGTCTGCCCGACGCCCGCCCCGGGCCGCCGGGGTCACTCCCCGACGGCGGCGCCGACCTCGTCGGCGGTGAAGTCCCGCCCCTGGGCCCCGGTGCGCACCACCGTGACCGGGCAGGCGGCGTGGTGGACCAGCTGGTCGCTGACCGAGCCGAGCAGGAGCCCGGAGAAGCCACCGCGGCCACGCGCACCGACCACCAGCAGGGCCGCCCCCTCGGCGGCGGCGAGCAGGCCGGGCACCGGCGCGCGGTGGACGACGTGGCCGGTGACCCGCACCGCGGGGTCCAGACCGGCCGCGGCCACGTGCGCGGTGAGCTCGTCGTGCACCGCCTGCTCCCAGTCGGGCAGCGGCGGCACGTAGCCCGGCTCCCAGGTCGCGGGCCGCGGTGCGGTCGTCATCGACCAGGCGCGCACCACGTGCAGGTCGACGTCGGCGCGGTGGGCCAGCCGACCGGCCCACCGCAGCGCTTCCTGCGCACACTTGGAACCGTCGTGCCCGACGACGACGCCACCCTCGACCTGAACGACCTCACGGACCTCGTCCACCGCTGACCTCCCTGTTGGCGCGCGCCGGTGCGATCACCGTGAGGGTCAGCCTCTCATCACGCGGGGCCGGTCACGTCACCGGCGCCGCCGCGCCGCGCCGTCAGCCCGCGACGGGCTCGCGCCGCGCGCCCAGCAGCGCCAGCTCCTCGGCCGGCGGGACGCCGACCGCCTGCAGGGCCGCGCCGATCCGGTCCGTCAGGCACCGCAGCGACTCCCGGGCCTGGTCGCGCTGCCGGCACAGGTCCTCGAACTCCACGCGCACCGCGGCCAGGCGGGCGCCGGCCGCCTCCTCGGCAGCGGCCCGGTCGCGCCGGGCCTGCTCCGCGACGCGCTCCCGCTCCGCCGCGGCCTCGGCGGCCAGCCGGTCCCGCTCCGCCGCGGCCTCGGCGGCCAGCCGGTCCCGCTCCGCCGCGGCCTCGGCGGCCAGCCGGTCCCGCTCGGCCGCCGCGGCGCGCAGCAGCTCCTCGGCGTCGGCGCGGGCCTTCTCCAGGACGGCTGCACCCTCGGCCCGGTCCCGCTGCGCGTTCACGCGGAGCTGGTCGGCGACGTCGATGGCCAGCTCCTTGATCTCGTGCGCCTTGCGCAGCCGGGCGTCGGCCTCCAGGCGGGCATCGGCCCGCAGCTGCGCCGCCTCGGCCTCGGCGGCGTCCAGCACCTGCGCCGCCTGGTCCTCGGCCAGCCGCAGCACCTCCCCCACCCGTGCGCTGACCACCGGACGGTCCCGACCGACCGGCTGCTCGGCGAGCAGCCGCCGGGAGATCTCCAGCTCGGTGCCGCAGGCGACGACCCGGTCCAGCAGGTGCTCGCGCTCGCGGTGCGCGGCGGCGAGCTCGCCCTCGGCCCAGGCGACGTAGTTGTCGACCTGGAGCCGGTCGTAGCCACGCACGGAGCCCCGGAAGGTGGGCCGGTGGTCCAGCAAGGCCTCCAGATCGCTCGCCGGCTGCGAGGGCCGCGGAGCGCTCCCGTCCGGCGGCACCCCCTCGTCCTGGGCACGGTTGGCGACGAACTCGACACGCCGGAGCATCCGGATGGCCCCCCTGGGAAGTAGGTGAAGCGGAATCTGCCAGAGGGCCACACGGCGCGCGGGCGGCCGTGATTGCTCCGTGACCCGTGTCGCGGGCACCCCGGTGGCGCCACGGCAGGGCGTGCCGGATCGGTTACAGATCGCTTTCACCGGCGCTGGCCACCCGGAGGGGCGACCGGGCATAGAGCCGCGGTACGCCGCGTTGACCCGGCTGAGATGATTGCACTCTCAACCAGTTTGGAGATCGAGATGCAGTTCGGCGTCTTCACCGTCAGCGACATCACCACCGACCCCACGACCGGCCGCACCCCCACCGAGGCGGAGCGGCTGAAGGCGGTGCTGACCATCGCCCAGAAGGCCGAGGAGGTCGGGCTCGACGTCTTCGCCCTCGGCGAGCACCACAACCCGCCGTTCTTCTCCTCCTCCCCCACGACCACGCTGGCGTGGATCGCGGCGCGGACGCAGAGGCTGCAGCTGTCGACGTCGACGACGCTGATCACCACGAACGACCCGGTGAAGATCGCCGAGGACTACGCGATGCTGCAGCACCTGGCCGACGGCCGGGTCGACCTCATGATGGGCCGCGGCAACACCGGACCGGTCTACCCGTGGTTCGGGCAGGACATCCGCAACGGGATCGAGCTGGCGGTGGAGAACTACGCGCTGCTGCGCCGGCTCTGGACCGAAGACGTCGTCGACTGGCAGGGGCGGTTCCGCACCCCGCTCCAGGGCTTCACCTCCACGCCCCGGCCCCTGGACGGCGTCCCGCCGTTCGTGTGGCACGGCTCGATCCGCTCCCCGCAGATCGCCGAGCAGGCCGCGTACTACGGCGACGGCTTCTTCCACAACCACATCTTCTGGCCGGCGGAGCACACCCAGCGGATGGTGGAGTTCTACCGCCGCCGCTTCGAGCACTACGGCCACGGCAGCGCCGACCAGGCGATCGTGGGCCTGGGCGGGCAGGTGTTCATGCGCAAGAACAGCCAGGACGCGGTGGACGAGTTCCGCCCCTACTTCGACAACGCCCCGGTCTACGGCCACGGCCCGTCGCTCGAGGAGTTCAGCACCCAGACGCCGCTGACCGTGGGCAGCCCGCAGCAGGTGATCGAGCGCACGCTGGGCTTCCGCGACTACGTCGGGGACTACCAGCGGCAGCTGTTCCTCATCGACCACGCCGGCCTGCCCCTGAAGACGGTGCTGGAGCAGCTGGACATCCTCGGCGAGGAGGTCGTGCCGGTGCTGCGCCGCGAGTTCGCCGCTCTCAAGCCGGCGCACGTGCCGGACGCCCCCACCCACGCCTCCCGCGTCGCCGCGGCCGGCGGGGCGAAGGACGCCACCGTGCACGCCGATGGCGACAGCGTCACGGGCCAGGCCCGTGAGGAGATCGAGGTCCGATGAGCACGCGCACCCTCGCCGTCGTCAGCGCCGGGCTGAGCAACCCGTCGTCGACCCGGCTGCTGGCCGACCGGCTGACCGCGGCCACGCAAGCCGCGCTGGCCGACCGCGGCATCACCGCGACCGTCGAGGTCGTCGAGCTGCGCGAGCACGCCCGCGACCTCGCCGACAACCTGCTGACCGGCTTCGCGAACGAGGGGCTCCGCCGCGCGGTCGACACGGTGACCGGGGCCGACGGGCTCATCGCCGTGACCCCGATCTTCTCGGCGTCCTACAGCGGGCTGTTCAAGACCTTCGTCGACGTGCTGGACAAGGACGCCCTCACCGGCAGGCCCGTGCTGCTGGGGGCGACGGCGGGCACGGCCCGGCACTCGCTGGCGCTCGAGCACGCGATGCGCCCGCTCTTCGCCTACCTGCGCGCGACGGTGGTCCCGACCGCGGTCTTCGCCGCGCCCGAGGACTGGGCGGGCGGCACCGACGCCGGCCCCGGCCTCTCCGGCCGGGTGCGCCGCGCGGCAGGCGAGCTCGCCGACCTGGTCGCCGGCCGCCCCCCGGCCGTTCCGGCGGATCCCTTCGCCGACCCGACGACCTCGTTCGAGGACCTGCTCCGCGGCAGCTGAGGCCCGCCGGCGGGGCGGCCGGCCCGCCGGGTCAGTCGTCCTCCTCCTCGCCCTCCTCCTGCTCGCCCTCGCCGCCGCCTTCCTCCTGCTCGACGATGCCGCCCTCCTCGGCGGGCTCCTCGGCGCCGCAGGCGGTCGTGGTGAACGCCGCGGCCGCGAGGGCGATCCCCGCCGCGGCCGAACGCCAGCGACGGTTGGGCAGGGACGTGCGGTTCATGGGCTCTCCTCCGGACGGCCGACCGGTGTCGGGTGCGGGTGCTCCCTGGTCTTCCCCGGCCGGGGCCGGCCCACTCCTCGACCTCGGCGCCATCGGCGTCGGGCCGGCGACGCGTCGGAGCGCGGGGCCCTCACTCAGCCGACGGCGTCCTCGGACGGCGGTGCGGTGCCGCCCTGCTCGCCATGCCCGCACATGATCGCCGTGATCGCCGCGCGGTCGGCGGCCGAGGGCAGCCCCCAGCCCGGCTCGTACCCGTAGACCGACGCGAGCGGGCTCGAGGCGGTGCGCCCGGTGAGGATCTCGACCGAGTCGGTCTCGATGAGCCCCGGGTGGGGTACGCCGCACGCCTCGGCGACCTTGAGCAGGTCGCGGCGCAGGGTGCGCACGTAGTTGCCGGCCCGGACGGACTTCAGCTCCGGGTCCAGGCCGCGCACCAGCCAGGCGTTCTGCGTGGCGACGCCGGTGGGGCACGTGTCGGTGTGGCACTTCTGCGCCTGGATGCAGCCGATGGCCAGCATCGCCTCCCGGCCGACGTTCACCATGTCGCAGCCCAGCGCGAAGGCGACGGTCGCGTTGTCCGGGAGGCCGAGCTTGCCGGCCCCGATGAAGACGACCGAGTCGTGCAGCCCCTTGCGCGCGAAGACCGAGTAGACCCGGGCGAAGCCCACCTGGAACGGCAGCGAGACCGTGTCGGTGAAGATGAGCGGCGCGGCGCCCGTACCGCCCTCGCCACCGTCGATGGTCACGAAGTCGACGCCCCGGCCGGTGGACGCCATCAGGTCGGTCAGCTCCTCCCAGAAGGAGAGGTCCCCGACCGCGGACTTGATGCCGACCGGCAGGCCGGTCTCGGCGGCCAGCAGCTCCACCCAGTCCAGCAGGCTGTCGGGATCGGAGAACTCCGCGTGCCGGGACGGGCTGATGCAGTCGACGCCCTCCCGGACGCCGCGCGCCTCCGCGATCTCGGCCGACACCTTCGCCGCCGGCAGCACTCCCCCGAGGCCCGGTTTGGCGCCCTGGCTGAGCTTGATCTCCAGCGCCCGCACCGGCGCGGAGGCCACGAGGGCCTTGAGCCGGTCCAGGTCGAACCGCCCGTGCTCGTCGCGGCAGCCGAAGTACGCCGTCCCGATCTGGAAGACCAGGTCGCCGCCGTGCCGGTGGTGCCGCGAGATGCCGCCCTCGCCGGTGTTGTGCAGGCAACCGGCCAGCGCGGCACCGCGGTTGAGCGCCTCGATCGCCGGACCCGACAGCGAGCCGAAGCTCATCGCGGAGATGTTGACCACCGATTCGGGCCGGAACGCCCCCGCCCGGCCCCGCGCGGCACCCAGCACCTTGGCGCAGGGGAGGGCGACGCCCTGCCCGGTGTGCACGTCGGTGGCCGGCACGGAGACCCCGAAGGTGGCGTGCTTGATCACCGGGTAGCCGGCGGTGAACTCGAGGTCGTTGTCGGTGCCGAAGCCGAAGTAGTTGTTCTCCTGCTTGCTGGAGGCGTAGACCCAGCGCCGCTGGTCGCGGGTGAAGGGCCGCTCCTCGTTGTTGCCGGCCACGAGGTACTGGCGCAGCTCCGGCCCGATCGACTCGATCAGGTAGCGCGCATGGCCGATCACCGGGAAGTTGCGCAGCAGCGAGTGCTCGCGCTGCATCAGGTCACGGGCGGCGACGGCTGCCAGGGCGGAGAGGCCGGCCGCGGCGGCGCGCGAGGCGAGCGTCATTCCTCCACCCTGCCACGGTCGGCCCGGCCCGACAGCTCGTCCGTCGGAGGCGCCACGGTCAGAGGAAGATGCTGAGCACCAGCGCCAGCACGAAACCGATCGTGCCCAGCAGCGTCTCCATCACCGTCCAGGTCTTCAGGGTGGTCTTCTCGTCCATCTGGAAGAACCGGCTGACCAGCCAGAAGCCCGAGTCGTTGACGTGCGAGAGCACCGTCGCACCACCGGCGATAGCGATGACGATCAGCGCGAGGTCCACGGAGCTGAGCCCGTCGGTGGCCGCCACCACGGGGGCGATCAGGCCGGCCGCGGTCGTCAGCGCGACCGTGGCCGAGCCCTGCGCCACCCGGATCAGAGCGGAGACGACGAACGCCGCCACGATGACCGGCAGGCCGATGTCGCCGAGGACGTCGGCCAGCGCGGTGCCGATGCCGCTGGCGCGCAGCACGCCGCCGAACATGCCGCCGGCGCCGGTGATCAGGATGATCGCGCAGACCGGCCCGAGCGCGCTGTTGAGCACCGACTCGACCTCTGCGCCGCTGTCGCCGCGGCGCCGACCCAGCACCCACATGGCCAGCAGCACGGTGATCAGCAGCGCGATCGGCGTCGCCCCGATCAGCTGACCCCAGCGGACCACCGCCGACTCCTCGTCCACGATCCCCTCGGCGGCGAGCGTGGTCAGGCCGGTGTTGAGGAAGATCAGCAGCATCGGGAGGAGCAGCACCGAGATCACGGTGGCGAACCGCGGCGGTGCGGGCCGGGTCGCCGTCCCGGTGGCGGCCCGCCCGCCGGTGGCGATCCCGGGCGAGCTGCCCTCGACCGACGGGTCCGGGGCGTCGTCCGCCGTCTTCGGCTCCCCGGCCAGGATGGTCGGGACGGGGAGCTCGAACCGGCGCCCGGCCCAGAGCCCGAACAGGTAGCTGCCCAGGAACCACGTCGGGACGCCGATGAGCAGGCCGAAGACGAGCACCAGGCCGATGTCGGCACCGATCAGCCCGGCCGCGGCGACCGGGCCCGGGTGCGGCGGCACGAAGGCGTGCATGACGGCGAACGCACCGGCCACCGGCAGCCCGTAGGTGAGCAGCGAACCCCCCAGCCGGCGGGCCACGGTGAACACGATGGGCAGGAAGACGACGAGCCCGGCGTCGAAGAAGATCGGGAAGCCGAACAGCAGCGCGGCGATGCCGAGGGCCAGCGGTGCCCGCTGCTCGCCGAAGCGCTTGATCAGGCTGTCGGCGAGCACCTGGGCGCCGCCGCTGTGCTCGAAGAGCCGGCCCAGCATCGCCCCGATCCCCACGAGCAGCGCGACGCTGGCCAGCGTGGAGCCGAAACCGGCGGTCATGGTGGTGACCACGTCCTCCAGCGGCACCTGTGCCGCCAGCGCCACCGCCAGGCTGACCAGGATCAGGGCCAGGAAGGCGTGCAGCTTCACCTTCATGATCAGGAAGAGCAGGACGCCGACCGCGATCGCGGCGATCAGCAGCAGCACTCCGGCGCTCAGCGCCGGTTCTGCGTCGGGCATGGCTCCTCCACGAGGCTCAGGTCGGGGGGTTCGGGGCTTCGTCCAGGGCGTCGAGCGTGGTCAGGACGTCGGCCAGGGCCGTGGTGGACCGGTCGACGAGGGGGCGCAGCCGCCGGTACACGGCGACGGCGTCGGGGTCCGGCAGCACCGGCTCGTGCACGGCGACCAGCGCGGTGGCGGCACCGAGGTCGGGCAGCTCCCCGAGCGCGTGCCACCCCAGCAGGCAGGCGCCCAGGCCGGTGCCCTCCGGGGAGTCGGCCACCCGCACCGGCAGGTCGAGGGCCGCCGCGAGCGTCCGGATCCAGAGCGGGGAGGCCACCGCGCCGCCGGTCGCCCGGACCTCCCGCACCGGCACGTCCGTCGCGGCGAAGGCGTCCCGCACCAGCGCCAGCTGCTGGCAGACGCCCTCGACGGCGGCGCGCACCAGGTGCGCCCGGCGGTGCTCGCGCCGCAGCCCCAGGTAGGCCCCCCGCATCCCCGACCGCCACCAGGGCGCCCGCTCGCCGAGGAAGTAGGGCAGGCACAGCAGGCCCGAACTGCCGACCGCAACCGCGGCAGCCTCCTCGAGCAGCTGCGCGTCGAGGTCGTCGGCGGCCTCGCCCGCGGGGCCCTCGGCGTCCTCGGGGCCGGCGGCCAGCGCCTGGGCGGCCCAGCGCACCACCGACCCGCCGTTGTTGATGGCGCCGCCGACCACCCAGGCGTCGTCGGTGAGGGCGTAGCAGAACAACCGGCGCCCCGGGTCGACCGTCGGGCGGGGGACGACGACGCGCATGGCCCCGCTCGTGCCCAGCGAGACCGCGGCGACATCCGGGCTCACCGCGCCGACACCCAGGTTGGCCAGCACCCCGTCGGAGGCGCCGATCACCACGGGCAGACCGGGCGGCAGCCCCGTGGCGGCGGCCACCTCCGGGCGCAGGCCGGGCAGCACCGCCGTCGTCGGCAGCACCTCGCCGAGCTGGCGGGGGCGGACGCCGGCGATGCTCAGCGCCTCCTCGTCCCACCGCCCGGCGCGGAGGTCGTAGAGCCCGGTGGCCGACGCACAGGACCGGTCGACCACGTGCCCCCCGCCGCACAGGGCGGCCACCACCAGCTCCTTCACCCCGCCCCAGCGGGGCACCCCGGCCACCCGGTCGGCGTCCTCGGCCCGTTCCCACGACAGCTTGACCAGCGGGGACATCGCGTGCACGGGGGTGCCGGTGCGGGCGTGCAGGTCCGGGGCGCGGCCGTCGGCGACCAGCGCCTGGGCCCACTGCGCCGCGCGGTCGTCGGCCCAGGTCACCACCGGGCCGAGCGGGCTCCCCTCGTCGTCCATGGGCACCAGGCCGTGCATCGCCGCGCTGAGCGAGACGGCGACGACCGAGTCCCCCCGGTCCCGGGCCAGGGCGGCGACCTCGCCCAGCGCCTCGACGGCCGCCGCGGCCAGGCGCACGGCGTCGAGCTCGGCCCGGCCGGGGGCCGGCACGAGGAGCGGGTAGGCCACGCTGGCGACGTCGCGGATGCGGCCGTCGGTGCCCGCGGTGACCGCCTTCGTCGCGGTGGTGCCCGAGTCCAGCCCGACCACGACGTCCACGAACACCCCCCTGACCGGCCCCTCCGTTGGCCGCATCGTGCCCGCACCGCGCACGGCGTGGCAACCGCTCGCGGCTCCGGGCGGCCGCCGATCTCAGCCGGCGGGCGCACCTCCGGCGGGGCGGCGCCGGACGACGTAGCGCCGTGCCCGCCAGTGCGTCGCGGGCTCGTCGACCGGGGCGGCGTCCAGAACCTCCGCCCCGTGCACCGCGACCAGGTCGGCCACCCGCCGCTCGGGCACCCCGGTCATCCGCATCGGTGCGGGGTAGCCGAGCAGGCGCCGCTGCGCCCACCGCACCAGCGGCGCCGGCGCCACCCGCCACACGACACCACGCAGGGTCCACATCGGCCGGGTGGTGCAGTGCACCACGGCCACGCCTCCGGGGCGCAGCACGCGGGCGAACTCCGCCAGGTACGTCTCGAGAACCGGGCGCGGCAGGTGCTGGAGGACCCGCTCGGTGTAGACGAGGTCGAACGATTCGTCCGGGAAGGCCCGCAGGTCGGGGTCCTCCCCGAGCACGAAGCGGACGCGTCCGCCGCTGCGGTCCAGGCGGCGAGCGGTCTCCAGCATCGGCGCGGAGACGTCGAGGCCCACCACCTCGCGCGCGTGCTCCGCGAGCGCCTGGCTCAGCCGGCCGGCACCGCAGCCGAAGTCCAGGACGCGGTCCCACGTGGTGGGTAGCCCGAGCCCGGCCAGCTGCTCGCGCGCGACCCCGACGTCCCGGCGGCCGAGCTCGAGGAAGGCGTCGGCGTCCCACCGCCCACCACGCTTGTCCGCGGCCACGTGGACGGCCCAGAGCGGGTCCTCCGCCCCCAGGGTCGTCCAGTCCCTGCGCACCTGGTCGAAGCTCATCGCACCCACCGATCTCATGACCCGGACGGCGGACGCTACCGGTTCCCGGGCCGCCGGCTCCGGTCCCGCCCCGCCCCCGGCCGCTGCGCGGAGCGCCCGGCCGAGCGCAGCCGGACGCGGACGGCGGCGTGCAGCGGTACCAGGACCACGCCGTCCCGGGCCAGCCGCGAGCGGAGCTCCCGACGGTGCCGGACCACCCCGGCCAGGCCGATCGCCCAGAACAGGTACTGCACGGCGAACGCCGCCCGGAAGGCGTCCAGGTCGTAGTCGGTGGACGCGCCGGGGGTGAGCAGGTCCAGCACCGCCCCGACGGCCAGGATCGTCAGGAGCGAGGCGACGAACCCGCCGACGTTGACCACACCGCTGGCGCTGCCCTGCCGCTCGACCGGGTTCTCCGTGCGGGCGTAGTCGAACCCGATCATCGAGCCGGGACCGTTGGTGCCGAGCACCGCCACGAGCACGACCAGCAGCCACAGCGGGGCACGCCCGGGCCACAGCAGGACGACGGTCCAGATCGTGGCGGTGGCGGTCAGGATGCCGAAGACGAGCACCGAGCGGCGCAGCGGCCAGCGGGCGCACAGCTTGCCCAGCACCGGCCCGACGCCCATCCCGACCAGCACCAGGAGGGTGAGCAGGCCGGCCGCCGTGCCGGGCGCGAGCCCTTGCCCGACCACCAGGAACGGATAGCCCCAGAGCAGTGCGAACACGGTGCCGGAGAACTGGGTGACCAGGTGCGTGTAGAGGCCGATCCGGGTTCCAGGCTCCCGCCAGGTGTCGACCAGCCCGCGGCGGAGCTCCGCCACCGGTGGCGCCACCGGGCGGACCGTGCCGGGCGGGGCGTCCCGCAGCGCTGCTGCCACGAGCACGACGACGAGCGCGCCGGTCGCTGCGGCACCGAGGAACGTCGCCGTCCACGAGGTGGCGTGCAGCAGCGTCACGAGCGGGTACGCCGCGGCGACCGATCCGATCTGCCCGAGGATGCCGGTGAGCTGGGTGATCAGCGGCGCCGACGTCCCGGGGAACCACAGGGCGACGATGCGCAGCACGCTGATGAAGGTCATCGCGTCCCCCGCGCCCACCAGCACCCGGGCGGCGACGGCCGTCGGCACGTCGGTGGCCAGCGCGAGCAGGAGCTGGCCTCCGGCCATCGTCACGGCCCCGGCCAGGATCATCCGGCGGGATCCGAACCGGTCCAGCGCCACGCCCACCGGCACCTGCAGCGCCGCGTAGACGGCCAGCTGCAGCACGAGGAACAGCGACACCGCCGACGCCCCGGCCGAGAACCGTTCCTGCGCCTCCACCGCCGCCACGCCGAGCGAGGACCGGTGGAAGACGGCGACGGCGTACGCCAGCAGCCCGACCAGCCACATCGCGTAGGCGCGGGCCGACGGGCGGGCGGCCGGGACGGAGGTCACCTGGACAGGACACCGCAACGCGGTCGGCCATTCCACGCCGGGCCGGTGAGTTCCCTCACCGGACCCTCCCGGCGCACTACTCTTGCGAGCCGATGGACCCCTTGGTCGACCCCACCGACGATCCCTCCGTGGACGACGGTCACCGCCGCGGACGGATCCTCTGGGCCCTGGCCACCTGCATGGCGGAGAAGGGGTACCAGGCCACCACGATCTCCGACATCGCGCGCGAGGGCCGGGTGTCGAAGACGATCGTCTACGCCCACTTCCGCGACAAGGAGGAGTGCCTCCTCGAGCTCTACAGCCGGGCCAACGAGAAGGTGCTCGACACGGTGCGCCGGGCGCAGGAGCAGGCGCACGCGGCCGGGCTCCCCTGGCGCGGCCGGCTGCGCGCGGGCATCGGCGCCTACCTGGAGACGCTCGCCGCCGGGCCGGCCGTCGCCTGGGCGGCGCTGGTCGAGGTGCAGGCGGCCGGCCCGCGGGCCCGGGCGCTGCGCCGGCAGGTGTTCGACCAGTACGTCGACCTCATCTGCGAAGTGGCCGGCGGGCTGGCGCAGGACCATCCCGACGAGGTGCGCCCGGTCGGTCGGGAACTGGTGCTCGCCGCAGTGGGCGGCGTCAACGAGCTGATGCTGGCACGGGTGGAACGCGGGGAGGCCGCGCAGCTGTCCGAGGACGTCGACGCCGCCACGGCGACGGTGGTCGGGCTGCTCGAGCGCCGTCCCTAGCGGTGTCCGAGGTGGTACCGGCGGGTACTACCGCCCGGTAGCCGCGCTGTCTACGCTGCCCCGGAACCCGGGTCACAGTGGACGGAGCCCCATGAGCGCACCCCCGCGCGTCGACGCCGGCGCGCCTGCGGAGGCACCGTCGCGTCCGGGGACCGCCGTCGTGCAGCTGCGCATCGACCGGGCGACCGTCGTCCCGGTGGTCGCGGCCGTGCTCATCGCCGGGCACCTCGCCCTCCGGGGCTGGGCCGCGGCGAGCGGCTGGCTCACCGGGCCGGACTTCCTCGCGGCCGCGGTGGCCGCCGGCCTGCCGGTCGACGTCCCCGGACCTCCCGGCGCCGTGGGCCTGGCCCGGGGCGTCGCGGCCATCGCCCCGCTGTCCTGGCCGGCGCTGGTGGGGCTCGAGCTCCTCGGGCAGCTGCTCGTGGACCTCCTCCTGTACCGGCTGCTGGTCGAGCTGTTCGGCCGCCGGCCGACGGTGCTGCTCCCGCTGACGGTCTACCTGACCAGCTCGCTCACGCTCGTGGGCGGGACGTGGTGGAGCGCGGCCGTGGTGCAGCTCCCGCTCCAGCTGGCCCTCCTCGTCGCCGTCCGCGGGCACGTGCACTTCCTGCGCTCGGGCTCGCCCGCACGGGCCCTCACCAGCGCGCTGGCCGTCGCGGCCGGGGTGTTGTTCGCCGTGGAGGCCGCGCTGGTGCCGCTGCTGCTCCTGGCCGGCACCGTGCTCTGGGCGACCACCGGCCCGCTGCGGGCCAGGCTGCGCACCCTCGCCCGGTGGCGGATCGCCTGGGCGGCCCACGCCGCCGCCGTGGCCGTCGGCCTCGGCGCGCGCCTGCTCCTCTCCGATGACCCGCTCGTCGACGGGGCCGCCCTGGGCGAAGGCCTCCGCACGCTGCCCGGCGTCCTCGCGCACACGGTGCTCCCCGGTCTCGTCGGCGGCCCCTGGCGCTGGGAGACCGTGCTGGCGCCGCTGGCCACGCCCGACCCGCCGGTCGGCCTCGTCTGGGGCGCCCCCGTGGCCCTGGCCGTGGTGGTCTTCGCGTCCGTGCTGGTCCGCCGGGGGGCGCTGCGCGCCTGGCTGCTCGCCGCGGTGGTCGTCGTCACCGCCGTGATCGGCGCCGCGTCCTCCGGCGCCACGGCGGGTGCGGTGGCGGCCGACCTGGTTCCGCCGGCCACCACGGCCCTCGTGGCGGCGCTGGCGGTCGGGCTCGCCTTCCTGCCGGTCCGGGAGGCACCCACCGTCCTGATCCGACGGGCCTGGACCACCCGCGGCCGGACGGCCGAGGCAACGGCTCGGCTCACGCGCACCGGAGTCGCACTGGGGGTCGCCTCGGCCCTCCTCGCCGGGGCCGTGCTCTCGACCGCCGGCTTCGCCCGGCACTGGTCGACCAACGCCGGCCGCGACTTCGTCGACAACGCCAAGGGGGCGCTGACCGGGCGCGTCGACCTCGTCCTCGCCGATGCCCCGGTGCCCGAGCACGTCGTCCCCGAGCGGCTGGCGCCGGCCAACCGCGCGTCGGTCGTCCTGGCCGGCCTCCCCCGGCTCCCACCCTTCCTGGCCGAGGGGCAGGTCGTCGACGAGGTGGTGGCCCTGGACGACCAGGGCCACGGCCAGCTGGCCGTCGTCGACCCCGTGAGCACGTCCGGCTCCGGGCCCACCCCGGACTGCGGCTGGCCCGCCGGGGAGGAACCGGCCGAGGTACAGCTGCCGCGGGGGACGCCCGACGGCCGGTGGCTGGTGCAGATCGCCTACTTCGCCGGGGTGGGGAACCTGGTGACCGTGCGGGCCGGGGACACCGTGGGTGCCGGCCTCGCGGAGGCGGGGGTCCACAACCTGTTCGTGCAGGTGAGCGGCCCCGTCGACAGCGTCGTCATCGAGGTGGCCGACCCCCAGGCCCCGCTGTGCGTCGCGTCGGTGGCCGTCGGACAGCCCCTGGCCCTCACCCCCGGCGGGAACTGACCGTGCGCTATCCGGCGCTCAACGGCCTCCGCGCGCTCGCGGCCACCGCCGTGGTCACCACGCACGCGGCCTTCTGGACCGGCTCGTACACCGCCGACACCGGTGGCTACGCCCTGGCCCGGCTGGACGTCGGCGTCGCGGTGTTCTTCGCGCTCTCGGGCTTCCTGCTCTCCCAGCCGCTCTTCCGCGCCGCGGCGGAGGGGCGTCCGGCGCCACGCACCGCCGCCTTCCTGTGGCGACGGGCGCTGCGCATCCTGCCGGCGTACTGGGTGTGCGTCGTCCTGGCCATGCTGTTCCTCCCCGGGAACCGGGAGATGGGCGGCGGTGACTGGTTGCGCTTCCTCACCCTCACCCAGATCTACTCGCGCAGCTGGCACGCCGACGGCCTGGACCACGCCTGGAGCCTGTGCACCGAGGTCTCCTTCTACGTCCTGCTCCCCCTGATCGTCGCCGGGCTGCTCCGGCTCAGCGGCGGTCGGTGGCGACCCGGGCTCCTGCTGGCCGCGCTGGCCGTGGCCTCCCTCCTGGGTTTCGCCTGGTTCGCCTGGGCGGCCTCGGACCCGTACCTGCTCGGTTCGCTGACGCTGTGGCTGCCGGCCTACGCGTCGTGGTTCGGGGCGGGCATGGCGATCGCGGTGCTCTCCGTGGCCTCGCCCGACTGGGCGCCGGTCCGCTGGGCGCACGAGCTGGGCGGCAGCCCGTGGACGTGCTGGGGCGCGGCCGCGGCGCTGTTCTGGGTGGCGGCCGGGCCGTTCACCGGGCCCGTCGACCTCTCCTCGGCGCTGACGCCCGGACAGGGGATCACCAAGCACGTGCTCTACACGGGCGTCGCCGCGCTGGCGGTCTGGCCGCTGGTGTTCGGCGACCAGACGGCGGGCCGGGGACGCCGCTTCCTCGCCAGCCGCCCGCTGGACTGGCTGGGTGAGCGCTCCTACGGGCTGTTCCTCTTCCACATGCCGCTGCTGATCGTCCTGTGGGACGTCTTCACCCACCCGCTCGTGGTCGTGCTTCCGGTGACGTGGCTCGTCGCCGTCGCGGTCGCCGCGGTGGTCTACCGCGTGATCGAGCGACCGCTCGTGCTGCGCGGGCGCAACCTCGTCCCCGACCGCCCGGGCGCCCGGGCGGACGGCGCCGGCACGGGCGCGGGCGGCCACGCGGCCGGCATCCCCGCCGGACCGACCCCGCCGGCGGGGGCGACGCGCGGCTGACCTGGGCTCACCCCTCCCGGTGGCGGCCGCCGACCGGCGCCGTACGGATCCACCGCGGCGGGTCGGGCAGCACCCCGGCGACGACGGCGGCAACGGCGACCAGCGCGCACACCTGGCGCACCGTCGACGTGCTGCCGGGGGCGAGCAGCAGGAGCGCACCCGACACGGCCAGCGCGCCGGCGGCCGCCCCGCCGAGGACCAGGTGGCGGTGCCGTCCGGCGCAGCGACCGGCGACGTAGGCGACCGCCAGCGCACCGATCCCCACCGGCCCACCGACCAGCGCGATGCCCGCCACCGCCGCGAGCACGAGCACGGCTGCCGCAGCCCGGCTCCCGCCGCGCTCGGTGCGGGCCCTGCGGGGGCGCGCGGGCAGAGCCGCGAGCGCACCGAGCAGGAGCACGGCACCCGCCCCGACCCCGAGCGCCGTCCGGTAGGCGGAACCGGGACCGAAATCGAGGGCGACCGTCCCGGCCGGGCCCGGTGGCAGCACGTACCCCTGCTGCCACCCGTCCACCGCCACCTTCTCCAGGGGCCGCCCATCGAGGGTCGCGCTCCAGCCCGGGTTGGTGTTCTCCGGCACCACGAGGAGCGTGCTCTCGCCACGGGCGCCGACCTCGACCCGGCGGTGCTCGGCGTCCCAGCGGACCACATCGGCCGGCCGCCGGTCGATCCCGTCCGCGGGGGCGCCGGACCTCGTCAGCGTCGCCGTGTCGACGGTCAGCAGGTCGGTGCCGGGAGCGACCAGCCGGTGCTCGCCGCCGGCGAGGCTCACGGTCCCCTCGTCCCCGCAGACCGAGAGCTGCAGCGGCTGCAACGAGGCGAGCGCGCCGACGGTGGTGCGGGCGGAGGTGCGGAACGTCGTCCCGTCCACGGTGACCACGGGCCCCTCCGCGCACGGGACCACGACCGGCGCCTCGAGTTCCGGCGCAGGATTCGGCTCGCCCACCTGCAGTTCGCTGACGCCGATGCCGAGCCGCTCGGTCGTGCGGCTGTAGGGGTCGAACGACGACAGTTCGAGCGGCCGCCGGAGGCCGACCAGCAGCCGGTCGGTGGTGATCGGGGCGAACCGGACGCTGCCGTCGTCGTCGAGGGCGAGGAGCGCGGGCAGGCCGCCGCCGGCGTCGATCGTCACCGCGGTCGGGACCGCAGCCGCCAGACCGGCACGCGTGACGATCCGCACCGAGTCGACCGTGCGGGGTTCGCTCCACCGGAGCTCGAGCGAGGGGGTCCCGTCAGCGCGATCGGCGAGCCACGCGGTGCCCGGATCGCCGTCCACGGCGGCCGCGGCGCTGCCTCGGGGATCCTCGACGGCGCTGCTGCTCGCCGTCACCGCCACGTCGGTCCCCCGGATCCGGGCGAGGAGCGCGTCGAGCGCGGGGCCCGGCCGCGGCACCGCCGTCACGGACAGCTCGTAGGCGGCCGGCCGGGTCACGGTGAAGGCCCGGTCCAGCCCCTGCGGCTCCTCCGCCCCGGTGGGCAGCGCGGCCGCGCAGCGAGGGCCGTCCGCGGCCACGAGGCAGCCGGCGCGGCCCGGACCGGAGGTGTCGAACGCGTACACGTCGACCTGCCCGGCCGGTTCCGGCGTGACGACGGTGCGGCTCACCGCGACGCCGGGCAGCTCGACTTCGGCCAGCGCGAGGACCCCGGCCGCTCCCCCGGAGGGAGCGATGGTCAGCGAGGTCGTGCGCCCCGGTGGCAGGGGCAGCTGCTGCGGCTGGTCGGTGTCCTGCACTGCCACGTCGAAGGCGCCGGCGTCGGTGGTGAGCCGGATCCGGTGCGGCAGCTCCGCGGCCGACGGATCCAGCGTGACGGTGACGGTGCCGGCGAGGAACTCCGCATCGGTCTCCAGCCGCCACCACAGGGCCCCCGGCTCCGTCGCGTCGTCGGCAGGGCGCCACGCCGTCCGCGGATCGCCGTCCACCGCCGCCCACGGCGAGGCGTCGGGTCGGGCGCCGCCGCTGGTGCCGGGGTCCGAGGCGGAGCTCCCCGCGCTCGGTGTACCCCCGCTGTACCGGACGGTGCTGAGGGCCGGCCCCGCCACCGGGTAGTCGGTCGCCACGCCGGCCAGCCGGAGCGGATCGTCCGGGGAGAGCCCCGCCGACTCGGCGCCGGTCAGCCGACCGAAGGTGCGTTCCCGCCGGACCAGTGCGTCACTGACCATGGTCGCGCCGGTTGCCCCCGCGACGTCGGCGCCCGCGAGCACCGCCGGCCGGCCCTCGATCAGCTCCTGCTCCTCCAGCGCCAGCACCGCATCCGGACCGCCGTGCACGGTGACCGCGTCGGACAGCGGCGCGGTCCAGGCCGTCGGCGCCGGGTCGCTCACGGTGAAGATCTGCACCGCCGGGCTGGGCTCCTGGAGTCCGGCGTCGAAGCGCGTGCCCGCGACCGGCATCTCCGCGGGGTGGTCCGGTCCGAACTCGGCGACCAGCTCGATGCCCGGGGAGTCGCGCAGCGCCTGGCGCACGAGCGCAGGACGGGTGGCACCGGCCGGGCCGGCGTCGAGGTCGTTGCGCAGCACCAGGTGCGAGATGCCGGCGCGGGCGAGGAACCGGGTCAGCCCCGCGGACCCCGCGCCGCGGGCCAGCCGCTCCTCCACCGCGTCGAGGAGGCGGATGTGCGCGGGCGGGGTCAGCGGGATCGCGCTGCGCACCTCCCAGGGGGACTCCGCCAGGGCCTGCAGGGGCTCGTCGCCGGTGGACCCCCACGCGTAGGTGGCGAACGACGACCCCGGCACCAGCAGTGCCCGCCCGCTGGGCTGCGCGTCCGCGAGGTAGTCGGCGGTCTCCTGCCAGTAGGAGGGGATCGCCACGAAGGCCCCCTGCGCGGGGATTCGGTCGGCCAGCGCGGGCGAGGTGGTGGCGAGGAGCGCCAGGGCGAGCAGCGCGAGGGCGGCGCGCGCCCCTTCGCGGCCCGCCCGCCCCCACCAGGCCGGGCGCCCGGACCGGGCCGTCCGGTGCTCGCGCGCCCGACGGAGCAGCACGGCGAGCAGGTGGGCCAGCCCGAGGACCAGCGGCAACCGGAGGACGGGTTCGAACTTGTGCACGTTGCGGAGCGGGGCCAGCACGCCGTCCAGGGCATCGTGCAGCCGGCCGGCGAGCAGCCCGTCGACGGCCGCGAGATGACCGAGCGAGACGAGGGCGACCCCGGCGAGCAGCCCGAGCACCAGCCAGGTCCGCTCCGGCAGGCCCCTGCGGGTCAGCGCGAACAGCCCGGCGGCGGCCAGGACCACCGTGGCGGCGACGGGTAACGCGTCCCGCGCCAGCGCCCAGCCCGACGGCCAGTAGGGACCGGTGGGCGTGGCGAGGTAGGGGACCCAGTGGGAGGCCCCGCGCAGGATCGTCGTCAGATCCGTCGGGGCCGTGGTGGTCGCGGCCGTCTCGATGTAGTCGAGGAACGGCGGGCTGTACCGACCCAGGAGCAGCAGGGGGACGGCCCACCAGCTGGACGCGAGCGCCACGGCGGCCACCCACCAGGCCGCCAGCCGCCGGCGGAAGGGGCCCGGCTGGCGGGTGAGGAGGTAGAGCACCGGCAGCGGCAGGACGGCAGCGGTGGCCACCGCGTTGACCCCGCCGACGCAGAACACCGCGAGGCCCGAGAGCGCTGCCGCGCGGCGTGCCGAGCCGTGCCCGGCGGCCCCGACGAGGGGCAGCAGCACCCACGGCGCGAGCGCCATCGGGAGCACCTCGATGCTGACCGAGCCCACGAGGGAGACCATCCGGGGCGCGAGCGCATAGGCCAGCCCGGCCAGCAGCGCGGTGGCCGGCGTGCCGATCCCCAGCCGGCGGGCCAGGAACACCACGCCCAGGAAGGCGGTGCACAGGAGCACCGCCCACCAGAGCCGCTGGACCAACCACAGGGGGATGCCGGCGCCCTGGCCGAGGACGAAGAACGGCCCCATGGGGAACAGGTAGCCGTAGGCCTGGTTCTGCACCTGGCCCGCGAACCCTTCGGGCTCCCACAGCTGCAGCGCCCGGGACAGGAAACCCGCGGGGTCGACGTAGAGGTCGACCTTGGTGTCGGGGACCAGGCGGCCGGACGACTGCGTCAGCGCGAGCGCGGTCAGGGCAGCGCACACGGCGGCCAGCCGGACGCGCCACACGAGGCTGCTGCCACCGCTGCGGACGGCCGGCGGCACGGGCACCGGGGAACGCGCGGAGCCCGCCGGACGGGATCCGGCGGGCTCGCGCGCGAGGGTCGTGGCCATGGGTGCACCTCCGGAGGGGGCACCCCCTCCCCGGCCGGTCAGTGGCCGGTGGCCGCCCGCGGACCGCCGTCGGCGTGCGCCGGCCGGCCGCTGCGCCGGTCCCGGGCCACGAGGACGGCCCCGCCCACGAGCAGGACCAGACCCACCCCTCCGAGCACCAGGGGAACGGTCTGCTGGATGAGGGTGATCTGGCTGCGGTTGTCCTCGGCGCGCTGCACCCCGTCGGCGATGGTTTCCTCCGTGCCGCTGAAGGTGCCGGCCAGCATCGTCACGCCGGTGGTGCCGTCGGGCCCGCGCAGCACCGTGTTCGGCGACTCGGACGCCGTCACGACGACGCCGCTGGTCGGCTCGACCCAGACGGTCCGCTCGTTGCTGTAGACCACCTGGGCCTCGACGGTGCCCGCGTCGGGGTCACCCACGAGCGCGCCGGGGACCTCGGTCTCCCGGATCACGGTCTCGGGCACCGTCGTGACGAACTTGTAGACCTCGAGCCCCTCCAGCTCCTCGACGCCCTCGAAGCGGGCGGGGAACGCCTTGCCCGTGGTGGGGTTGAACAACTCGTAGTCGCGCTGCTCGGTGCCGAAGGGGAACGTGAGGGTGAGCCCTTCGACGTCCTTGCTGCGGTCGTCGTCGACGTGGTCGGAGTCGCAGTCGACGGCCACGGCCTCGGTGCGGTCCAGGCAGACCCGGTAGGTGGAGGCGTTGAGCAGCGTCCCGTCGGTACCGTTCACCGTCGACCCGAAGCTCCAGACGGCGACGCCGTCGCCGGCATCCGCGGAGTCCGGTTCGCCCTGCACGCGCTGCTGGACCTCCGCCTCCAGACCCCGCAACTGCCGCATCTCGCCCAGGTCGAAGAAGCTCACGCCGCTACCGGAGGCGGTGGGCTCCGCCGTCTGGTCCAGCGGCAGCTTCACCATGGTGGGCGCCAGGATCAGCCGCACGGAGAGCGCCGCGGCGATCAGGAACGCCCCCGCACCCAGCAAGATCAGCCCGATGACGCGTCCTCGCATGCGGTTGGCTCCTCTGCATCGGCGCGACAGCTCCACTGGCATCGCGGCGCGGCAACACTACTGGCGGGTAGCCAAAAGGCAAAGACCAGCCGATACGAGGCAGTACCACGCCCAACCGGCTGGCGGATACCGCGCCGTACCAGGCCCACCCCCTCCTCACCCGGTCGGGCGACTCGGACGCAGGTAACCCCGGGTACCGGGGCGGCGGATCGCACTGGTGCGGTTCGGGGAACCGCTCCGCGGCGGCGTGGCTCACCGGCGGCGCATCACCACGACGAGGTTCCAGCAGACGACCTCCCGCAGCAGTGGCACCGCCACGACCCAGCGCGCCCACCACGGGTGGTACCGCGGGTAGGTCGTGACGACGTCGACGTCCGGGCAGCGCCGCGCCCACCGCAGCGCGGCCCCCACGGACACCGGGAACAGCGACTCGCCGAACCGGTTCTTCGGCTCCCGGCCCTCGCGGCGCCGGTACCGGCGTCGCGCCCGGTGCCCGCCCAGGTAGTGCCAGGGCCCGGTCTCGTGGCCGCCGTGCGGGGACCACCAGGGGGTGAAGGAGAGGAAGATCGTTCCCCCGGGCCTCGTCACGCGGACCATCTCGGCCGTCATGGTCCAGGGGTGCGCGACGTGCTCCAGCACGTTCGACGAGTAGCAGACGTCCACGCTGCCGGTGCGGATCGGCAGCGCCTCGCCGCTCCCGCGGACCGTGCCGGGCTCCGGCTCCCCCCGGGCGACGAGCTCGCCGGCGTCGGGCTCCAGCCCCGTGTAACGGGCCCCGGCCGCCCGGAACTCCCGGGCGAAGTACCCCGGGCCGCCGCCGACGTCGAGCACGGCCCTCCCCCGCAGGTCGACGTGCTCCGCGAGCTGCCGCACGGAGTCCCGGGCCAGCGTTCCGTAGAACAGGTCCGGGTCGGACTGCTCCCGGAGAAATGCCCGGAAAAGTGTGATCGACCGGGCGAACGTGGCGGTGCGCGCCATTCCTGTAGCACCCCATCCTCTCGGTGAAGGGACTGGCCGAAAGCCTGGTACCGGCGGGTACTCTCCCGCGGTGCCCATGCGATCAACGGCGATCGACGTCCTCTTCGTCAACTGGCGGGACCTGAGCCACCCCGAGGGCGGGGGCTCCGAACGGTACGTCCACCGCATGGCGGAGGGGCTCGCGGCCACGGGCCTGCGCGTCACGCTGTTCTGCGCGGCCCACGAGCGGGCCCCGGCCGAGGAGACGCTCAACGGCGTCCGGGTGGTGCGCCGCGGCGGACGGTTCTCGGTGTACCCCCACGCCCTCGCGTTCGTCCGGCGGCACCGGCCCCGACTGGTGGTCGACGTGCAGAACGGCCTGCCGTTCGCCAGCACGCTGGTGACCCGGGCCCCGGTGCTCAACCTCGTGCACCACGTGCACCGCGAGCAGTGGCCCATCGTGTTCGGGCGGTTCGGCGGTGCGCTCGGCTGGTGGCTGGAGTCCCGGGTGGCCCCGGCGGTGTACCGCCGGTCCCCGTACATCGCCGTCTCCCGGGCCACGGCCGCCGAGCTCGTCGGGCTGGGCGTGGCGGCCGACCGGATCGCCGTCGTGCCCAACGGTGTCGAGGAGCCGCCGCCGGTGACGTCCCGGCCCTCCCCCACGCCCAGGCTGGTGGTGCTGTGCCGCCTCGTCCCGCACAAGCGGGTGGAGCACGCCCTCGAGGTGGTGGCCAGGCTGCGTCCGCGGTGGCCGGACCTGCGGCTGTCCGTCATCGGTGAGGGATGGTGGGGCGACGAGCTGCGGGCCGCGGCGGAGCGGCTCGGTGTCCGCGAGCTCGTGGACTTCCACGGCTACCTCGACGAGCAGGTCAAGCACGAGGAGCTGGCCCGGGCCTGGGTGCACCTGTGCCCGTCGGTCAAGGAGGGCTGGGGCCTGGTGGTGACCGAGGCCGGGGCGCACCGGGTGCCGACGGTGGGGTACCGGTCGGCCGGTGGCCTGCGGGAGTCGGTGGTCGACGGTCGGACGGGGGTGCTCGTCGACGACCTCGACGAGATGGTCGAGGCCGTGGAGCGACTGCTCGCGGGCGAGGCGACCCGCCGCCGGATGGGCGAGGCCGCCGCCCGACACGCAGCGGGGTACAGCTGGGACGCGAGCGTGAAGGGCTTCGCCGACGTGCTGTCGGCAGCTGTCGCTGTCAGGCGGTCAGCGCGCGCCGTAGTCGAGGACGTCGACCTGCTGGCCGGCCTGCTCGAGGGAGTTGTCGGGGTCGACCGCGGCGGAGACACCGGCAACGGCGGCGACGGCGAGACCGGCCCCGCCACCGAGGGCGATCACGACGGCGATGAGGGTCTTCATCGGGGGGCTCGCTTCCGCAGGAGTCGACGACGGCCCGTCACGCTAGATGTCCCGGCGAAGATCCACAACAGCGAGCCCACGCAGACCCCGAGCGCCACCGCGTGAGCGGCCACCACCGCCGTCACCCGGACGGAGGACGGCTCGGGCGCCGGCCGGGCGCCGGGCACCCGGTGCAGCCGGAGATCGGGACCGTCCACCACCAGCGGCAACCCGATCACGGCGGCGGGCACGGGGCGGCCGGGGGTGCCCCGTTCGACGAGCACCCAACCGATGCCGAGGTCGGCGAGCGCCCGCGGGTCGTCGACGGCCGCGGCCACCGCGCGCGCCCGCTGGTCCTCCCCCGCCACCGCCCGGCCACCGACCACGAGCTCGTCGTCGGTGACGGTCGGGCGAGGCAGCCAGCGAGGCGCCGGATCCAGCAGCGGCCGGCCCGCGTTCCACTCGAACGCCCGGTAGCTGCCGAAGGGCAGCACGAGGACGTCGCCGGTGGCGTCCTCGGCCGACAACCGCTCGCGGACCCGTTCCCAGTCGGCCGGGTAGCTGACCGGCTGCAGCCGGCCCCCGGCGCCCCAGGCCAGGTCCGGCAGGGCGACCAGCGGGAGCGCCAGCACGGCCGCGACGGCGACCCCGCCCAGGCCCGGCGAACCGCTCCGCGCCGTGACCGCCGCGGCGAGGCGGCGGGCGCCGAGCCCGGTACCGACGGCCAGGGCCAGCGCCCACCACGCCGCCCACTTCTGCCCGTCCCGCAGCAGCCCGGCGCCCGGCACCGTCCGCACCACCCACTCGAACAGGTCGGCGAGGCCGGGGACGGCGCCGGCACAGGCCAGCACCACGCCGGCTGCGGCGAGCAGCAGCAGCCGGCGCGCGGGCCCGGTCAGCGCCTCCCGGGTGGTCCAGCCGACCGCGGCCACGGCCAGCAGCACCAGGGTGAGCAGCGGGACGAGCACCGAGGTGCGGCTGCCGGGGACCGCGCCGGCGTTCCAGATGCCGCCGGTCCCGAGCACCGACAGCAGCGTTCCGCCCCAGCCCTCCGGGCGCGCGGCGAAGGCGCCCACGCCCGCGGGATCGGAGGCGCCGCCCGCGGGGTGCAGCGCGCCGGCCACGATCCACGGCAGGGAGAGCACCAGGACCCCGCTCCCGGCCACGAGCAGCCGCTCGCGACCGACCAGCACGAGCACGAGGCCGGCGGCCAGCAGGGCGCCCGTCGGGGTGAGCGCCGCCGGCGCGCAGACCAGCAGAAGCCGGGGCAGGGCGCCCGGCAGGCGCTCGCGCACCCGCAGCGACGCCCGGGCGATCCAGGGCAGCGCGGCGTAGGCGAGCAGCAGCGCCCAGTGCCCCATGAGCAGCCGCTCGGCGAGGTAGGGGCTCCACCCGTACACCAGCCCCGCGACGGCGGCCGCGACTCCGCGCCGGCCGTCGGCACCCGGCGGAACCAGCCGCGCGGCGCCGAGGACGGCGGCGAAGACCGTGCCCAGGAGGACCGCCTTCTGCACCACGTCCCCGGGCACGACGGCCGTCAGCAGACCCATGACGGCGTCCACCGGCACGGCGCGCGGCAGGGAACCACCGAGGCCCAGGGCGTCCAGGTCGAGATCCTGCCTCGGTACGAACACCATGTCACGGAGGAGGACGAAGCCGGGGGCGAGCGCCGGACCGGTCACGAGCAGGGCCACGGCCAGCGCGAGCACCCGCGCGGGCCACGGCGATGCGTCGGGCCGGGCCCATCGCTGGTCCACGTGCGCTCGCACCTCCGTCCCGACAGCCGGCACGCCGGGCTCCCGGCGGACGAGCGCAGAGTATGGGGGTGAGCGCACTGGGATCGAGCAATCGCCGGCGGGACGTCGGCCCGGCGGCGCGGTCACCCCGTGCGCTCGGCTCGGCGGCCCTGGTGACCGTGGCATTCCTGGGCGCCAACGCGCTCGCCTACGTGTTCACCGTGCTCGCCGCCCGGCTGCTCGCCCCCGCCGCCTACGGGGAGCTCGCCGCGCTGCTGGGCGTCGTGCTCGTCGGCGCGGTGCCGGGCACCGGGGTCCAGACCACCGCCGCGCTGGTCCTCGGCGGACGCGCGGGCGACCCGCGGACGACCGGCCGGTTGCACAGCACCGCCCTGGCCGTGGGCCTGGGCGTCAGCGCCGGAGCGCTGGCGCTCGCACCCCTGCTGGTGGCCCTCCTGCACCTCCCCACCGCCGGCGCCGCGGTGTGGCTGGCGCTGCTGCTCCTCCCGCAGACCATGGTCGTGGGGTACCAGGGGCTGCTGCAGGGCGCGGGGCGGTTCCGCCGGCTGGCCGTCCTGACGGTGGCCTTCGGCGCGGGTAAGCTGAGCGGTGGGCTCGCCGGGTTGCTCATCGGCGGCAGCTCGTCGGGCGCGCTCGCCGGCATGACCGCCGGGGCGGCCCTCGCCGCGCTCGGCGGCTGGGTGGCCGCGGGCCGACCGGGGCTGGTGCGCGGCCTGGGCCGGCCCCTCGCCGCGTCGCTGCGGGCGGCCGGCGCGTTGCTCGGCCTGGTGGTGCTGCTCAACCTCGACGTGCTGCTGGCCCGCCACCACCTGCCCGGCGCGACGACGGGTGAGTACGCCGTCGCCTCGATCATCGCCAAGGTCGCGTTCTGGCTGCCGCAGGGCGTCGGCGTGGTCCTGCTCCCCCGGCTGGGCGACGCCGCCGGCCGGCACGCGGTGCTGCCTTCGGCGCTGGCCGCCGTGGCGGCCGTCGGCGCGCTGCTGACGGCCGGCACCGCCGCCCTGGGCGGAGCTGCCCTCCCGCTGATCGGGGGTGCGGCCTACGGCGACGAGCTCGGGAGCGCCACATGGCTCTTCGCGGCGCTGGGCACGCTGCTGGCGCTCGCCCAGCTGCTGCTGTTCTCCGGGATCGCCGCGGCCGACCGGCTCGCCGGCGTCGCGGTGTGGTCGGCCGCCGTCCTCGAGACGGTCGTGGTCTCGGCCCTCGCCGCCGCCGGCCGGTTGACGCTGCTCTCCCTGGTCTCCACGGCCCTGCTGACCGCCCTGCTGCTCGTGGGGGTGGGGCTGACCCGGCTGCACCGCGCCCGCGCGGTCCCCGCGATGACCGCCGACGGCGTGGTGCCGGCCCCGCGGGCGTGATCCACACCGCCGGGACGGGACGACTACTCGCGGGCCGGACAGGGCAGGAGGACCACGTCGTCGGTCGGCGGCCTCCGCGGGCGGCCGACCGCAGCCGTCCGTCCCCGAGACGAGAGGAGCGCCGCCCGTGGCGTCCGTCATCCATTACACGATCGCGACCGAGGCCGAGAAGAGCCCCGACTTCCGCCGGGTCCTGTGGACCGGCAAGAACACCCAGCTGGTCATCATGACCATCCCGCCGGGTGGGGAGATCGGCGAGGAGACGCACGAGGACATCGACCAGATCCTCACCTTCGTCAGCGGCATCGGTAAGGCCGTCATCTCGGGCAACGAGAAGAACGTCGCGCAGGGCGACCTGGTCGTCGTCCCCGCCGGCACGAAGCACAACTTCCTGAACACCGGCGAGAACCCGCTGGTGCTCTACACGGTCTACGGCCCGCCCGAGCATGCCGACGGCGCGGTGCACAAGACCAAGGAGGAGGCCGACGCCGCCGAGGAGTCGGGCGAGGACGAGCCGCCGACGTCCTGACCCCTCCGCAGGACCACCGGCCGGGGGGGGGGGGGGGGGGGGGGGGGGGGGGGGGGGGGGGGGGGGGGGGGGGGGGGGGGGGGGGGGGGGGGGGGGGGGGGGGGGGGGGGGGGGGGGGGGGGGGGGGGGGGGGGCGGCGCCGGGCCCCCCCCCCCCCCCCCCCCCCCCCCCCCCCCCCCCCCCCCCCCCCCCCCCCCCCCCCCCCCCCCCCCCCCCCCCCCCCCCCCCCCCCCCCCGTCCCCGGGTGCCGGGAGGGGGGTGGACGCGCCCGCCCCGGACGCGGGAGCGAGACTCGGCACCATGAGCGCACCGGCCCCCACGACGACGGGCACCGACGACGGCCGGTCGGTGGTGGCCGAGCTGCGGCGCGCCGGCATCGGCGACGTCGACGACTCGGGGCTGGCCCGCGCCCTCTACTCCTCCGACGCGTCGCTGTACCGCGTCCTCCCCCGGGCCGTGGTGCGGCCGCAGCACCCCGACGAGATCGTGGCGGCGCTCGAGGTGTGCCGCTCGCTCGGGGTGCCGCTGACCGCCCGCGGCGCGGGCACGTCGATCGCGGGCAACGCCGTGGGCACCGGCGTCGTGCTGGACACCAGCCGGTACCTGTCGCGGGTGCACGCGATCGACCCGGAGGCCCGGACGGCGACGGTGGACCCCGGCGTGGTCCAGGCCGCGCTGCAGACCGCCGCGCGCCCGCACGGGCTGCGGTTCGGCCCGGACCCCAGCACGCACAACCGCTGCACGATCGGCGGGATGATCGGCAACAACGCCTGCGGGTCCCGGGCGCTGGGCTACGGCCGGACGTCGGACAACGTGGTGGGGCTGGACGTCGTCACCGGCACCGGTGAGCGGCTCCGGCTCGGTCCGGTCACCGGGCCCGCGCCGGGCGTGCTCGAGGACCTGCACCGGCTCGTCGCCGGGCACCTCGCGACCGTGCGCACCGAGCTCGGCACCTTCGGCCGGCAGGTGTCGGGCTACTCGCTGGAGCACCTGCTGCCCGAGCGCGGCTTCGACGTGGCCCGGGCGCTGGTCGGCAGCGAGGGGACGCTCGCCGTCGTCCTTGGCGCCACCGTGCGGCTGGTCGCCGACGCTCCCGTCCGGGGGCTGGTGGTGCTGGGCTACCCGAGCATGGCCGACGCCGCCGACGCCACCCCCGGCCTGCTCCCCCACGAGCCCACCGCGGTCGAGGGGCTCGACCAGCGGATCGTGCAGCGGCTGCGCGACGTGCCCGCCGCCGTCGTCCCCGAGCTGCCGCGCGGCGACGGGTGGCTGATCGTGGAGCTGACCGGCGACACCGTGGCCGAGGTGCAGGGCAAGGCGCAGGGGGTGCTGGCCGACGCCGGCGCCCTGGACTCCCTCGTCGTCACCGACCCGGCCCACGCCGCGGCGATCTGGCGGATCCGCGAGGACGGCGCGGGGCTGGCCAACCGCACCTCCGACGGCCGGCCCGCGCACGCCGGCTGGGAGGACGCCGCCGTCCCGGTGGAGCGGCTCGGGGAGTACCTGCGCGGCTTCGAGGCGCTGCTCGTCGGCCACGGGCTGCAGGGCGTGCCCTACGGCCACTTCGGCGACGGCTGCGTGCACGTGCGCATCGACTTCCCGTTCGGGGAGGGGCCCGACCGCGGCCGGTCGGCGTACCGGTCGTTCGTCGAGGACGCCGCCCGGCTGGTCGCCGGCTACGGCGGTTCGCTGTCCGGGGAGCACGGCGACGGGCGGGCGCGCAGCGAGCTGCTGCCGCACATGTACTCCCCCGCCGCCCTGGACCTCTTCGCCCGCGTCAAGGCGGTGTTCGACCCCGACGACGTGCTCAACCCGGGCGTGCTGGTGCGCCCGGCACCGCTCGACGAGGACGTCCGGATCGCCGCTGCCCCGCCGCTGGTCTCGACCTCCCGCCGCCCCCTGGCGCTGGCCTACCGGCACGACGGCGGCGACTTCTCCGCCGCGGTGCACCGCTGCACCGGCGTCGGCAAGTGCCGGGCCGACCTGCAGTCCTCCGGCGGGGTCATGTGCCCGTCCTGGCCGGCGACGCGGGAGGAGAAGGACACCACCCGCGGCCGCGCCCGGGTCCTGCAGGAGATGCTCGCCCCCGGTGGGCCGGTGAAGGACTGGCGGGCACCGGAGGTGCACGAGGCGCTGGACCTCTGCCTGTCCTGCAAGGGCTGCTCGTCGGACTGCCCCACCGGCGTGGACATGGCCTCCTACAAGGCCGAGGTGCTGCACCAGTCGTACCGGCGCCGGCTGCGGCCGCGCGCCCACTACACGCTGGGCCGGCTGCCGTTCTGGTCGGACCTCGTGGCCCGGGCCCCGCGCCTGGTCAACGCGATGCTCGGCTCCGCGCTCGTGGGCTCGGTGGCCAAGTGGGGGGCGGGCATCGACCAGCGCCGGTCGGTGCCGCAGTTCGCCGCGCGCACCTTCCGGCAGCAGTGGGCCGACCAGCCGCTCCAGGGCGACGGCGCCCCGGTGGCGCTGTGGGTCGACTCCTTCACCGACCACTTCGCCCCGGAGGTCGCCGCCGCGACCGCCCGGGTGCTGACGGCCGCCGGCTACCGCGTCGAGGTGCCCGGCGCCGACACCTGCTGCGGGCTCACGTGGATCACCACCGGCCAGCTCGACAAGGCCAAGGGGATCCTCGGCGGCACCGTGCGAACGCTCGCCCCGCTCGCGGCGGCGGGCGTGCCGATCGTCGGCATCGAGCCCTCCTGCACCGCCGTGCTCCGCAGCGAGGCGCTGGAGCTGGTCGGCGGCGCGGAGGCCGAGCAGGTCGCCGCCGCCACCCGCACGCTCGCCGAGCTCCTGGCGAGCACCCCGGGCTGGACGCCGCCGTCGCTGGACGGCCTGGAGATCGTCGCCCAGCCGCACTGCCACCACGCGTCGGTGCTCGGCTGGTCCGCCGACGCCCGTCTCCTGCAGGACGCGGGCGCCCGGATGAACCGGCTCGGCGGTTGCTGCGGGCTGGCCGGCAACTGGGGCGTCGAGCGCGGGCACCACGACGTCTCGGTGGCGGTGGCCGAGCAGCAGCTGCTGCCCGCCGTCCGCGACCTGCCCGAGGACGCCGTCGTGCTGGCCGACGGGTTCTCCTGCCGCACGCAGCTCGACCAGCTCGCCGGGCGGCGCGGACGGCACCTCGCCGAGCTGCTGGCGGAGCGACTGGCCTGATCCGGGTCTGCGACGATGCCCCGGTGGAGCTCGAGGAGACGCTGCTGCCCGGTGTGGGTGTCCGCTACCAGATGCACACCCGGTCGGGTCAGGTGCTGGGCATCGTCGTGCAGCGGGAGGGCGGCGCGGAGATCGCGGTGTTCGACCGGCGCGATCCCGACCGCGCACGGGAGACGTTCCGGCTGGACCCGGAGGAGGTCGACGCCCTCGCCGAGGTGCTGGGCGCCCCCCGGCTGACCCAGCGGTTCGCCGACCTCTCCCGCGAGGTGCCCGGGCTGGAGTCGGCCCGGATCACCGTGCGGGAGGGCTCCCCGTACGCGGGCCGGAGCCTGGGCGACACCCGGGCCCGCACGCTGACCGGCTGCTCGGTGGTCGCCATCGTCCGCGGCGCCGACGTGGTCCCCTCCCCGTCACCCGCTGACCGGTTGTCCGCCGGCGACGTGCTGGTCGCCATCGGCTCCTCGGCCGGGCTGGAGCAGCTGGACCGGCGGATCGCGGGCCACGAGTAGCCCGCGGTGGATCACGTCGCCGCCCTGCTGCTCGAGCTGGGGCTGTTGTTCCTCGGCCTCTCCGCGCTCGGGCTGCTGGCCCGGCGCCTGGGCCTCTCCCCCATCCCGTTCATCCTCCTGGCCGCACTCGCGCTGGGCGAGGGTGGCCTGGTGCCGGTGGAGAACGCCGCGCCGTTCCTGGAGGCGGCCGCGGAGATCGGCGTCGTCCTGCTGCTGCTCACCCTCGGCCTGGAGTTCTCCGCCACCGAGCTGTTCGCGTCGTTCCGCCGGCACGCGCCCTCGGGGCTGGTGGACCTGGTGCTCAACGGCCCACCGGGGTTCGTCGCCGGGCTGCTGCTGGGGCTGCCCTGGGAGGGGGCGCTCGCCCTGGGCGGGGTCACCTACATCTCGTCGTCGGGGATCATCGCGCGGCTGCTCGGCGACCTGGGGCGGTTGGCCAACCGGGAGACCCCGGCGGTGCTCTCGGTGCTGGTGCTCGAGGACCTCGCGATGGCGCTGTTCCTGCCGCTGCTCGTGGTGGCCCTCGCCGGCCAGGGGCCGATGTCGGCCGCGGCCGGGGTCGGGCTGGCCGTCGGCGCGGTGCTCGTGGTGCTCCTCGCGGCGCAGCGGCACGGCCCGCGGCTGGGCCGGTGGCTCACCCACGACGACGACGAGCAGGTGATGCTCCGGCTGATCGGGCTGACGCTGCTGGTCGCCGGCGCTGCGCAGGCGCTGGGGGCCTCGGCGGCGGTCGGGGCGTTCCTGGTCGGGCTGGCGCTGCCGGCGTCCTTCGCCGAGCGGGCCCGTGCCATCCTCGGCCCCCTCCGCGACCTGTTCGCCGCCACCTTCTTCGTCGCGTTCGGCCTGGCCACCGATCCGGGCGCCATCCTGCCGGTGCTGCCCGCCGCCCTCGCGCTGGCCGCGGTCACCACCGTCACGAAGATCGGCACCGGCTGGTTCGCCGCGAAGCGGGACGGCGTGGCCGTCCCCGGCCGGCTGCGGGCCGGCACCGCGCTGGTGGCCCGCGGCGAGTTCTCGATCGTGATCGCGGGGCTGGCGGTCGGCGCGGGGATCCCCGCGGTCGGGCCGGTCGCCACCGGCTACGTGCTGCTGCTCGCGGTGACCGGTCCGCTGCTCACCCGGTTCGTGGAGCCGGTGGCGGCCCGGCTCGTCCGGGCACCGGTCGGCGCGTGAGCGCTCAGGCCGCGGCGCCGTCCCGCCGGGCGCGGGCCGCGGCCAGCACGTGGGGCGCGAGCACCGCGGCGATGGCCGCGTAGCCGGCCGAGGACGGGTGGAACCGGTCGGCGGAGAACAGCGCCGGGTCGGCCGAGAAGGCGCGCGCCACCTCGGCGGCGACCGGCGCCACCGTGGCACCGCCGGTGGTGGCCACCTGCGACTGCCGCCGCTGGAGGACCGCGCAGGCTCCCCGGACCAGCGCCCGCAGCGCGGGCGGCACGAACGGGACCATCGACATGTCCGGCGCCGGGACCACCACGACGTCGGTGCCGCCCGCGCGGAGCGCGGTCACCGCGGCCGCGAGCGCGCTCGCGGCCTGCTCGACCGGCACGAACCGGGCGAGGTCGTTGGCACCGATGACGACGACGGCGAGGTCGGCGGAGAGCGGCTGGGCCCGGCGCGCCTGGTCGGCCAGCCCGGCCGAGACGGCGCCGGGGACGGCCATGACGTGCAGTTCGACGTCGAACCCGTCGTCGGTCAGCACGCGGGTCAGCCGCGGCCCCAGGGCGTCGGAGGGGCGGGCGGCCCCGGTACCGGAGGCGAGCGAGTCGCCGAGGACGACCAGGCGGAGAGGAGTGCGGGCCACACCGGGTCCAACAGGACCGGGAGGCCGGCTATGCCGGGCCGGGCTCGGTCAGCGACCGCGCCAGACCGGGGGCCGGCGCTCCGCGAAGGCCGCGGAACCCTCCCGGGCGTCCTCGGAGGCGAACACCGGCGCGACGAGCTCGTCGTGCCGCGTCCAGGCCTCGTCCGGCGCCCACCCCGGCGCCTGCTGCACGACCTGCTTGGTGGCTGCCACCGCCAGCGGACCGTTCGCGGCGATCACCTCCGCCAGGGCGACGGCCTCCGCGACCGCCGAGCCGTCCTCGACCACGCGGTTCACCAGGCCGACCGCGGCCGCGCGCTCCGCGTCGACCGGCTCACCGGTCAGCAGCAGCTCCAGCGCGACCGCGCGGGGCACCCGCTGCGGCAGCAGGAGTGCGGCCCCGCCGGCCGCGACGAGCGAGCGCTTCACCTCCGGCACCCCGAACCGGGCGCCCCGGCCCGCCACCACCAGGTCGCAGGCGAGCACCAGCTCGAAGCCGCCGGCCAGCGCCCAGCCCTCGACAGCGGCCAGCAGCGGCTTGCGCGGCGGGGTGCGGGTGATGCCGCACAGCCCGCGACCGGGGATCGCGGGGCTCTCCCCACGCAGGAACGCCTTGAGGTCCATCCCGGCCGAGAAGGTGCCGCCCGAGCCGGTGAGCACCCCCGCTCGCAGGCCGCCGTCGGCGTCCAGCTCGTCGACCGCGGCCGCGACCGCCCGGGCGACGTCGGCGTCGAGGGCGTTGCGCGCCGACGGCCGGTTGATGGTGATCACCTGGACGGCGCCGCGGCGCTCCACCAGGACCTTGTCGTCGTCGACCATGACGCCTCCTCGGCGATGGGGAGAAGCGGCGCGGGGCCGGGCAGCCGGTGCGGCTGCCCGGCCCCTGCTGAGCGGATGGAACGGCCCCTCTGCAGGGCCCCACTGCGAGCGGAGCGAGCGGTGGGGGGCAGAGGGGTCCGCTCAGGCCTTCGGGCCGCCGGCGGCGTAGACGACCTGGCCGGAGACGAAGCCGGCGCCCTCGCTGACGAAGAAGGACACCAGGTGGGCGATGTCCTCCGGCTTGCCCGTGCGGGCCACCGGGATCTGCGAGGCCGCGCCCTTGATGAAGTCGTCGAACGGGATGCCCATGCGGTCGGCGGTCGCCTTGGTCATGTCCGTCTCGATGAAGCCCGGGGCGATGGCGTTGGCGGTGACGCCGAACTTGCCCAGCTCGATCGCGAGGGTCTTCGTGAAGCCCTGCAGACCGGCCTTCGCCGTCGAGTAGTTCGCCTGGCCGCGGTTGCCCAGCGCGGAGGTGCTGGACAGGTTGACGATCCGACCCCACTTCTGGTCGATCATGTGCTTCTGCGCGGCGCGGGTCATGAGGAAGGCGCCCCGCAGGTGCACGTTCATGACGATGTCCCAGTCGGAGTCGCTCATCTTGAACAGCATGTTGTCGCGGAGCACACCGGCGTTGTTGACCAGGACGGTCGGCGGGCCCAGCTCCGTCGCGATCCGCTCGACGGCGGCCTCGACCTGCGCGGAGTCGCTCACGTCGGCGCCGACGGCCAGCGCCCGGCCGCCGGCGGCCTCGATCGCCTCGGCGGTGCCCTTGGCCGAGCCCTCGTCCAGGTCGAGGACCGCGACGGCGAATCCGTCCTGCGCCAGCCGCTGGGCGGTCGCCGCGCCGATGCCGCGGGCCGCGCCGGTCACGATGGCCACGCGGGACGCGCCCGTGGTGCCTGCCTCGCTCATGTGAGTTCCCTTCGTCTCGGATGCCGGCGGTACCGGGGCGGAGGGCCCCGGTCCGCGGCGGGCTGCGCCCGACACGTTACGGCCGCCGGTTGCGGCCACGGTCACAAGGTCCGGTGCCGGGTCCTGCGCACCCGCCCGGACGACGTCGACCCGGTCGAACCCCTCGGCGACCGACGGCGGCACGAACCGCGCCCGGGTGGCGTGGACGCCCACCAGTGGCACGCGGGCCCGACCGGTACGGGCGTCGTTGCGGGCCAGGCAGACCTCCAGGGGCGTGTCCAGCCACACCGCGCGCACGGGCACGCCGGCCTCGCGGGCGAGGGTGACGAGCGGTGCGCGCTCCGCCGGTGAGGGGTTGGTGTTGTCGACGACGACGCTGCGCCCCGCGGCCAGGAGCTCGGCGACGACCCGCTGCTGGCGCGCCTCCCGGCGCCGGGCGTTCGGCCACTGGTCCTTGCTGACGACGACGTGGCTGCCGGCCAGGTGGCGGGCGATCCAGGTGCTCTTCCCGCTGCCCTGCAGACCGGCCAGCACGACCAGCTCCTGCCCGGTCAGCCCCGGCCCGCCGGGGTGGCCGCCGCGTCGTCGGTCTCCTCCGCCTCGGCGGCGGACGACCGGCGGTGCGGGTGGTGGTGCAGCCGCCGCATGGACGCCAGGGCGGCGTGCCGGTCGGCCATGCGCCGCCGGGCCCGCATCGTGCGCGGGGCGCGCGGCTCCTCCCGCAGCAGGGCGTCCAGCCAGTGGCCCCGGGGATCGACGTCGACCAGCAGGGCCTTGACCAGCAGCGTCAGCGGGATGGCGAGCAGCGCGCCCAGCGCGCCGAGGACCCAGCCCCAGAAGAGCAGGGCCACGAACGTCACCGTCATCGACAGGCCCACCGAGTCACCGACGAAGCGGGGCTGGATCAGGGTCTGGACGACGAAGTTCAGCAGCGAGTAGACGACCAGGATCGCGATGAAGTCGCCCCAGCCGCCGGCGAGCAGCCCGAGCACGGCGGGCGGCGCGACCCCCAGGACGAACCCGATGTTGGGCACGTAGTTGGTGATGAAGGCGAGCAGCCCCCACAGCGGGGCGGCCGGCACGTCCAGCAGCGCCAGGGCGATCGTGTCGCCGATCGCGACGATCGCCCCGAACACCGTGCTCACCAGCAGGTAGCTGCGGGTGCCCCGGGTGAACAGCCGCAGCGCCACCGGCAGGTGGGGGCGCTCGGCGCCGATGAGGGCCAGCCGCCTGCCGAAGCCGCTGCTCTCGATGCCCATGAAGACCAGCGCCGACAGCAGGAGCAGCAGGGTGGTCGCCGCATCCGTGAGCCGGCTCAGCAGGTCGGTGGCCAGCCCCACCAGCGAGCCGTAGTCGATCTGCTCGACGAGGTCCGACAGCTGACCGGAGACGATCCCCCGGCTGTTGAGGTCGGCGACCACGTCGTTGATCAGCAGCTGCGCCCGGTCGGCGTAGTCGGGCAGCAGCGCGGCGAACTGGGCGACGGCGGCCACCAGCAGCGCGACGAACGCCAGCAGCACCGTCCACACGAGCAGCAGCAGCACGGTGGTGGCCAGCCAGCGCGGCACGCCGATGCGGCGCAGCCACCCCTGCACCGGGGTCAGGGCGATGACGACGACGAGGGCCAGGAACACCGGCGCCACGAGCCAGGCGATCGCCTGCAACCCGGCGATGGCGATGGTGGCGGCGGCGGCACCGCCCACCAGGAGCAGCCAGCGCGGCAGCCCGGGCTCCGGTGCCGGGACCACCGCCGCCGGGTCGGGCCCGGCCGGCTCCGGCGCGCCGGCCGGTGCCGCGTCCTGCCGGTCCGGCCGGATCAGCGGCAGCGGCCCCGTCTCCGGCAGGTCATCTCGTGCTGGCATGCCCGCCTCCCCCTCGGTCGCGCCCGGGCGCACCGGCTCCGCCGACCCGCCGGTCAGTCGCGGGCGGCCAGCAGCGCGGTCATGGCCGGCAGGTCGAAGAACGCCGCCGTCTCGCGGGCGCTGGGGCCACCCGCGTCCGGATCGGCCCCGGCCGCGAGCAGCCGCTGCACGGTCTCGGCCGACTGCTTGAAGACCGCCGCGGCCAGGGCCGTCTGGCCGCGGTCGTTGGCCCGGCCGTGGTCGGCGCCACGCTCCAGCAGGGCGGCGACCGTGCCGCTGTGCCCGTGGTAGGCGGCGAGGATGAGCAGGGTGTCGCCCTTGTCGTTGGTGAGGTTCACCGGGACGCCGGCGTCCACGTACGCCACGAGCTCCTCGGTGTGCCCGCCGCGGGCGAGGTCGAAGACCCGTCCGGCGAGTTCGATGACTCCGGGATCGATCGGCTGGCCGCTCACCCGACCCAGGGTAGGAGACGAGCGGCCGACGGCTCCGCAGGCCAGTCCGTCCCCGCCGTCCCGGACGCCCCGGACGCGGCCCGGCCCGTCTCCGCCGGCACTACGCTGACCGTCGTGGCGGCCGACTCGCACCTGGAGTCGGTGCTGGTGGGCGCACCCGAACCCGCGGTGATCGTGCTCCAGGAGGACCACCGGGCCTGGGCGGCCCGCTTCCGCCAGGTCCGCGACGAGGTTCTGGCCGTCCTCGGTGACCGGGTGGTCGACGTCCTCCACATCGGGAGCACGGCGGTTCCCGGGCTGGCCGCCAAGCCGGTGGTGGACGTGCTGGTCACCGTTCCCGACGTCGCGGACGACGACGCCTACGTCCCTGCCCTGCGGGCAGCAGGATTCGCTCTGCGCGTGGTCGAGCCGGGGCACCGGATGCTCCGCACCCCGGCCCGGGACGTGCACCTGCACGTGCGCGCGACCGGCGACCCGGCCGTCACCGACCACCTGCTCTTCCGTGACCGGCTGCTCCGCTCCGCGGCCGACCGGCAGCTGTACGAGCGGACCAAGCGGGACCTCGCCACCCGGCGGTGGGCGGACATGAACCACTACGCCGAGGGGAAGTCCGCCGTCGTGCGCCAGATCCTGTGCCGGGCACGTCAGAGCGCCAGCTTGTAGCCCGCGTGCGAGTGGACGAAGCCCAGCCGTTCGTAGAACCGGTGCGCCTCGCGGCGGGCGAGATCGGTGGTCAGCTGCACCAGCGCGCACCCCTGGCGGCCCGCCTCCGCGATCGCCCACCCGAACAGTGCCGTCCCGAGGCCCGTGCCGCGCCGGTCCGGCCGCACGCGCACGCTCTCGATCTGCGCGCGCAGGGCTCCTCCGCGGGACAGGCCCGGGATGACCGAGAGCTGCAGGGTGCCGACGACCGCGTCGCCGTCCGCGGCCGTCACCAGCAGCTGCGCCGGATCGCGCTCGATCCGTCGGAACGCCGCCCGGTACGGCGCCAGGTCCGCGGCCCGCTCACGTGCCCCGCCGATCGGGTCGTCGGCCAGCAGCACCACCAGGGCCGGGAGGTCGGCTGCCGTCGCCGGCCGCACCCGTACGGTGCTGCCGGGCAGCGGTCCCCACGCCGGCCTCGTCACGGCCGGGCGACGCGGTCGGTGAGCGACAGGACGTGCGCCCAGGCGTCGCGGCAGGCCTCTGCCCAGGCGTCGTGCGACCGGTCGAAGAACGAGTGCGGCGCGCCCTCGTAGACGACGAGGTCGACCTCTGCCCCGGCCGCGCGCAGCCGGTCGGCCAGGGCCCGCTGCTCCGGCACCGGCGTCACGCTGTCGGCGCCGGCGACCAGCATCACCGTGGGCAGCCGCGCCCGGTCGGCGGCGTCCCCCACCAGCGACGGGCGGCCGTAGAAGCCGGCGCAGCCGGCCAGGTCGAGGTCTCCACCGGCCAGCCGCCACGAGTGGCTGCCGCCGAAGCAGAAGCCGACCGTGACCACCGGCAGCTCCGCGCCGGCCCGCTCGCGCAGGTGGTCGATCGCGGCGGCGACGTCGGCGTCGATCCCCTCCGGCGTCGTGCGCGGGATGTGCGCCTGCCAGTCGAAGTCCTCGGGCCGACGCCGTCGGCGCAGACGCCGGCGGTGCGCCCGAACCAGTCGATCGCGACCGCCGCCAGCCCCGCCTCGGCGAACCGCTCGGCCAGGGCGACGTAGTACGGGTGCAGGCCCCGGATGTCGGGGAGCACGACCACCCCCGCGCGCGCGGGCTCCGCGGGCAGCGCGGTGGCGGCCGTGAAGCAGGCGCCGTCAGCGGCGGTGAGCGTGGTCGTGGCGCGTTCGCGCACCGGCCCGCTGCGCGGCGGGGCGGGCGGACGGCTGTCGTGGTCGTGGCACATGTGGTGTTCCTCCGTCCAGCTCCCGGCCGTGGGTGGCCGGCGTCCTCACCCGCCGGAGGCCGGCGCCGGGTCGCACCGGCCGACGGTGGCCGACGGTGGCCGACCGCCATCCTCGCCGTCCCGCCGCTCCCCCGCTGGGCGGGCGCTGCACGCAGCAGCGGGCCGCTCAGTGGGCGAGGAAGACGTCGTGCTCCGCGCACTCCGCGGGGACCGTGACACCGGCGACCTCGTGCGGGCCCGGTTCGACCGTTCCGGACGAGTGCTCGAGCACGAAACCGCCGCTCACCTCGACCTGGTCGCCGAGCGCGGCGGTGCCGTGGCCCGGGATGCTGACGGTCAGGGGATCGTCCTCGACGACCTCGGTGCCGTGCGGCCACACGATGACGTAGCCGCTCGCCCCGAGGCAGCCGCCGACGACCTCCAGCCGGCCGCCGCCGAGCGCGTCCATGCCCGCCTCTGCGCGCTCGGCGACGAGAACGGTCGCTCCCCCGGCCCGGACGACCTCGCCTCCGCAGCCACCGAGCGCGAGCGTGACCGCCAGGACGGCCAGCAGCCGGTCGACGCGCCCGCGGGCCGCACTCGTCACGTGCGGTCCGACGATCGGCACGGAGCCTCCGTTCCCGTCACCCCGGGGGGACGACGGGGTGCGCTCAGCCGCGGAGCAGGACCGCGACCCCCACGCAGCCGGCGGCCCACAGCCCGCTCGCCAGGGTGCCCACGATGAACCGCTCGGCGGCCGCCGGCGCGCGCAGTTCGGAGAACCGCCCCAGCCCCTTGATCGCGAGGACGACGGCGAGCCCCTCGGGCCAGCCGACCAGCAGCGTGCTCGCGATCGCCCCCCGCTCGAGGACGCCGATCCATGCCCCGCCGCGGAGGATGTCGGGATCCTGCGGGCCCCCGGACACCCCGGCGGCGGCCGGGTCGGCGGCGTGCAGCACCGCCGTCGCCACCGGTCCCCCACCGGTGACCGCCGCCAACGCGGCGAGCAGGGCGCCGGCCTGCGCCGGGCCACCGCTGCTCTCGGCCGGCCAGGCGAAGGCGGCGGCGACAGCCAGCGCTACCACCAGGGCGATCGCGCCGGCGGCGCCGGGCGTCCGCTCGCCGCGGAAGGACAGGACCAGGCCGGCCAACCCGGCCAGCCCGAGGAGCAGCAGGACCGCGGTGGTCATCCGGCCGCCCTCGCCAGGAGCCGGGCGGCCGTCGGCCGCAGCTCGCGCTCCAGCTCCCACGAGGCGGCAGCCAGGCGCTGGCCCACCGCCTGCCGCGAGACGCCGAGGGCTGCGGCCGCCTCGGCCTGGGTCCGTCCGGCCTCGACCAGCTCGATCGCCTCCCACGCCTGCTCGCTACGCCGGCCCACCAGCACCGCCAGCGCACCGAGCACCGCCTGTGCGTCGCCGGCGTCGGCCGGGACCGCCCCGCGCACGGCCAGCCGCACCGGCCGCTGCTTGGCCGCGTCGACGGCCCGGCGGGCGCAGAGGAAGGCCGGCCCGGCAGCGGCCCGGGTGCTGGCCGGCAGCGGCTCCTGGACCGCCCCCGCACCGATGCCGATGCTCCAGCCGCCCAGCCGGACGAGGCGCAGGGCGACGTCGACGGCGGCGTCGGGCTCGCCGAGGACGCCCTGGAACTCGTCCCCCGCCGTCCGTTCGAAGGCCAGGACGGTGGGGACGTCGGCGTTGAGCTGCGCCAGGACGTCGCCGACCCGGTCGGGCCCCCGCCGGCTGGCCCGTTGGTCGATGGTCAGCACGTACGGCACCGCGAAAGCCTTACACCTTTCTCTGGATGAAGCAAGGATCAGAGCTTGTCGGCCACATCGGCCGGGAACCCCCCGGTGGCGATCGGCCCCCAGCCGGTGACGGTGATGCGCAGCAGCGCCTTGCCCTGCCGCGCCATGGCCGCGCGGTACTCCGCCCAGTCGGGGTGCTCCCCGCTGATCGACCGGTAGTAGTCGACCAGCGGCTCCAGCGCCTCGGGCAGCTGGAGCACCTCGGCCTCGCCGTCCAGCTGCACCCAGGGGCCGTCCCACTCGTCGGAGAGGACGCACAGGGAGACCGACGGGTCGCGTCGCGCGTTGGCGACCTTGGCCCGCTGTGGGTACGTGGACACGACGACGCGGCCCTCGGCGTCGACCCCGCAGGTGACCGGCGAGAGCTGGACCCCACCCTCCCGCCGTCGGGTAAGCAGCACCGCACGGTGCCGGGGGCGGAGGAACTCCACGAGGGACGCCCGGTCGACCCGGTCGGTGGTCGCGATCTTCGGCATGCCTGCACGCTACGACGCGGGTGTGATGATCGTTTCCCGCCCGGTCAGGTGCGTGCATCTGTGTTGAGATCGCAGCATGAGGATCCGCTTGCCCGGTCGCACCGAGCCGCCACCGGACGAGACGGCCGACGACGTCGAGCCGGACGAGCCCACCCCCTCCGCCGGGGTCGTGCCGGCCACGCACGCGCCGGTGCCGACCACCGAGCGGGGCGAGCGCCTCCAGCGGGCGAGCCGACGGCTGGCCATCGCCTCGGGCGAGCTGCTGCTCATCGTCGGCGGGGTGATCGTGCTCGGCTACGTCCTGGGCAAGCTCTGGGTCATCCTGCTGCCGGTCGTCCTGGGCCTGCTGTTCACCACCGTGCTGTGGCCGCCGACCCGGTTCCTGCGCAACCACGGCTGGCCGGCCGCGCCGGCCGCGATCACCGTCCTGCTCACCTTCTTCGCCGCCTTCGGCGGGATCATCGCGCTCATCGCCCCTCCCGTCGTGGGCCAGGTCGAGGAGCTCGCCGAAGGCGTCAGCGTCGGCCTGGAGCAGCTGCAGGACTGGCTGACCGGGCCGCCGTTCAACCTAGGCGAGGAGCAGATCGGCAGCGCCGTCGACCAGGCGATCAACACGATCCAGGGCAACGCCCAGAACATCGCCGGCTACGCCGTGACCGGCGCCACCGCGATCGGCGGCCTGCTGATCAACCTGGTGCTGGCGCTCGTGCTGACCTTCTTCTTCCTCAAGGACGGCCCCCGCTGGGTGCCGTGGCTCGCCGCGCAGACGGGCCAGCCGGCCGCCCCGCACGTGGCCGCGCTCTCCTACAAGACGTGGTCGACGCTCTCGGAGTTCATCCGCCAGCAGGCCATCGTCGGGTTCGCCGACGCGTTGTTCATCGGCCTGGGCCTGTGGATCCTCGACGTCCCGCTGGTGCTGCCGCTGGCGGTGCTGACCTTCTTCGGCGCGTTCGTCCCCATCATCGGTGCGTTCGTCGCCGGCGGTTTCGCGGTGCTGATCGCGCTGGTCGACCAGGGCTTCACCACGGCGCTGATCGTGCTGGGCATCGTGATCCTCGTGCAGCAGATCGAGGGCAACGTCCTGCAGCCGATCCTGCAGGGCCGCGGGCTCAACCTGCACGCCGCCGTGGTGATCCTGGCCGTCACCGCGGGCGCCAGCCTGGCCGGCATCATCGGCGCCTTCCTCGCCGTCCCGGTGACCGCGCTGATCGCCGTCTGCTACCGGTACGCGCGGGACCAGCTCGACGGGAAGTCCCCCGAGGTCCTCCCCGACGGCACGCGCGCGCAGATCGTCGACGACCCGGCCGGTGCCCGCCTGTCCCGGGAGCAGGCCGACCCGCCCGGTCATGACGGCGGGCAGGAGCCCAGCGCCACGCAGCCGCGCGGCACGGGCGCGACCAGTACGGAGGCCAGCGAGGAGGACGCGGCCACCCGCTGAGCGCCCGGACGGGTGGTGGCGACGGCCCGCCGGGAATGCGGCGGGCCGTCGCGCGGCTGTAGCGGCCAGCGCGACCCGGCCTCGCGCCGGACGACCCGACAGGAGGTGCCCCCGTGGCCCAGCGACCGGAGGACCTGGTCGAACTGCTCCCGGCGGCGGAGCCGTTCCTCACCCGCGAGGCGACCGTCGACGACCCGGCCGAGCGCCGGGGCCTCGTGCTGGTGCACGACCTCGCCGGAGACTTCGATGCCGCGTCGGCGGGCACGCTCGCCGGCGCCCATCTGCTGGCCGGGCTGCCGCACGAGGTCATCGCCCGCTTCGACGCCGACAGCCTGATCGACTACCGGGCCCGACGTCCCCGCATGACCTTCAACGCCGACCGGTACGAGGGCTTCACCGCCCCGGAGATCGCGCTCTACGCCGTCGAGGACGACGCCGGCGAGACGTTCCTGCTCCTCCACGGCGCCGAGCCCGACTACGCCTGGGAACGGTTCGTGGCCGCGGTCGGCATGCTCGTCGAGCGGCTCGGCATCACCTCCGTCGCCGCGCTCCAGGCGATCCCGATGCCGGTGCCGCACACGCGGCCGGTCACCGTCACCGCCCACGCCACACGACGGCAGCTCATCGAGTCCTATCCGGTGTACTGGGGCGAGATGCGCATCCCCGGCAGCGTCTCGGCCCTGCTGGAGCTGCGCATGGGCGAGGCCGGGGTCGACGCCTTCGGCGTGGCCGCGCACGTCCCCCACTACCTCGCGCAGGCCACTTACCCCGCCGCCTCGCTCACGCTGCTCGAGCACCTGGAGCAGCTCACCGGGCTGCGCCTGCCCACCGAGTCGCTGCGCGAGGCGGCCGAGCTCCACCGCTCGGAGGTCGACGCGCAGATCGCCCGCTCGGCGGACAACGTGGCCGTCGTCGCCGCCCTGGAGCAGCAGTACGACTCGTTCACCGCCGCCCGCGAGGGCACCGACCTGCTGGGCGGCGCCGGCGAGGTGCCCAGCGCCGAGGAGCTCGGCGCCGAGTTCGAGCGGTTCCTCGCCGACCAGGACCGCAAGCGCGACTGAGCGGTACGCCCCGTCGTCCCAGGACGACTCGGCACGGCAGAAGGCCGACGGGCCGCGATGGTGCTGTGGTGCCTGTCAGGCGACGACCACGCGCTCGTTCGGCACGCAGTGCGTCATGACGTGACCGGTCACGTCCCGCGGACCGTTCTTGCCGAGGTTGGCCGCGCGCTGCAGCTCCTCCTCGGACAGGGTCTGCGTCTGCAGCGGCTCCAGGCCCCGGACGTCGTCGGCGGAGATGCCGAGGGCCTCGCCGACCCGCTGGCCCCACTCGTCGTCGCACATGAAGAAGTGCCAGACCATCCGCTCCTGGATCTCGCGGCGGCACTGCTGCAGGGCGCCGACCAGGTTGGTGACCAGGTCGTCCTTCTCCCACTGCTCGGAGAGCTGGTAGCGCTCACCGGCCTGCTTGTAGTCGTTGGTGCGCGGGATCCGCTTGCGGGTGAGCCGGCCGGTGATGACCGGGCCCTGCTCGTCGTGCGTGGGGTAGGTGTCCTCACGCAGGCCGCCGGTGATCGACGGCTCGTAGTTGACGTGCGGGTTGTCGCCCACGATGTCGCGGCCGTAGGACATCGGGCCGCCCTGCTGGTTGGTCCGGACCTCGACCTTGGGCCGGTTCACCGGCAGCTGCAGGTAGTTCGGACCCACCCGATAGCGCTGGGTGTCCGAGTAGGAGAACGTCCGGCCGACCAGCATCTTGTCGTCGGAGAAGTCCAGCCCGTCGACCAGGACGCCGGTACCGAAGGCGATCTGCTCGTTCTCGGAGAAGAAGTCCTCCGGCATCCGGTTGAGGGTCATCGTCCCGACCTTGCGGAGCGGGAAGACCTCCTCCGGCCACACCTTGGTGTCGTCGAGCGGGTCGAAGTCGAGCTCGGGGTGCTCGTCGTCGCTCATGATCTGCACGTGCAGGTCCCACGACGGGAAGTCGCCGGCGGCGATCGAGTCGTAGAGGTCCTTGGTGTGGGCACCCAGGGTCTGCGCCTGGATCTTGGCGCCGTCCTCGGCGGTGTAGGACTTCACGCCCTGCTTGGGCAGCCAGTGGTACTTGACCAGCACGGTCTCGCCCTGGGCGTTGACCCACTTGTAGGTGTTCACGCCGAAGCCCTGCATGTGCCGGTAGCTGGCCGGCAGGCCGCGGGGGCTGAAGACCAGCGAGACCATGTGCATGGCCTCGGGGGTCTGGCTGAAGAAGTCGAAGGCCCGCTCGGCGACGCTGGCCTCGAAGGTGACCGGGTCGGGCTTCTGCGAGTGGATGAAGTCGGGGAACTTGATGGCGTCCCGGATGAAGAAGACACCCAGGTTGTTGCCGACGAGGTCCCAGTTGCCGTCCTCGGTGTAGAACTTCACGGCGAAGCCGCGCGGGTCGCGCGCCATCTCCGAGGAGTCCCGGCCACCGGCGACGGTGGAGAAGCGCAGCGCGACGTCGGTGCGCTTGCCCTTCTCCTGGAACAGCTTGGCGCGGGTGTACTTGCTGACCGGTTCGTCACCGACGGTGCCGTCGGCCTCGAAGTAGCCGTAGGCGGTCACGCCGCGGGCGTGCACCACGCGCTCCGGGATGCGCTCCCGGTCGAAGTGGCTGATCTTCTCGAGGAACTGGTAGTTCTCCAGGGTCGCGGGGCCACGGGCGCCCACGGTGCGCTGGTTCTGGTTGTCGTAGACCGGGTGGCCCTGACGGTTGGTCAGGACCGGCTTGCCGGCCTGGCTGGGCGCCGTGCCCTGCGATGCGACGTCGGTCATGCTCCTGCTCCTCCTCGGATGTGGTGCTGGTGTTCGACCTGCATGGAGTCGGTGCCTGCCGCGACCTCCCGGTCACGGCTCCGACAGGTGGCGCAGAGCCCCCAGAACACGACCTCGGCCTCGTCCACGACGAAGCCGGCGGTGTCCGACGGGCTCAGACAGGGGGCCGCACCCACGACGCAGTCCACGTCGGCGACCGCGCCGCACGAGCGGCAGACCAGGTGGTGGTGGTTGTCCCCCACCCGCAGCTCGAACAGCGCGGGCGCCCCGGCGGGCTCGATCCGGCGGGCGATGCCGGTGGAGACGAGGGCCTTCAGCACGCCGTACACGGCCTGGGGGGACAGCGAGGGGTGCAGCTGCCGCGCGCCGGTCACGATCGTGTCGGCGTCGGCGTGGGGATGATCGGCCAGCACGCTCAGCACCGACAGGCGGGGCCGCGTCACGCGCAGCCCGGCCTCCCGCAGCTCGTGCGCCCAGGTCGTCTCCATCGAGAACCATCCAACGCGCTTTTCTTGAACGAGTCAAGACAAGCGGGTGAACGATCGCGGACGTGTCCCCCTGCGGGGGCCCTGATGATCAGGTCACCTGATCATCAGGGGTCCTGGCTCACTTCCAGCACTGAGCCAGGACCCCGAACGATCAGGTGACCTGATCGTCCTGCGGGTCAGGCGAAGACGATGGTGCGGTCGCCCTCGACGATGACGCGGTCCTCCACGTGCCAGGTCACCGCCTGCGCGAGCACCTGCCGCTCGACGTAGCGGCCCACCCGGCGCATGTCCTCCACCGTGGCGCGGTGGTCGACGCGGGCGACCTCCTGCTCGATGATCGGCCCGGCGTCCAGCTCCGCGGTCACGTAGTGCGCGGTGGCACCGATGAGCTTCACCCCGCGGTCGTGGGCGGCCTGGTACGGGTTCGCGCCCACGAAGGCCGGCAGGAAGCTGTGGTGGATGTTGATCAGCCGCTCGGGGAACCGGGCGCAGAACTCCGGCGAGACGATCTGCATGTACCGGGCCAGCACCACCAGGTCGACGTCGCCCACGATCTCCAGCGCCCGCGCCTCGGCCTCGGCCTTCGTGCCCGGGGTGACCGGCACGTGGTGGAACGGGATGCCGGCCGCGGCGGCCACCGGCTCCAGGTCCGGGTGGTTGCTGATGACAGTGGTGATGTCGGCCCGCAGGTCACCGGCGCGCACCCGGTAGATGAGCTCCTGCAGCACGTGGTCGGTGCGGCTGACGAAGACCGCGACGGTCGGGCGGTGCGCGGCCTCCACCAGCCGCCAGGTGAGCTGCCACGTGCGGGTCAGCTCGGCCAGCCGCTGCTCCAGCTCCGCCCGCCGGGCGGCCAGGTCGGCCAGCACGAACTCCAGGCGCAGGGTGAAGGTGCCACCGCTCGGGTCGGAGGAGTGCTGCTGGGAGTCGGTGATGTTCGCGCCGACATCGGCCATCAGGCCGCTGATCGCCGCCACGATCCCCGGCCGGTCGGGGCAGCGGACGACCAGTCGTCCCAGGTCGGCGGTGCGGTCGTCGAGCGGGCGGGCAGCAGACACGGTGCTAGATCGTCCCAGACCCGCGCGAGGCGCGGTCGGGGCCGCCCCGGCGGAGGGCCGCGAGCACGGTGCACGCCGTCCAGACGACGTCGACGGCGAACACGATCACCCAGATCCGGCCCACCCCGTGGACGAAGCCGGGCAGGCCCTCAAGCCCGGGCCGAGCGCCGCCCAGAAGGGCGTCCCACCCCTGCTCGGCGGAGGCCACGTCGACCACCCAGGAGAGGTCGACGAGCGCCAGCAGCACCTGGACGAGGACGAACAACACCGCGTGGGCAGCCAGGAGCGACAGCTGCCGGCGCGGGTCGCGGGAGCTCGCACTGCCCGTGCGACGGCCCGCCGTCCGGCCGTCGGACCCGGCGGTGTCCCCGACGGCGGCCGCCGGTGCGGTGGCGGCTGCATCCGGGACGGCGGGTGCGCCGGCGGGCACGGGAGCCGCCGCCACCTCCGGCGGGGTGGCGACGGGCCGGTCCCGCACCCCCAGCCGGCCCACCGCCCACGGCCCGAGCACCGCGCCGGCCAGGCTGGGCAGCGCGAGGACCAGGCAGGCCGTCGTCCACGACCCGCCCTGGTAGAGCGCGCCGGCCAGCACCGCACCCACGGCGGCACCCACCAGCGCGGCCGCCTCGTACAGGCCCATGCCGCGGCCGATGCCGGCGCCCGCGGCCTCGGCGACGACCGCCTGCTGCACGGGGATGACCGCCGCCCAGGCCGCCGCGCTCAGGACCCACGCCGCCGCCAGCACGCCCGGGGTGGGTGCGAAGGACAACCCGACCGCGAAGAGCGCGCTGGCCACCGATCCCAGCGCCAGCACCCGGCGGCGGCCGAACGCCACGGCGAGGCGGTGCAGCGGCCCGGGCAGCAGGCCCATGACGACGGCGCCCGGGAGGTAGACCAGCGCGATCTCCACCGGCTCCAGGCCGTGCCCGCGCTGCAGGTGCAGGAGCAGCAGGATGCCGACGGCGGACTCCGCGGCCATGGTGGCCGCGACGGTGAGCAGCAGCGGGCGCAGTCTCCGGCCGGTGCGCCGCAGGGCGGCAGGCGGCCCGGCACCGGCCACCGGGCCCGGCCGGATCGGCGCGGAGTACAGGAAGCCGGCACCCACCAGGCAGGCCGCGGCGCAACCGAGGAACAGCCCCCGGTAGCCCAGCGCCGGCAGCAGCGACAACCCGGCCACGAAGGCCACCCAGACGCCGGTCTCCTGCCAGGAGAGCAGCCGCGCGAAGACGGCGGGGTCCACCGCCAGCCGCTCACCCACGATGGCGCGCAGCGGCACCCACAGCAGCGCACCTCCCACTCCGCCGACCACCGCGGCCAGGAACGCGAGGGGAAGCGCGCCGGCGAACGCGTACCCGGCGGTGGAGAGCGCGTACAGCAGCGCGCCGACGGCGGCGACGGTCCGACGCTCCCGCGCATCCGCGAGCACGCCGGCCAGCGGCCTGGCGACCACGGAGACGGCCAGCTCGGTCGCCACGAGCAGGCCGACCTCCACCGGGGCGGCCCCGAGGGCGGCGCCCGCCCACAGCGGCAGGAGGAAGTCGAGCAGTTCGGCGGGCCCGCGGGTCAGTGCGGCGGCCGCCAGCGCGCCCGCCTCACGGCGTGCGGCAGGGCTCCGGTCGCGGTCCGCCATGCCCGGCAGCGTAGCGGAACATCTGTTCCACTAACATCGGCGCATGCCCCGGTCCGTGGATCCCGACGAGCGCCGGCGGACCATCGCCGAGGCGCTCTGGCGCGTCGTCGCCCGCGACGGCCTGGCCGCGGCCACCGTGCGCAGCGTGGCCGCGGAGGCAGGGCTGTCGCTCGGCGCGGTGACGCCCTTCTTCGACGGCCAGGAGGCGCTGCACCTGTTCGCGATGCGGCTCGTGGTGGAGCGCACGGCCGCGCGCGTCGCACGCCTGGATCCGCAGGGGTCGCCTCGAGAGGTGGCCGAGCAGCTCCTCACCGCGGCCATGCCGTTGACGGAGGAGACCCGACAGGAGGCCGCGGTCTACTACGCCTTCCTGGCCCGCGCCCGCGTGTCCCCGTCCTTCCGCGCCGTGGCCGACACCGTCGACGACGACCTGCGCCGCCTGCACGCCCTCGTCGTCCGCCTGGTGCTCCCCGACGCGCCCGATCCGCATCGGGAGGCGGCGGTCAGGGAGCTCCAGGCGCTCAGCGAGGGGCTGGCCTTCCAGCTGGTCACCTGGCCGCACCGCTACTCGGTCGAGGACGCGCGCGCCGCAGTGCGCACGTGGATCGACCGGACCGCGGCACCGGCCGGCCGCTCCTCTTCCGGGGAGTAGGCCGAGGTCAGACCTCCGGCAGCGGGGCGCGCCGGGCGCCGGCGACGTCGAAGAGGTCGCCGTACTCCTCGACGCGGGCCAGCACCTGCTCCGTGGTGAACCGCAGGGCCGCGGGATCCAGGGAGCCGTCGCGGACCGCGTCGACCTCGTCCCAGCCGATCGGCGTGGAGACCGTCGCCCCCGCCCGCGCCCGCAGCGAGTACGGGGCGACGGTGGTCTTGGCCGGGTTGTTCTGGCTCCAGTCGACGAGCACCTTGCCCGGCCGCAGCGCCTTCTCCATCCGCCAGACGACGTCGTCGGGGGTCTCGGCCGACAGCTCCTGTGCCAACTTCTTCGCATAGCGGCTGGGCTGCTCGCGGTCGGTGACCTCGATCGGCGCGTACACCTGCATGCCCTTGGAGCCCGACGTCTTCACCACCGGGTCCAGGCCGTCGGCCTCCAGCCGCACGCCGAGCCGCTCGGCCACCTCGCAGCACTCGGCGATGCCGGTCTCCGGGCCCGGGTCGAGGTCGAGCACCAGCAGGTCGGGCAGCTGCGCCACCCCGTCGTCGTCCACCCGCCACTGCGGGACGTGCACCTCCAGGGCGGCCAGGTTCGCCGCCCACGCCAGATCGGGGACGTCGGCCAGCAGCACCATGTCCAGCGTCTCGCGGCCGCGCGAGCTGCCCGGGCTCGGCAGGGTCACCCGGCGCACCCACTCCGGGGCGTGCCGCGCGCTGTTCTTCTCGAAGAACGCCGGGCCCTCGACCCCGTCGGGCCACCGGGTGAAGGTCACGGGCCGGCCGGCCACGTGCGGCAGCAGCACCGGGGCGATCCGCACGTAGTAGTCGATGACCTGGGCCTTGGTGAAACCCACCTCGGGGAAGAGAACCTTGTCCAGGTTGGAGACCGCCAGTTGCCGCCCGGCGATCTCCACCCGCTGCCTGGCGGGGCTCACGGTCCGCTACCGCGGCGCCGGCCGTTCACGACTCCCGCACCACGTCGTCGGGCTCCAGGTCGTCGCGGACCCCGCGCCAGACCGGGTGCCGGAGCCGCCCGTCCGCCGTCCACACCGCGTAGGCGACCTCGCCGACGAGGTCGGGCTCCACCCAGCGCGCGTCCCGGGTGACCTCGCGCGGCAGTGCGCCGGCGAAGGGCGAGGTGCGGCGCGGGGTGAGCAGCCGCTGCAGGTCGCGCAGCCCCTGGTCGGTGAACCCGGTGCCCACGTGCCCGACGTAGACCAACCGCCCCTCGTCGTCGGGGACGCCGACCAGCAGCGAACCGATGGTGCCGGCGCGCCGTCCCTGGCCCGGCCGCCACCCGCCGACGACGGCGGACTGGGTGGAGAAGTTCTTGACCTTGCGCCAGTCGGGGCTGCGGACGCCGTCGCGGTACGGGGAGTCCAGCCGCTTGGCCACGATCCCCTCCAGCCCGTTCTCCTCGCTGGCGGCCTGCACGTCGGCGCCGCGGCCCGGGAACCACGGCGTGAGCACCCAACGGCGCCCGGCCGGGTCGAGCTCGTCGAGGAGCGAGCGGCGCTCGGCGTACGGGCGTCCGCGGAGGTCCCGCCCGTCGAGCTCCAGCAGGTCGAAGACGAGGTAGCTGACCGGAGCGGCGGCCGCCATCCGCGGCACCTCGGGACCGGTGCGGTGCATCCGGTTCTGCAGCGCACCGAAGTCGGGGCGGCCCTGCCCGTCCATCAGCACGATCTCCCCGTCGACGACGGCGTCCCGACCGGTGAGCGTGCCGGGCAGCCGGGCGACCTCCGGATACCGGACGGTGATCTCCGTGCCCTTGCGCGAGGCCAGCGTCAGCCGCCCGTCCCGCACCGCGGCCAGGGCACGCACGCCGTCCCACTTGAACTCGTAGCCCCACCCGCCGTCGTCGGCGGGCAGGTCGCCGGGGACGGCCAGCATCGGCAGCGGGAGGTCGGCCGGCTCGGGAGCCACCACCTCAGGCGCTGCGGCGGGCCCGCTTGGCCGGCGGCTTGTCGTCGCCGGCGGCCCGGGCGGTCGTCTTCTCCGCCGGGCCGGCCGCCTTCTTCGGCGCGGCCTTCTTCGCGGCGGCCTTCTTCGCCGGAGCCTTCGCGTCGGCCTTGTCGGCGGCGGCCTTGCGGGGCGCGGCCTTCCGCGCCGACGCCGGCTTCTTCGCCGGCGGCGCCGTGGGCTCCTCGTCCGCGGTCGCGCCGCCCCGGGCGCGCTCGACGCTGCGCCGGAGCGCGCTCATCAGGTCGACGACGGCGGCCCCGTCGTCGGGGGTCTCCACCGGCTGGGCCACCTCGCCTCCGGTCTGCTTCGCCTCCAGCAGGGCGGTCATCGCCTCGCGGTAGTCGTCGGTGAACTCACCCGGGTCGAAGTCCGTGGTCATCGAGCCGATGAGGGCCTCGGCCATCTTCAGCTCCTGCGGCCGCACCGAGATGTCCTCGTCGAGGAAGGCGAAGTCGGGCGTGCGGATCTCGTCGGGCCACCGCATGGTGTGCAGCACGAGGACGCCGTCGCGCACCCGCAGCGCCGCCAGCGACTCCCGCTGCCGCAACGCGATCTTGGTGATCGCCACCTGGCCGGCGTTCTCCAGCGCGTCGCGCAGCAGCACGTAGGGACGCGCCGCGGGACCGTCGGGCTCGAGGTAGTACGTCTTCTCGAACATGATCGGGTCGATCTCGGACTGGTCGACGAACTCCAGCACCTCGATCTCCCGGCGGGTGGTGAGCGGCAGCCCCTCGAAGTCCTCGTCGGTGAGGATGACCACCTCCCCGCTGGGCAGCTCGTAGCCCTTGGCGATGTCGGAGTACTCGAGCTCCTCGCCGTCGATCGAGCACACCCGCCGGTACTTCACCCGGCCACCGTCGGCCGCGTGCACCTGGTGGAAGCGGATGTCCTTGTCCTCGGTGGCCGAGTACAGCTTCACGCCGATGCTGACCAGGCCGAACGACACGGCGCCTCGCCAGATCGATCGCATGCCGCCCTCCCTCGCACCCGTTCCGCCGGGCGTCCCCGACCCGGAGCCGGGTCAAGATCGCAGGATAGGTCCGGAGCGCCCTCCGCGGCAGGGCGAACGACGCGGCCGCTCCCCCCGACGGAGGACCGCCGGCTCCTCAGCCCTGCTCGTCCGCCCCCTCGTCGGCCGGGGCCAGGGCACCGTTCTGGATCGAGTCGTACACGAACTGCAGGACGTCGGAGCCCGCGACCGTCGTCATCGTCAGCGCGGCCAGCCGGGTGGCCCGGGGTGCGGTCACGTACCCGAAGACGAACGCCGTGCCCACCCACTGGGCCAGGCAGAAGGGGCAGGTGAGCAGCTCACCGACGGCGTGCTTCACGCCGCCGTGCTCCCGCACCTCCTCGGCCACCTCGGCGTGCCCCGAGGCGCCCTCGAAGCGCACGAACGGCGCGCGGAGCGGACTGGTCACCGGGTCCTTGGCGATGCGGCGGGCCAGCCGGAAGGTGGCGATGGTGAGCAGGACGGCGTCACCGAGCGGGATCCGCTCGGGCAGCTGCTTGCCCGCGGCCCGCACCGCCACGGCGCCACCGGCCACCACGCCCGCGTACACGCCCATGGCGCCCAGGTCACCGCCCAGCGGCCTGGGTTCCCCGTTGGTGTACTCGCGCTTCTGGGTGCGCACCCACCGGCGGAGCGGCGCCCCGACCCGCTGGACCTCGTCTGCGATCGCCATGGTCCCCCGCTACCCCGCGGGCGCGCTCCCATGCCGACGGGCGGCAGTGCCGCGACGCACACCGGCGCATGGCCGCACGGCCCCCGGGTAGGGCGGTGGAACGACGCCGGTCCCCCGACCGGCCCACGGCCCCTCCGGGGGCGAGAGCGCGGGCACGCCCGCCGACGAACGGAGGCCCGATGACCAACCCCGCCAACGACGGCACCGACCCCGGTACGTACGACGGCACCACCCAGACCGAGGGGCAGACGGCCCGGGACATCTTCCCCTCGGACGACGGCATCCCGGACGTCGCGCAGGACGACTCCCCCACCCAGGCGTGGAAGGAGGACCCGCAGTTCCAGCCGATGCCGAACGAGAGCGCGACCGCCACGGTCGACTTCGGCACCACCGCCTTCGAGCAGTCCCAGGGCGAGTCCCTCGCCGGCCGGCTGGATCGGGAGCTCCCCGACGACGCGGCCGACGTCCGCCCCGCCGAGGACCCGCAGCGGGCCGACGCGCAGCTGGAGCAGGACACCTCGACCACGCCCGAGAGCGACTCCGGCACCAACCGCACCGCAGACGACGTCGAGGCCACCGCGGACCAGCCCGTGGGCGGCGAGGGCCCCGAGGAGTCCGCCGTCCACGTCACCGACGGCTGACGCTCCCCCGCACACCAGCGACCCACCCCTCGGCGCCCCTTCGGGTGCCGTCCGGGGGGTGGGTTGGCGCGCGCGCGGCAGGTTGTCTACGTTGAGTCAGCGGTTCAGCAGGTAGCCGCGACGTGCTGGGCCGGTGGTCCGGCACGCAACACATTCGACCACCGCGAGCCGGGGGCCCGGGCCCCCGGAGATGTGCAGCGGTAGATTGTCCGGGCGGCCCGTCGTCCGGGTTCCGCCGAGAGGAGCCACTGTCCGTGACCACTTCCGACCTGCCCGCCGAGGGGCAGCCCGACGTGTCGACCGAGGGCACCGAGGCACCCTTCGACGACGTGATCACGCTCTCGACCTCCACCGACGAGGACGGCGCTGTCACGGTCACGGTCGTCGGCGAGGTGGACACCTTCACCGCTCCCGTGCTGCGCTCGACCCTGGACAGCCAGCTCGAGCAGCAGCCGCGTGAGCTGGTGATCGACCTGTCCGGTGTCCAGTTCCTGGGCTCGGCCGGTCTCGCCGTGCTCGTCGAGACGCAGAAGTCCGCCCGCAGCCGTGAGGTCGCCCTGCGGCTGATCGCCACGACCCGCGCCGTCACCCGGCCGCTCGAGGTGACCGGGCTGATCGACCTCTTCACCATCGCCGACGCCCGCTAAAGAAGGACCTCGTCCGGAGGCCCCGCTCCACACCGGAGCGGGGCCTCCGTCGTCACTAGGCCGAGAGCAGCCGGCAGACGGCCTCCTCCAGCACCTTCTGCGTGTCCCGGTCGGCCACACCCCCCGACGACAGGACCTCGTCGGCGTCGCGCAGGGCCTCGGCGACCGTCTCGCCGTGCTCGAACCGGTCGACGACGCGCGGGTCGACGTAGCTGGCCTTGCAGACGGCGGGGGTGTTCCCCAGCTGCTCGCTGACCCGCTTGTAGGCGGCGCTGACGACCTTCTTGCGGGCCGTCTTCGACGTCGGCGGGGGCACCTCGGCGAGCGCGGCGGCCATCAGCACCGTCGCCGTCCACGTGCGGAAGTCCTTGGCCGAGATCTCCGCGCCGCTGATCTCCTTGAGGTAGGCGTTGATCTCCGCGCTCGTCACGTCCCGCCACGTGCCGTCCTCGGTCTGGTAGGCGAGCAGGTCCTCACCGGCGTCGGCGGGGCGCTCGAGCAGCTGGCGGACGACGGTCGCCGTGGACCGGTCGGTGATCTCCACCTCCCGCTCGATGCCCCCCTTCGCGAGGTAGGAGCAGAAGGTCCGCTCGCCGCGCACCGACACGTGCGCCCGTTTCAGGGTCGCCAGGCCGAACGTGCCGTTCTCCTCCTCGTACTGCTCGCTGCCCACGCGGAAGGCGCCCAGGTCCAGCAGCCGGATGGCGGTGGCCAGGACGCGCTCGCGGGTGAGGCCGCGGGTGCGCAGCCCGGCCCGCACCGCGTCGCGCACATCGGGCAGCTGGCGCGCGATCTCCAGCACCCGCTCGTGCTTCTCCGCGTCGCGCCGGGCACGCCAGGCGTCGTGGTAGCGGTACTGCCGCCGCCCGGCGGCGTCCACCCCGGTGGCCTGGATGTGCCCGTTGGGCCACGGGCAGATCCAGACGTCCCTCCAGGCCGGCGGGACGGCGAGGGCCCGGATGCGGTCCAGCCGCTCGTCCTTGATGAGGCTGCCGTCGGTGTCGTAGTACGCGAAGCCGCGCCCGGCTCTGCGGCGTCGGTAGCCGGGCCCGTGCACGTCGCTGCGCCGCAGTCTCACGGGCGGGGAATGGGCACCGCAGGCACTCCGCAAACCCCCCGGGACGGAGAGTCACGCCTCAGCGCAGCTCGACCAGCCCGTCCAGACCGCTGATCTCCAGCACGTGCCGGGTCACGCCGCCCGCGGGGGCCTGGACGACGAGGCGCCAGGACTCGTCCCGGGCGATGCGGGCCACGGCCAGGACGACGCGGACGGCGGCGCTGCTGAACAGGCCGACGTCGCAGAGGTCGAGCTCCATCGGGGTGGCGCCGCCGTGACTGGCCTCCAGCATCCGGATCCGCAGCTGTTCCGCGGCCGCGGCGTCGACGGCCCCCCGGGCCCGCACGACCGGGCGCGGACCCTCGCGCTCGACCACCACGTCCGCACCGTCGACGACGCGGTGCGCGTCGATCTCCTCGTCCGGGGTCCGCCGCAGCCGGAAGCTCAGCGTGACCGTCGTCCCGTGGTCCTCGGCCAGGGTCACGCCGTCGACGAGCTGGCGCATGATCAGCAGCCCGCGGCCACGGTCACCCGGGTCGCGGTCCGGCGGGCGCCAGGTGCCCTGGTCCCGCACGGTCACGGTGAGCACCCCGTCCACGTCGACCTGGGCGGTCACCGACATGGGCCCGGGCTCGGTACCCCGGTAGGCGTGCTCGGCGGCGTTCGCGCACGCCTCACCGACGGCGACCATGACACCCACCCGGTCCTGCTCGCCCATGCCCAGGTCGGTCAGCCAGGCGTTGAGGCGCCGGCGCACGCCGGGCAGCGCGGAGGGCACGGCGAGCAGGTCCAGCTGGAGGGCCTCGTGCGCGGTGGCCCGCCGGTGGGCGACCAGGACGGCGACGTCGTCCAGCCAGCCGTGCGGCCGGCGCACGCCCTCGGCGATCGCCCCGGCCAGCCCGGCCGCGGCATCGACGCCGAGGGCCCCCGGATCGTCCAGCGCCTCGCGCGCGGCCGCACCGAGCCGTTCGAGCGCCTCGGCGGGTGGCTCGTCCAGCCCCGCGACCACACCGTTGGAGAAGAGCACCAGCGTCGCGCCCTGGGCGAGCTGGGCCTCGTGCAGCGGCGCCGGCGCCCCGGGGAGGCTGCCGAGCGGCGGCCGGGCGGTCACCTCGAGGAACGTGCTGCTCCCGTCGGCGTGCACGACCAGCGGGGCCGGGTGACCGGCCGCGCTGTAGACCAGCCGCCCGGTGGCGACATCGAGGACGCCGTAGAACACCGACGCCCCCTCGACGTCGTCCATCTGGGCGGCGAACGCGTCGAGAGCGGCGAGCACGGCCGCCGGCTCCGGGTCGCCGAGCACCGTGGAGCGCATCGCCCCGCGCAGCCGGCTCATCGCGCCGGCCGCGGCCACCCCGTGCCCCACGGCGTCGCCCACCACCAGGGCGACGCGGCCCTTGCCCAGCGGCACGGCGTCGTACCAGTCGCCACCGGCCGCGGAGAGCTCGGTGGCCCGGTGGTAGCTGCCGGACAGGACCACGTCGGGGAGCATCGGCAGCGACGGCGGGAGCAGCGCCTGCTGCGCGCGGTGCACGTCGTCGGCCGCGAGCGCTTCGATCACCACGAAGGCACCCGGCTCGCCGGCGACCGTCATGGGCCGCACCGTGGCCGTCACCATCGGCCCCTCCGGCCCGAGCGCGCCGCTGAGGGTCTCGGTGTGCCCGCTGCGCGCAGCGGCCTCGACGAGGTCGGCCAGCGGGCGCCCGGAGACCTCGGGCAGGCCGCCGCGCCGGGCCTCCAGGCCGCGGGCTCGGGCGTTGGCCCACAGCGGTCGGGCGGCGTCGGCCGCCAGGCAGAACAGCGCGTCGGGCGACGTCTCCATGGCAGCGAGCAGCACGGCGGAGCCCTCGTCCAGGGCGCCGTCGTCGGTGGGTGGCAGACTGCCGGAACCGGTGCTCATCTCGGGCCAGCCAACAACAGGCTGCGGGTGGCGGCAACCGCGTGCCCGGCACGCGAACGCCGTGGTCCAGGCCACGTTTGGGCGCCGGCGCCGGTCGGGTAGGCAGCAGTCTTGTGCACCGATCGGTGCCGGTCCGCGCCGCCACCGGTGGCCGGGCCGACCGGCACGGGGCACCACCGCGGCTCGAAGGTCGAGTGCGCCGGGAACGAAGGAGCGGACGACGGATGGTCGATTCGAGGGCCCCCCTCGCGCAGGACGGACGGCGTGCGGAGCGACTGGAGCTGCGGGTGCCCACCACCGCGACCCAGCTGCCCGCGGTCCGGGCCATGGCCGGTGACCTGGCGATGCGGATGGACTACGACCTCGACGCGGTGGAGGACCTCCGTCTCGCGGTCGACGAGGCCTGCGCCACCCTGTCGACGATCGTCCAGGGGGACGCGCCGCTGACGGTCGTCTTCGAGACCACGCGGGCCGGCCTGCACATCAACGCCTGGGTGCCCACCGCGGACGGCACGGAGGTCCCCACCGACGGCTTCGGGTGGGCGGTCCTCGCCGCCCTGGTCGACTCGGTCGAGGGCCGGCGCTCCACCGAGCGCGAGGTCCCGGGCGGGACCGGCAGCGACTCGCCGGTCGCCGTGATCGCCCTCGCCAAGTACCTGCCGGGGCAGCACCCGGCGGGCGTGGGCGACGAGAACCTCTCGGTGGCCCGGTGAGCAGGTCGGCCGCCGCCGCCGACTCCATCGAGGAGGAACCCCTGGACGCCACCGAAGGCACGCCCGTCGACCCCTCGGCCGAGCAGCCGGTCGAGACCCCGGACGAGCCCGCGCCCGGCCTCCCCGGCCCGCCGGCCGCCCCCGAGCCCGATGCGCCACCGCTGTCGGAGAACCGGCGCCGGGCCGAGCGCACGGCGCCGCTGTTCGCCGAGCTGGCCACCCTCGACAAGGACGACCCCCGCCGGGAACGGCTGCGCGAGATCCTCGTCGAGGAGCACCTGCCCCTGGTGCGGCACTTCGCCCGGCGGTTCAGCAACCGCGGCGAGCCCTTCGACGACCTGCTGCAGGTCGGCACGCTCGGGCTGATCGCCGCGATCGACCGGTTCGACCCGACACGGGGCGTGGAGTTCCTCTCGTTCGCCGTCCCGACGATCACCGGCGAGATCAAGCGGCACTTCCGCGACCAGGGCTGGTCGGTGCGCGTACCGCGCCGGCTGCAGGAGCTGCACCTGTCGCTGAACGCCGCCGTCGGCGAGCTGGCGCAGAAGAACGGCCGGGCCCCGACCCCCAGCGAGCTGGCCGAGCATCTGGGCATCCCCCGCGCCGAGGTGCTGGAGGGGCTCGCCGTCGCCAACGCGTACCGGAGCAGCTCGCTGGACGAGCGGCTCTCCGGTGAGGACGACTCCCCCACCCTGGCGGCGACGCTGGGCGAGGAGGACGCGGCGCTCGAGGGCGTGGAGTACCGCGAGTCGCTGCAGCCGCTGCTGGCCACCATCCCGGCCCGGGAGCGGCGGATCCTGATCCTGCGGTTCTTCGGCAACATGACCCAGTCGCAGATCGCCGCCGACATCGGCATCTCCCAGATGCACGTCTCCCGGCTGCTCAGCCAGACGCTGGCCAAGCTCCGCGAGGGCCTGCTCAAGGACTGAACGACCGGTGGCCCAGGACCCCGGGGTCCTGGGC